>NZ_CAMPQC010000005.1:0-180984 GCF_946902955.1 Corynebacterium sp. Marseille-P8863 | reverse complement strand
TGCCAGCGGCCGCCGCGACAAGTTGCATGCCGCGGCGGTCGATGGATACGAGGTCTGCCAGTGCGTTCATGGCAGCCACGTTACCGGCCCTGAGCTGGGGAAACAATGGGTTGTGAGGATTCACCCACTTTCGGCCCGGGAGGGAACCGCGGGCCGGTTTGGTGCGTCTAAATAGGGTTGGGGGTTTGCGTGGCGTCGATAAGCGAGCTGCTAGCGCGCTGCCTCGATCTCGATGGCCTGGGCGACGGCCTGCACGACGGCGCCGACCTTGACGCCCTCCCAGATCTGCTCCTTGGTCAGGCCCTCCTCGCGCAGCGTGTTCGCGTGGGCGACGCTGCAGTGCTCGCAGCCGTTGATCGCGGAAACGGTGAGGGACCACAGCTCGAAGTCGGCCTTCTCCACACCCGGCTTGGAGATGATGTTCATGCGGAGGCCGAACTTGACCTGCGCGTAGTCGTCGCCAAGCCAGCCCTTGGCGCGGTAGCCGACGTTGTTCATCGCCATCACGGTGGCGGCGCCGAACGCAGCGTTGAGGGCCTCCTCGGAGAGGTGCTCCTTCGCCTCGTCGGTAATTTCGGAGATGACGGTCGCGTTGCGGGTCGCGGCGGCAGCGGCGACGAGCGCGCCCCACAGCTGCTGCTCGCTCAGCTCGGTCGAGCGGGTCAGCGAACCGAGGTTCAGCTTCTGGTCCTTGGCGTACTCCGGCAGAGCGCCGCGCAGGTTGTCAATAGACATTGGGTGTCCTTTCGTGTGATTGGTGGTGAGTAGACGAGCGCCCCGCCACTCCAGCGGTGCGGAGCGCGGGGCGGCTTCGTGCGAAGAATCGCGCTATTTCAGGGCGTCCTGAACCACGGCCATCTTGTCGATGTTCTTGGTCGGATCGTTCTTCTGCCAGTCGCAGGCGCAAACCTCCTCGGACTGCAGTGCGTCGAGGACGCGCAGGACCTCGTCGACGTTGCGGCCGACGGCGTCCGGGGTGACGGACACGAACTGGACGATGCCGTCCGGGTCGATGATGAAGGTCGCGCGGTCGCACACGCCGTCAGCGTTCTCGACGCCGAGAGCGCGGATCAGGTCGTGGCGGACGTCGGCGAACATCGGGAACGGGATGTCCAGCAGGTCCTCGTGCGTTGCGCGCCAGTTGAAGTGGGAGAACTCGTTGTCCGTGGAGCCGCCGAGCACCTGGGTGTCGCGGTCCTCAAACTCCTCGTTGAGCTTGCCAAAGGCGGCAATCTCGGTCGGGCATACGAAGGTGAAGTCTTTGGGGTAGAAGAAGACGATCTTCCACTTGCCCTCGTACTTGTCCAGGGAGACCTGCTCGAAGTAGTCGTCCGGGGAGGACGCGTCTGCTTCCTTGAGGTTGCCGCCCTTGAGCGCGGTCAGGTTGAACTCCGGGAAACGCTCCCCAACAGTCATGATCGGCATAGTGATTCCTCCATATACATAGGGTGAATTTGCGTACTGTGACGCAGTTAGTCACGAACACGTTCTCACGTCTTCTGCCACCCGAGTATGCCACAGCCCACCCGGAAGCTCAACAACAAAACCTATAAAGGTGCGGTATGGTGATAGGCATGAGCAATAAGGAATATAAACCGACGCTCGCGCAGCTGCGCACCTTCGTCACGATCGCGGAGAACAAGCACTTCGGCACCGCCGCGGCCAAGCTCGGTATCTCGCAGCCGTCGTTGTCGCAGGCCCTCGTCGCGCTCGAGGGCGGGCTGGGCATCCAGCTCATCGAGCGCTCGACGCGCAAGGTCATCGTCACCGCCGCCGGCGAGGAGCTGCTCCCCTTCGCAAAAACCACGCTCGAAGCAGCCGACGCTTTCGTCGCCCGCGCACAGGGCGCCCACGGCGTGCTCAACGGCCCGTTGACCATCGGGATGATCCCCACGGTCGCCCCGTACCTTCTGGCGGATCTCCTGCCGCGTCTGCGGTCCGAGTATGAGAACCTGCAGCCGCGCATCGTGGAGGAACAGACCGAGCGTTTGCTCGAGCAGCTTCGCGACGGCCGCATCGACCTCGCCGTCCTCGCCCTCCCCACCGAGACGCCCACGCTCACGGAACTGCCCCTCTACGACGAGGAATTCGTCGCCGTCACCCACGAGGATGACGCGCTCGCGGGGCGTCGCGACCTGCCGCTCGCAGCCCTCGAGGAGCTCGACCTGCTGTTGCTTGACGACGGCCACTGCCTCCGCGAACAAATCGTCGACCTGTGCAAGCTGGCGAATGTGTCTCACCCCGCCGCCAACCAGTCGGTGACGCGGGCAGCGTCGCTCACCACGATCATGCAGCTCGTCGGAGCTGGTTTCGGCGCAACGCTGGTGCCCAAGTCCGCCGTCGCGAGCGAGTGCACCCGCCCCGGTATCGGGCTGGCGACCTTCGCCACCGGCGTTGGGGCGCAGCGGACCATAGGGCTTGCGTACCGGGCGTCGTCAAGCCGCACTGAAGAGTTCGAGGCCCTGGGCGAGTTGGTGAAAGCCGCGTACGCGGAGGCTGCCGCGCGCGGAGATGCAGCGCTCACGCAATGAGCTACTAAGCTGGTCCAGCAGTGATGAAAAAGGATCCAGACAATACGGACGTGCCGAGCAAGGACGAGCTGTACCGTCGGCTCGACTCGGTGCCGATCAACCAGGAGCGCGGGTTCCGGCGGCGGCTTTCCAAGGCCAAGGCGCCGCAGGCGCTCGCCGCGATCGGGGCAGACATTGCGGAGGCGGCGCGTGGCGTCGAGAAGCGAAATGCCCTCGTGCCCGCCATCGAGTACCCCGAGCAGCTGCCCGTTTCCGCGCGGCGCGACGACATCATGGAGCTGATCCGCGACAACCAGGTCGTGATCATCGCTGGCGAGACGGGCTCGGGCAAGACCACGCAGATCCCGAAAATGCTGCTGGAGATGGGGCGCGGGCGACGCGGGCTGATCGGACACACGCAGCCGCGCAGGATCGCCGCGCGCACGGTGGCCGAGCGCATCGCCGACGAGCTGGGGCAAAAAATTGGTCAAACCGTCGGCTACGCCATCCGCTTCGACGACAAGGTGTCGGACTCTACCGCCGTGAAGCTGATGACGGACGGCATCCTCCTCGCGGAGATGCAGCGCGACCGTTTTCTCAACGCCTACGACACGATCATCATCGATGAGGCCCACGAGCGCAGCCTGAACATCGATTTCCTCCTCGGATACCTCAAGCGGCTCCTGCCGAAGCGGCCGGATCTCAAAGTCATTGTCACCTCGGCGACGATCGACCCGGAGCGCTTCGCCGCGCACTTCGCGGCCGCAGACGGCACGCCCGCGCCAATCATCGAGGTCTCGGGCCGCACCTACCCGGTGGAGATCCGTTACCGGCCGCTCGTCGAGCAAGTGGAGACGAAGTCGGGCACGAAAGACGTGGACATCGACATGATTGACGGCGTCGTCGATGCCTGCAAGGAGCTCATGGGCGAGGGCAAGGGCGACATCCTCTGCTTCTTCTCATCAGAGCGCGACATCCGCGACTGCATGGAGGCGCTGGAGAAGCAGCACTGGCGCGGCGTGGAGGTCGTGCCGCTGTTCGGGCGCCTCTCCAACGCGGAGCAACACCGCGTGTTTTCCCCGCACTCCGGCCGCCGCATCGTGCTGGCCACCAACATCGCGGAGACCTCGCTGACCGTGCCGGGGATCCACTACGTGGTGGATACCGGGCTGGCCCGTATCTCTCGCTACTCCACCCGCACGAAGGTACAGCGCCTGCCCATCGAGGAGGTTTCGCAGGCCAGCGCGAACCAGCGATCGGGCCGCTCCGGACGTACCGCCGACGGCATTGCCATCCGCCTGTACTCGGAGGAAAACTTCGAGGCGCGGCCCGAGTTCACCGACCCGGAAATCCTGCGCACCAACCTGGCCAGCGTCATCCTGCAAATGATTTCGCTGCGCCTCGGCGACATTTCCGAGTTCCCGTTTATCCAGCCGCCGGACCACAAGGCAGTGCGCGACGGTCTCCTGCTCCTCCACGAGCTGGGCGCGATCACCGACAAGGAGCGCAGCGGCGCCCCCGTCTTGACGGACATCGGCCTCGACCTCGCGCGCATCCCCGTCGACCCGCGCATGGCGCGCATGCTCGTCGAGGCCAACACCCTTGGCGTGCTCGATCGCGTCACCGTGATCGTCGCCGGCATGACCATCCAGGACGTGCGCGAACGCCCCCTGGAGTACCAAGCACAGGCGGATCAGGCGCACGCACGCTTCAAGGATAAGACGTCCGACTTCCTCTCCGTGCTCAAGCTCTGGGACTACATCAACGAGTCCCGCGACGAGCTGTCGGGCAACGCGTTCCGCAAACGGATGAAGCGCGAGTTCCTGCACTACATGCGCATCCGCGAGTGGTATGACCTGGTGCGGCAGCTGCGGGATGTGGAAAAGCAGTTGGGGTGGATTGTGCGGGCGTCGCAAAGCACTCAAGCCGACGGCGAAGCAGACGCCGACGCCGTGCACAAATCGCTGCTCACTGGCCTGCTGTCAAACATTGGCGCGCGCGACGGCAACTCAAAGGAGTTCCAGGGCGCGCGCGGCACCCGCTTCCTCGTCTTCCCCGGCTCGAGCCTGAGCAAGAAGCCGCCGGAGTTCCTCATGGCCGCGGAACTGGTGGAGACCTCGCGGCTGTGGGCCCGCGACGTGGCCAAGATCGAGCCGCAGTGGGTGGAACGCGCCGCGAAAGACCTGCTCAAACACAGCTATTCCGAACCGGTGTGGTCGCGCAAGCGCTCCGCGGCGATGGTGCACCAGAAGTCCATGCTTTACGGCGTCACGATTGTGCGCGACCGGCTCGTTCCGTACCACAAGGTGGATCCGGAGGCAGCGCGCAGCATGTTCATCCGACACGCGCTGCTGGAGGGCGATTGGAACCGCCACCACACGTTCATCGAGCACAACGACGCCCTGCTCGCGGAGGCCTCCGAGGTGGAGGAAAAGGTCCGACGCCGCGGCCTCGTGGTCGATGAGGACACGCTGTTCGAGTTTTACAACGCCAAGCTGCCCGCCGACGTGACCACCGCGCGGCACTTCGACTCCTGGTGGAAGAAGCAGCGCCGCACAGACAAGCACTTCCTCGACTTCGACCCGGAATCGCTGCTTGACGACGCCGGCACCGACACCTCAGCCACCGCCTTCCCCGAGACGTGGCGCCAGGGATCGATCAACTACGACCTGAGCTACAGGTTCGAGCCCGGCGACCCCTTCGATGGCGTCACGGTCGAGGTCCCGGTCCCGCTGCTCGCAGGCCTAAGCCCCGACGGCTTCGATTGGCTTGTGCCTGGCCTGCGCGAGGAGCTCATCACCGAGCTCATCCGCTCGCTCCCCAAGGCCATTCGCACCACCGTCGTCCCCGCGCCCGACTTCGCGCAGCGCGCCCTGCCCCTCCTCGAAGACGGGCAGCCGCTTGTCGACGCCCTCGCGTCCGCCCTCCAGTCACTGGGGGCCTCCGGGGTCAACGGGTCAGACTTCTCACCGACTCGACTCCCGGCGCACCTGACCATGACGTACGCCGCAATTGACAAGCGCGGGAAGGTCGTCGACCACGACAAGGACCTTGCCGCGCTGAAGAAGCGGCAGGCGGGCAAGATCCGCTCGTCTGTGTCGAAGGCGAGCCGGGCGGCGGAGTCCAAGGCCGTGGCGAAGTGGACGGCGGACTCCCTGGGCGAGGTGCCGGCGACGGTGCAAACCACCATTGATGGCAATAGCGTCGACGCGTTCCCCGCGCTGGAGGCTACCCGCGACGGCGTGCGCGTCACGGTCTTCCCAACGAAGGCTGCCGCGGACGCGTCGATGGTCACCGCGACCCTCACGCTGCTGATCCGCGAGATTTCGGTGTCTGCGCAGCAGATGACCAAGGGGGTGCCGCTGCGACAGAAGGTGGCGGTGGACCAGTACCCGCACGGTGGCGCGAAGGGGCTCGTGGAGGATGCGCGGGTGGCCGCGATTCGCGACCTGATGATGCAGCACGGCGGCCCCGTGCGTACTCCGGAGGAGTTTTCGGCGCTCGTGGCCAAGGTGTCGCCAGAAGTTCCTGGCGCGGTGCGGCGCATGGTGGTGGGCATCGCCCCTGGGCTCGTCGCGTACGCGAACATGGCGCAGGAGCTGTCGCAATGGGAAGGTCCCGCGATTGATGACATGCGTTCGCAGCTCGAGTTTTACCTCCCCCGCAACGCGTTGACCAGGCACGGACTGACCCACCTCCAGCACATGCCGCGCTACATCGAGGCTATCCGGATTCGCCTTGAGGACATGCGCGTGGATCCCGACCGCGATGCGGACCGGCAGGCAATTGTCGACGGCGCGAAGTCGTACCTTGCCGCCAAGTTGGCCAAGCTCCCCGCCGGGCGGGAAAAGACTCGCGCCTACAAGGACGTGTTGTGGAGGATTGAGGAACTGCGCGTGAGCGTCTTCGCGCAGCGCCTTGGCACGCCGAAGCCGGTCAGCGCGCGGCGCATTGAGAAGATGGTAGACAAGCTGACCTAGCGGCGTGAGCTACAGACTCAACCGGCTCAGAAGTCCTCTTTGTCGCGCCGCCGCATCAGACGAATCTCTGATTCGAAGTCGTCGGCGCTCTCGAACGACTTGTACACGGACGCGAAGCGCAGATAGGCGACCTCGTCAAGCGCGCGGAGCGGTTCGAGCACCGCGAGGCCGATTTCGTGCGCGGGGATCTGTGAGCTGCCGTGGGAGCGCACGATCTCCTCGACCTGTTGCGCGAGTCGTTTGAGCGCGTCGTCCGACACGTCGCGCCCCTGGCAGGCACGCCGCACGCCGACGATGAGCTTGTCACGGTCAAACGGCTCGCTGATCCCGTTGCGCTTCACCACCGTCAGCACTGCCTTTTCCACGGTGGTGAATCGCCCCCCACATTCGGTGCACTCACGACGCCGGCGGATTGCTGATCCTCCTTCAATGATGCGGGAGTCCATCACGCGCGAATGATCGTTGTGGCAAAACGGACAGTACATTGCAGGCTCCCGCTCCTCGCTGTTCTGGGTACGCCCCGGGGACGTGCGCCCGGGCTTGCCTCCTCAATGTACCGTCCCCCGCGCCGCTTCCCTAGCGGGCGCCAGCGACGTATTGGGCGGAGACTTGGTGGCTCATCGACGCGGTGTCGTCCGAGAACGCACCGCCCACGATCGACCCGATCACCAGCGCGGCGCTCAAGCCCAGTCCCACGAGCACGCTCTCGCGCTTTTCGCGGTGGGATTCGAACCGATCGTCCGCTCGGTCTGGCCACTGCGCCGGATCACCCCTCCCCACATCAACGGCCATTATCGAATTACTGAGCGTTCGAACATGCTCAGCCCCACACCGCCGAACACCACGGGTTTCAATGTCCCACTCGTCAGCACGAGCCGGCATGGAAGCCACCTCGAAGCGAGTAGTAGAAGCACCGTAAGTACCATTTTGCATCATCGTCATGAGTTCATTCCTTTCACGTTCACCGCAATCTTACGAACCGAACCAACACTGTCGAACGGAATACCGTTCAGGCGTTCGATGTCGGTTGCATGTTCGATTTATAGCAGGCACGTCAAAGCTTGTCTAGCGGGCGGGTTGAGAACTCGAACATGTTTGCCCGATCTGGTAGGTTGTGCAGTGCGTAGTTAGCGCGAATAAACTCACACACAGTCACCATCAAAGGAGCACCTCATGGCCCGCAAAAAGGCTGATGCCAAGGATTTGGACATCTCGACGCTGTCTGATCGTCAGCGGCGAATTTTGGAAGTAATTCGGGACGCCGTCGTCCTTCGCGGCTACCCGCCAAGCATTCGCGAGATCGGCGACGCAGCTGGGTTGCAGTCCACCTCGTCCGTCGCCTACCAGCTCAAAGAGCTTGAAAAGAAGGGCTTCCTGCGCCGCGACCCGAACAAGCCTCGCGCGGTCGACTTGCGCCATCTCCCCGACGCACCCGGCAAGAAGCCGAAGCCGAGCACGGACACAAACGTGCCGGAGGATGCGTCGACTCCGCGCTACATCCCAGTGGTCGGCCAGATTGCCGCCGGGTCGCCGATCCTCGCAGAGGAGAACGTGACGAGCTACTACCCGATGCCGGAGGATCTTCTCGGCGACGGCGACCTGTTCATGTTGCAGGTCGTCGGCGAGTCGATGCGCGATGCCGGCATCCTCCCCGGCGACTGGGTCGTCGTTCGCTCCCAGCCCGTGGCAGAGGAGGGAGAGTTCGTCGCAGCCCTGCTCGACGGCGAGGCGACGGTGAAGGAGTTCCACAAGGATTCCAGCGGCGTGTGGCTCCTCCCCCACAACGATGCCTACTCGCCTATTGACGGCACCAATGCGGAAATCATGGGACGCGTCGTCTCCGTGTTCCGCACCATGTAGCACCTCCACCCTGAACACACGCCCGCAGCGATCCCTCGCGCGGGCGTTTTTCTTGTTTGTAGCTCACCTCCGCTTATCACCTTCAACCACTGTGACGATTTCCGGATATGTGGCGGGTGCTGCCCCCGCTTCGGGGGAGTCGGGCACAACAACAACCAATCGGGCACCAATCAATGCGACAATGACAGGTATACGTTTTCCCGTCTTACATCCCGACATACTGAAGGAGCGCCGTGTACGCAGAAGAACGCCGGCGACAAATTGCCTCCCTCACCGCGGTTGAAGGTCGAGTCAATGTCACTGAGCTGGCCGAAAAGTTTGGAGTCACCGCGGAGACGATCCGTCGCGACCTGGCTGTGCTCAATGATGAGGGCATTGTCCACCGCGTGCACGGTGGCGCCGTAGCGAGCCAATCCTTTCTCACCACCGAGTTTCCGCTTGAAGCCCGCTATCGCGCCGCGTCCACGGCCAAGATGGCGATCGCCCGTGCAGCGCTCCAATTCCTCCCGGACCGGCCGGACCGATCTCTCTTCCTCGACTCTGGCACAACCATCAATGGTCTGGCCGAGATTATTGCCAAGCACCCCTCGGCCAAAGATTGGCACATCGTGACCAACTCGCTGCCCACCTCCCTCGACCTGGCAAGCGCGGGTTTGGAAAATGTGCAGCTACTGGGTGGAACCGTTCGTGCGATCACCCAAGCGGTCGTCGGAGACATCGCGCTTCGCTCCATCGCCATTCTGCGCGCCGACGTCGCCTTCATTGGCACCAACGCATTGACCATTGATCACGGGCTCTCCACGGCCGACCCCCAAGAGGCCGCGATCAAGAAGGCGATGGTCACAAACGCGCACAAGGTGGTGGCGATGTGCGACTCGACCAAGCTCGGAAACGACTACCTGGTGAGCTTCGCCCGCCTGAGCGAAGTCGATGTGCTGGTGACCGACTCGGAGGCGCCAAAGTCCTTCATCGATGAACTCGTCGCACACGGCGTCGACGTCATTACCGCGTCCGAGTAAGCCCGTTTTCCCGCTCACTCGTGTGAGATCGCTTCCGAATGGTTGAAAAATCACACCTATTCGGACATACTTGGGGGGGGTGGCGCTTAGTGCCCGGCATCGCCAACAGACTCGCTGCGTAGGGGCGCTCTCGTGCCTCACCCCACTACATCAACAGTAGGGAGCGAATCCATGATCATCACGTTAACGCCGAACCCGAGCATCGACGCCACACTCAACGTCGATGCCGTGGCGCGCGGCGAAGTGGTCCGCGCCACCGATGCCAGACGCGAAGCCGGGGGTAAAGGCATCAACGTCGCCAACGCTGTTGCGCTGGCTGGCAAGGAGACCCTCGCGATCGCGCCGTGTGGATCACACGACCCATTCATCAGCGCTGTCGAGCGCGCGCGCATCCCGTTCGCACCAGTGCCCATCCAGGGCAACGTGCGCACGAACACGGCGCTCACCGAGCCGGACGGCACCACCACCAAGATCAACGAGCGTGGTGCCGAGTTGTCGGGTGAGGAGCAGCGTGGCGTCGAAAAGCAACTGCTCAACCACGCACGAAGCGCCGACGCTGCAGTGCTGGCTGGTTCGCTGCCGCCTGGTGCGGCGCCGGACTGGTACGCCGAGCTTGTCGCTTCCCTGCGCAAGGCTTCGCCGGATCTTGTCATTGCTGTGGACACGTCGGATGCGCCGCTGCAGGCGCTCGGGCGCAAGCTCGACGGTGCGGCACCGACCATCATGAAACCGAATTCGTTCGAGCTGGCCCAGCTCACCGGCGCGGACGGGCACGAGCTCGAGGCCGCCGCCGAGCGCGGCGAGTACGATGCCATCATCGCCGCAGCGCGCGCCCTCGTGAAACGAGGTGTGCAGGAGGTGCTGGTCACGCTCGGTGGCGCCGGCGCGTGCCTGGTCACGGCCAACGGCGCGTGGGCGGCCTCCGCTCCCCCGATCACCGTTCGCTCCACCGTTGGCGCGGGCGACAGCTCGCTCGCCGGCTACGTGATGGCGCGAGTCGAGGGCCTCGAGCCCGCGGATTGCCTCCGCCGGGCCGTGGCCTACGGCTCGGCCGCTGCCTCGATGCCGGGCACGGGGATTCCTTCCCCGTCCGACCTGGACGTCGAGCGCACCAAAGTCTTCAGTCTTTCCAACTAATTCAATACCCATATCCTTCGCTACAGAGTAGGAACTCCTATGAACTCCCCACTCATCACACCTGACCTGGTCAGGCTGGACGTGGACTTCGGCTCCTCGCCCGCGGACGTCATCCAACACCTTGCCGGGCTCATAGAAGCCACCGGGCGCGCGACCGACGCAGGCCCCATCGCTGAAGCGGCGACTGCCCGCGAAGCGAAGGCCGGCACCGGTGTCAACGGCCGTGTGGCCATCCCGCACTGCCGCGTCGCTACGGTCAACGAGCCCACCCTTGCCTTCGCGCGCCTGTCCAATCCGGTTGATTTCTCCGGCCCCGACGGCGATGCCGAGCTGGTCTTCCTCATCGGCGCCCCCGAGGACGGCGGCAAGGAACACCTGAAAATCCTGTCCAAGCTGGCCCGCGCGCTGGTCCGCGGTGACTTTGTGGAGAAGCTTCGCAACGCCAGCACCGAGCAGGAGCTTGTCGACGCCGTGCTGGAGGTCGTCAACGCCGAACCGAAAAAGAAGAAGCCGAAACCGGCCACAACCGATGGCGCCGCAGCCGCCAGCAGCACGGCCGTCACCGCGGGCGCTGCAGGTACCGCGGGCACTTCCGGCGCGAAGCAGGACGTCATCCGCATCGCTGCGGTCACCTCGTGTGCGACCGGCATTGCCCACACCTACATGGCAGCTGACGCGCTCACCCAGGCAGCCGAAAAACGCGACAACGTCGAGCTCATTGTGGAGCCGCAGGGGTCGTCCGGCGGCGACCCGCTCGAGCAGTCCTTCATTGACAGCGCCGACGCAGTCATCTTCGCCCACGACGTGGCCGTGCGAAACAAGGGCCGCTTTGCCGGCAAGCCGGTCGTGGATTCCCCGGTCAAGCGCGGCGTGAACGAACCGGATGCGATGATCGACGAGGCCATCGCCGCGGCGAAGGACCCGAAGGCCCCTCGCGTCGCGGCCGCCTCCGAGTCCGCCGGCGAGGACTCCGCAACCGGTTCCTCCGGCGAAAGCTGGCCAAAGCGCCTGCAGCAGGCGATCATGACCGGCGTGTCCTACATGGTGCCGTTCGTCGCCGCGGGCGGTCTCCTGCTCGCGCTCGGCTTCCTGCTCGGCGGCTACGACATGGCCAACGGCTGGCAGGCGCTGGTCACCCAGTTCACGCCGTGGGATCTGCCGGGCCACGAGGTGACGGTTGACGGTGTCACGGCAACCTTTGAGCGCTCCGGGTGGGCGCTCTACCTCGGCGCCGTCCTCTTTGCCACGGGCCAGATGGGCATGCAGTTCGTCGTGCCGGCCCTCTCCGGCTACATCGGCTACGGCTTGGCAGGGCGCCCCGGTATCGCACCGGGCTTCATCGGCGGCGCCATCTCCGTCATGGTTGGTGCCGGATTCATCGGCGGCCTGGTCACCGGCCTGCTCGCCGGCGTGATCGCGTACTGGATCCAGACCTGGAAGGTGCCGCGCTGGCTCGGCTCGCTCATGCCGGTTGTGATCATCCCGCTGCTGACCTCCCTGATCGTCGGCCTGCTGATGTTCCTCCTGCTGGGCCGCCCGCTCGAGGCGCTCATGCTGGGGCTGACCGACTGGCTGTCGTCCATGACGGGGTCGTCGGCAATACTGCTTGGCATCATCATCGGCCTGATGATGTGCTTTGACCTTGGTGGCCCGGTGAACAAGGCGGCGTACCTGTTCGGTACCGCGGGCCTGTCCGCTGGCACGGACGCCAGCTTCGAGATCATGGCGACCGTCATGATCTCCGGTATGGTACCGCCGATCGCGCTGTCCATCGCGACCTTCCTGCGCAAGGAGCTGTTCACCCCGGCCGAGCAGGAGAACGGCAAGTCCGCGTGGCTCCTGGGCCTGTCCTTCGTCTCGGAGGGAGCGATCCCGTTCGCAGCAGCTGACCCGTTCCGCGTCATCCCCGCGATGATGCTGGGTGGCGCTACCGCGGGCGCGGTCTCCATGGGCCTGGGCGTGGGATGCCAGGCGCCGCACGGCGGCGTGTTTGTCATCTTCGCCTACGACCCGTGGTGGGGCATGGTGATCGCGCTGGCCGCGGGCGTACTCGTGGCCACGTTGGCCGTAATTGCCATCAAGCGTTTCTGGCCCAACAAGGAAATCCAGAAGGCCGCTGTTGACAAGGCTGCGCAGGAAAACACCGCTTCGGCGGGCGCGCAGCAGGTAGCGGCATAACCAACCCGGTGCCTACACTGGTACCCAGTAAATCAGCACTCAACCAAAGTATTTTCGAAAGGACCTCATTATGGCTTCCAAGACCGTCAAGGTTGGCTCCACCGTCGGACTGCACGCACGCCCGGCAACGATCATCTCCGACGCCGCAGGCGAGTTTGATGACGAGATCATCCTGACCCTCGTCGGTGGCGACGAGGACGACGAGACTGACGCCGCGTCCTCCCTCATGATTATGGCGATGGGCGCGGAGCACGGCGACGAGGTCACCATCACCTCCGACAACGCCGACGCCGTTGAGAAGATCGCCGCGCTGATCGAGCAGAACCTCGACGAGGAGTAGCCTCCGCGCGATCGCACAACTTCAGGCCCCTGGCACCTTCCCCGTGAAGGCCCAGGGGCTCTTTCGTGCTTATCGACGCCCCCGTAATCCCCTCCTTACCGGTACTGGCCCTCCCCGACCGAGTTGTACAGCCACCGCATGAGTGGGTAGCCGACGATGATGCCCACAGACCCGATGGCGATCCCCTCGAGCGTCACGGAGCCGACGGTGAAGGACAGGTTGCCAATGCCCACGATCAGCGCGACCGCGGCGGCAGTGAGGTTGACCGGGTTGGTGAAGTCCACGTTGTTGTCCTGCCAGATGCGCACGCCCAGCATGCCGATGAGCCCATACAGGACCAGGCACGCGCCGCCGAGAACGCCGACGGGAATCGTGAAGATGATGGCGCCGAACTTGGGCACGAACGCCAGCGCGATGGCAAAGCACGCTGCCACCCAGTACGCCGCCGTGGAGTACACCTTCGTCGCCGCCATCACGCCGATGTTTTCGGCGTACGTGGTCGTTCCGGAGCCGCCGAAACCGCCGGCGAGGGTGGTGGCAATGCCGTCGCCGATAAGCGCCCTGCCCTGCAGGTTATCCAGGTCTCGGTGGGTCATCTCGGAGACCGCCTTGACGTGCCCGACGTTTTCGGCGATGAGCACCACCATCACGGGCAGCGTGACCAGGATGGCAGAAAGGTGGAATTCCGGCGAGTGGAACTGCGGCAGGCCGATAAGGGGCGCGTCGGCGATGGTGTCCAGGGCGTCGTCGGCAAGCCCGCCCGTGGCTGCGGCGTAGGCCCAGCCCACGATCACGCCGATCAGGATGCTCAGGCGCGAGATCATCCCGCGGGTCGCCACGGTGATCAGCACGATCGCCGCGAGGGTCACGCCAGCGACGGCCGGCTGTGCTTGGACGTTGCTCACCGCGGTCGGCGCGAGGTTGAAGCCGATGAGGGCGACGATAGCGCCGGTGACGGTGGGCGGCATGACCGCGTCGATCACGCGCTTGCCGGCCACGTGCACGACCGCGCCGACGGCGATGAGGAGCAAGCCTGTCACCAGCACCCCGCCCAGCTGCGCGCCGATGCCGTACTGCTGGGAGGCGGACAGCGGCGCGATGAAGGCGAACGAGGAGCCAAGGTAGCTGGGCAGCCTGTTCTGGGTGATCAGCAGGAAGAGGATCGTGCCCAACCCGGAAAAGAGCAGTGTCGTGTTGACGGGGAACCCGGTCAGGGTCGGCACGAGCAGGGTCGCGCCGAACATAGCCACGACGTGTTGCATGCCGATGCCGATGGTGCGCGGCCAGCTCAGCCGTTCGTCGGGTGCGACGACGGCACCGGGTTTCACGGTGCGGCCGTCGCCGTGCAGGGACCAACCATACGAAGTATTCACGCCTGGCAGTCTAGGCAGGTGTACCTAGCTGGTCCCAATCGTTTACGCAGGCACTCGCCCGCTTACGCGACTACGAATTCCGCGTACTGGTCGGCGAGCACCTGGGGCAGACGGACGTCGATACGCGTGCCCTGCTCCTCGTACTCCTCGCGGCGCACGGTGCCCTCCTCGTGGACGTGCGAGACGACGTCGCCGCGGGTGTACGGGACGAGCATCTCCACGTGGGCGTCGAGGGTGTTGAGGAACAACTCGACTTTGCCTTCCAGCTCGGGGATGCCCTCGCCGGTAAGGGCGGAGACGAAGACAACATCGTGGCCGGAGGAATCGAAGGCGTGGCGCAGCTCTGCAAGCACAAGCGGGTCAGCCTCGTCGATCTTGTTCACCACGACGATCTCCGGCGGGATTTCCTCGCCGGATTCGCGCGTAATCTCTGCCAGGACCTCGTTGACCGCCTTGATCTGCTTCAGCGGGAACGGGTCCGAGCCGTCCACCACGTGCAGCAAGAGATCCGCGTTCGTGACCTCTTCCAGCGTGGACTTGAACGCCTCGACCAGTTGCGTGGGCAGGTGGCGCACGAAACCGACGGTATCGGTGAGGACAACATTGCGGCCGTCCGCCAGCTGGGCACGCCGCGTCGAGGGGTCCAGGGTGGCAAACAGCGCGTCCTCCACCAGCACGCCCGCGTCCGTCATCGCGTTAATCAACGAGGACTTGCCCGCGTTGGTGTAGCCAGCGATGGCAATCTTGGGCGTGGTGGAACGCTGGCGCCGCGCGCGCTTTACCTCGCGCGCCGTCTTCATCCCCTTCAGCTCGTGGCGCAAGCGCGCCATGTCCGCGCGCAGGCGGCGACGGTCTGCCTCAATGCGAGTCTCACCAGGGCCGCGGAGGCCCACGCCCCCGTTGGAGCCGGCGCGGCCGCCCGCCTGGCGGGACAGGTTGCCGCCCCAACCACGGGTGCGCGAGAACAGGTATTCCATCTGCGCCAGCGAGACCTGTGCCTTACCCTCTCGGCTCTTCGCGTGCTGGGCGAAGATGTCCAGGATGAGCATGGTGCGGTCGATGACCTTGGTCTTCAGCGCCTCCTCCAGCGCCACGATCTGCGAGGGCGAGAGCTCACCGTCAAAAACCACCGTGTCCGCGCCGGATGCCTGCACGATCTCGCGCAGCTCCCCGACCTTGCCGGCACCGATGTAGGTGCCCGGGTCGGGCTTGTCGCGCTTTTGGTAGATCATCTCCACGACTTCCGCGCCCGCCGTCTCCGACAGCGCGGCGAGCTCACGCATGTTCGCTTCCATCTCCGCAGTCGTGCCCTCGAGCCACGCGCCAACGAGGATCACTCGCTCAAGACGCAGCTTGCGGTACTCAACTTCGTAGTCGTCTTCGAGCTCGTCAGTCCGAATCTCGGTGTGTTGTGTCACCCTGCGGAACGAGTTGCGCTCCTCCAAGTCGAGCGCGCCAGTCGTCGGGGCGTCAGCCCCGGGCTGCGGCGAGTTGTGCCGGAACGCCCGCTCGAGCAGCGCATCACGCGCCGCATCCTGCTCGCTCTGGTCGTCCTGTGCTCCCTGAGCACCCTGGGTGTAGAACGTTGAGGTCATTCAGTCCTTCTGGTCAGAACTTCCGGGCCGCGTGGGTTCGCGCGCCCAGCGCATTCCGAGGAATGCTTACGTTGTAGTTTACGTGTTTCTTCCAACACCGTGTGCATGCGGATCATTCCGTGCGCACAGTGCTTTGCGACGCCACCGCGACCCCGCAGTTCTCACCCCGGTGCATTCGCCGACTAGGCTGTGCTCCATGAGCGAAACTCTGAGTACCCGAGCCCAAGCGGCCACCGCGAGCAACGGCGCCCACCAGGACCTTGCTGCGATCGGCCTCGGTTTTTCCAAGTGGCAGGAAGCAGTCGAGCAGGCAATCGCCACCAACCGCCTCGAAGTCACGGGCGAGGTCCGTGGCGGGCAGCTGATTCAGTACGGCGACCCGTCGGGCGCGCAGCTCAACATCCTGGCTGTTGAGCCGTTTGCCACCTTCGCTGGCTTTGCGTCGCAAACGCGCACGTTTGCGCACATCACCCCGCTCAATGACGTCGTCGCACTGGCCGACGTTGTTGATCCGCACGGTAACACCATTTCCTCCGTTACCGTGAATCTGGCGCAGGGTCCGCTGATCGTCGACGAGCCGACGCTCCAGTGGCAGGAGCTGGGCATCACCGCACTGATGTTGGACCAGCAGCGTTTCGATTCCACCGACGCGTACCTGGCGGCCAACCCGGGTGCCGTCCTCGGCGCCGTGACTTCCCCTGGCGCGGAAGCCGTGGGCAACGGCGCGGCCACCACCCCCGACGCAGCGGCGCAGCTTTCCGCACGCGTCCTCGACGCGGAATACCGCACCTCCGAGCTGACCGGCCAGCGCTTCATCCACGCGTCCGTGGATGGCGCCTTCCCCTTCGACGTGTGCCTGCCGGACGGCGAGCTCCCGCAACGCGACTCCGTCATCGCCGGTACCGCGGTGCTCGCCGGCTCCATCCCCGCTCCGAGCGGCGGCGGGTGTGGCGGCTGTGGCGGTTCCTGTGGCTGCGGTGGGCACTAGGGATACAGACGCTCGGCTCCGGTGACCCCGTTGACCCCGTTGACATGGTCCCCACACGCCGATCGAGGAGGTGACCGCACGTGGATCCATCACGAAAAGACTTACTCCGCGCCTTGTGGGGCGCTCTGTTGTTCGCAGTGGCGGTCCTGCTGGTGATCTTCCTCCGGCTCCCAGGGCTCATGCTCACGCTGCTCCTCATCCCGCTCGCGCTCGCGATACACCGCCGGTACGACACGAATCCGGAGATCGCGTCGCTGAAGGCGTCGCTGCGCATCGCGCGCGACGACATGGAGGAGATCCCAAAGCTACGACGATCTCAAGTACGGCACGTCCACGCAGTCCGTCGCAGATCGCACGCTGCACTACCCGGCGCTAGCCAACGGCGACGTCTCGCAGCACGCCATCAGCGAGTTCCTGCTGCGCACCTCCTCGGCGCGCCGCTTCATCGCGCGCATTGACGGCTACCTGGAATCCCCGGACATTGACCGCTTCCAGCTAGAAAAGCTCATTGGCATTGCCGACGAGCGCGCGCTCGAGCTTTCCGAAGCGTGGGACGACGCCCGGCGCGTCGCGCGCCAAATCGGGCCCGCGTAGCGCTGCGAGCGCAACCACCTACAGCAACTGCTGCAGCTGCGACGGCAGTGTGATACCCAGCCGAGGCGCGACTGCGACTGCGCCGCCGACGAGGAACCCCAGCGCGGCGAGCACCCCAAGTGCGATGGCAACTGCCTTTCCCGCCGAGCTGGCCTGCTCCGTGTTTTCTGCTCTCGCCGGGACCGCTGGGGGCGCCGCGGTGTCGGCCAGGGGCTCACCTGCGGGTGCAGGGCCGTCGCCGTGACGCGTGCCGACGCCTCCTTGCTGGTTCACGTCCGCTTCCGTGGGGAAGCTGACCGTTACGTTGCCGCCCTGCGCGCACGCCTTGTCTGCCTGCTTCGTCGCGGCGACGTTTGCGCGCTCGTAGGCGATGGCTGCGGGGAGGTCGACGACGCGCGGTGCTTCCTCGTTAAACCTCCTGATCTGGTCCTGCGTCAGGTCCAGCTGTTCATTGGCGGAGAAAACCTTGCCCGGGTTCTGGGCGAACTCATCCCATCCTTCGTAGCCCATTTCGGCCCACGCTGCGTTTGCGGTCTCTCCCGGGAAGAGCTCAAACTCCCAGGAATTCGCCCTCCCGGACTCCACACGTTGCAGGTACGCGTCGGTTCGGGCTTGCGCTGCGACGATGTCCGTGATTGTTCCGGCCGTATCGGGGCCGTATGCGTCCTCGAGCGACGCAACTTCGCGTTCGTACTCTGCTTCGACGTCTGGGGCGACGTCGGTAAAGTTTTCGTAGCTGATCAAGGTCTCTACCACGGACTCGTTTGCTGCTAACGCATCGAGGCGCTTGAGTTGTTCGGGTGTGAGCGTGGTTTTACTCGCAACGATGAAGAGCCGCTCCAACGCCACGGTGTCATACAGCGCGTACGCCTTGGCCTCGTCTTCGGTGAGGCTGACAAAGCAAGACTGCGCGCCCAGCAGCCCTGAGTCCTCCAGCGGGCCGACATCGGCGGCGTTCGCGGGTGGCGCCACTGCGGCCACTGCAACCACTGCGGCCATCGGGGCCGCCGCGCTGGCGAGCCGCCGGGAACTGGGTCGCTTGGTGTCCCGGTGATCGTCGTGAAGCGGACGGGCGAACGAGGCTGCGAGGTGCATTGCGGCTACTTTCAAGGAGCATCTACTGCGCGCCGGAGGGAGAATGGGCGTCCGCAGCAGGACAGGGAAGGATGACATCTCCATGCGCCACGATACGCGAGGGGCCCGTCATGCGCGCGGTTTGCTCCGAATTTACTGAGTCTTCGCTGATTGCAACTTCCACCGCACCGCCGGGGACGCGCACAGTGACGGTCCCAGCCGCCTCGCCTGCGGCACGCAGCGCGGCGGCCGCGGCGGCGACGGTGCCAGTCCCGCAGGAGCGGGTCTCTCCTACGCCACGCTCCCAGACGCGCATGGAACACTGCCCGTCGCGCGCCTCGGTGAGGAGCTCCACGTTGACGCCCTCCGGGAACACGGCAGCGTCAAACTCGGGAGCGGACAGCTCCATGGCTGCGAGCTCCTCAGGGGTCATGCCGGGCACGACCGCGGCGAGGTGCGGGTTTCCCACATCGACGGCGACGCCTTCAAAGGTGTGCGATCCGATGGTCGCCCACGAGTCAGCCCCAGCGCGCACGGTGCCCATGCCCACGGCAACGACGGCGTCGCGCTCGTCAAAGCGCACGACGTGGATGCGCTTCACTCCTGCGCGGGTGTGCACGTCAAAGTCGTCGGCGGGTTCGAGGCCCTCGGCCTTGAGCACGTGGGCGAATGCGCGGATGCCGTTGCCGCACATCTCGGCGATCGAGCCGTCGGCGTTGCGGTAGTCCATGAACCAGGTGCCGTCGATACGCACGACGCGCAGCAGGCCGTCGCCGCCGATCCCGGCACGTCGGTTGCACAGCCAGGCAACCTGCTCGGGGGCGAGGTCGAGCTGATCGTCGACGTCAATGAGTACGACAAAGTCATTCTCTGTCGCGTGGGCTTTGATGAACTGTTGCGGCTGGGTCATGGTTGCGAGTCTAGACGCAGCGCGGCCAGCGCCTGTTCGAGCGTCTCTCCCGACGCGGCGTCGAGCCACGCGATGCGGTGGTCCCGGTTGAACCACGAGCGCTGGCGGCGCACGTAGCGGCGCGTGCCGGTCACCGTGCACTCGACGGCCTCGTCGTGGGAAAGCTTGCCTGCCATCATGTCAAGGACCTGGGCGTAGCCGATGGCGCGCCCGGCGGTGGAGTCGCGGACGAGCCCGTCACCGATGAGCGATTCGACCTCGTCGATGAGGCCGCGCTCGAACATGAGGTGCGCGCGTTGTTCCACGCGTGGGTTGAGCCACTCGGCGTTCGTGCGCAGCCCCACGATGCGTGTCCCCCAGCGCGGCGGCGCGTCCTTTGGCGGCTGGGACGCCTGGAAGGGCTTCCCGGTCAGCTCGATGACCTCGAGCGCGCGCACCGTGCGTCGCGGGTCCTTGTCCTCGATGACGCGGGCGGCTTCGGGGTCGATCGCGGCGAGCTCGTCGTGCAGCGCGTCGGTGCCGATGGCGAGCCTGCGGTCCTCGTACTTTTGGCGAACTGCGGGGTCGGTGGGCGGGAACGTCCAGGCGTCGATAAGCGACTGCACGTACAGCATCGAACCACCGACGAGGACGGGGACCTTGCCGCGCGCCATGATCTCCTCAACGGTGGCGACGGCGAGTGCCTGATACTCGGCCACGGACGCGGACTTGGTGACGGGCCAGATGTCCAGCAAGTGGTGCGGGATGCCGCCGCGCTCGTCGGGGGCGAGCTTGGCGGTGCCGATGTCCATACCCCGGTAGAGCTGCATGGAGTCGACGTTGACCACCTCCCCGCCGACGTGCGAGGCGAGCGCGATGCCCAGGTCGGACTTTCCGGACGCCGTGGGGCCAACGACAGCGATCGGGCTGACCGAGCTCTCGGGTGCGTGAGTCATGCCACCTCCCACAGCGCAACGTAGCGGCCGACGCCAAGCGACGCGTCCGAATCAACCAACTGGCTGCTCACCCGGTTGAGCCGGGCGAGTTCGAACCACAGCTCCGGCTCGAGCACGCCAAGCTCCTCCAAGTTTTCGGGCAGCGCGACATCCTCGCCGTCGGCGAAACGCCCCATTGCGCGGTGCAGTTCCGGGGCACCCTGCATGAGCGCGAGCGGCGCGCGCTCGGTCAGGCCCGCCGACCCGTCCGCCACGACGATGGTGAGCACGCCTGGGTCAGGTGCTCCCACGTGGCTGCGCACCTCACGCACGCGGGTGCTCCGGCCGGCCAGCGAGGGTTGCGCGAGCGCGTAGCGGGCGACGAGCTCCGGCAGGTAGTTTCCCTCGCCGACGCTGACTTGCGGTGCGCCCCACGCGGCGAAGGAGCCAGTATGGGCGGTGTAGTGCTGCTGGTTGCGCGGGCAGACAATGTCAATGGTCGCCGCTGTTTCTCGGGCACCTGAGGCGCCGAGGGCGTCTACCGCCTGCCCAACCGCCGTGCCGATCGCGCCGAGCACCCGCCGGGAGGGTTCGTGGGCCCCGGCGAGGGAGTCAACCAGGGCCGGCGACCCCGGCATGATGAGGACCTGTGCGCTGTGTTTCACCCGCACCACTCTAGTTGGCGCGCTCGGCGCGCAACCGGGTGGGAGGTCCGCTCCCGGAGCAAGGTTTGGCCGCGCAGCTGCCGGTACCCCTGTAAAGTTTGAGGAAGCACTCGCCACGCAGCGCCCTACAACGGACGCCGCGTGGCACTGGCAGC
Source organism: Corynebacterium sp. Marseille-P8863 (assembly GCF_946902955.1). Taxonomy (NCBI): domain Bacteria; kingdom Bacillati; phylum Actinomycetota; class Actinomycetes; order Mycobacteriales; family Corynebacteriaceae; genus Corynebacterium; species Corynebacterium sp. Marseille-P8863. The sequence goes on along the minus strand of NZ_CAMPQC010000005.1, from coordinate 159,692 downwards.
CGCGTCGCGCGGCACTTTGAACGTAGGGAAAGGACCTGCAATGACCACCTCGGACCAGACACCGAAGCCAGCTCCGAAGCCCGGGGCGACCCCCGCTCCGAAGCCGGGCGTGAAACCATCACCGGCCGCGATGCCGAACCGCTCGCCCAAGCCCGGTCCCGTGCCTGGTTCCGCAAACCCGCAGGCTGCCACCCCGTCCCCCGTCCCGCCGAAGACGCCTGCGGTGCCCACCGCTGACCCCTCCAAGTTTGGTCGCATCGATGAGCACGGCGCGGTCTTTGTCACGCGCGGTGGCACGGAGCGCCAGATCGGCTCCTGGCAGGCAGGGACGCCGGAGGAAGGCCTGGCGCACTACGGCCAGCGCTTCGACGACCTGGTCACCGAGGTCGAGCTGATCGAATCCCGCCTGGCAGCCCACCCGGACGACGCCGCGCAGCTTCGCCAGCGGGCCGAGGCACTGAAGTCGACGCTGGACGAGCAGGCGGTCATCGGCGACCTGGACGCCCTGGACGCGCGCCTGGACGCGGTCATCGCGGCATCGGACGTCGCCGGCCAACAGGCCCAAGAGGCGAAGGCGCAGCGCCGCGCCGACGCCATCGCCAGGAAGGAAGCGCTCGCCGCGGAGGCGGAGGAGCTCGCCGAAAACTCCAATGAGTGGAAGGCCGCGGGCGATCGCATCCGCGCCATCCTCGAAGAGTGGCGCACCATTCGCGGCATCGACCACAAGACGGACGACCAGCTGTGGAAGCGCTACTCGCGCGCCCGCGACGCGTTCAACCGTCGCCGCGGCTCCCACTTCGCCGAGCTGGACCGCAACCGCGCCGCCGCCAAGCGCGCCAAGGAGGAACTGGTCGTGCGCGCCGAGGCCCTGCAGGACTCCACCGATTGGAACGAGACCGCGCGCGCGTACCGCGACCTCATGAAGGAGTGGAAGGCGGCCGGACGCGCCCCGCGCGACGCCGACGACAAGCTGTGGGCCAAGTTCCGGGCGGCACAAGACAAGTTCTTCGGCGCCCGCGACGCCGTCAACGCCGAACGTGACCGCGAGTTTGCAGCGAACGCGCAGGCCAAGGACGCGCTGATCGCAGAGTACGAGCCGCTCATTGACCCGTCGAAGGGCCTCGGCGGCGCAAAGGCGAAGCTACGCGAGCTGCAGGACAAGTGGGATGAGATTGGCTACGTCCCCCGCGGAAAGGTCCGCGAGTACGAGGACAAGATCAGCGCGCTTGAGCAGCGCGTCGCAGATGCGGAGGAATCCCGCTGGCGCAAAACCGACCCGGCAGCGCAGGCCAAGGCAAACCAGTTCCAGGTCAAGGCAGATGACCTGACCAAGCAGGCTGAGGCTGCAGAACAACAGGGCAACGCGAAAAAGGCCACAGAGCTGCGCGAGCAGGCCGCCCAATGGCAGGAGTTCGCCGACGTGGCGTCCAAGGCGGTCAACGACAACTAGTGCTCGCCCCGCAACTCTTCGCGCCCCGCCCCGACGCCCACACTCCGCACGCTGCCGCAGACAACGCGGCACACGACGCGGCGGCCGCCGTCGTCGGGGCGTACGCCTTTTCCGCCACCCTTGCCATCCAGGACATCACTGGCATGGCCACCTCAGGCGTCACCGCGTCACACATAGCGAAACGCCTGGAGCCGTCGGCTGAGTCGACTGCGTACCTCTTCGCGCTCACGGATGCGCGCGCACCGCGCCCCGTCACCGACCTCGGATACCCCGAGTTGTTCGCAGCCGACCTCGAGCACGTCCAGGCGTGGGTCTTCGTCTCCCTGCCGCTCCTCGAGGACCTCACCGTCATCGAGGCAAACATCACCCTCGACGCCGCGATCGCACCCCTGCCAGGAGAACCCGTCCCGGACGAACCTTGGCGTGCCGCACTCTCGCTTGTCGACGCCCTGTCGACCCAACTCGAGCGCCCCACTAGACACATCTGGGTGACCCACGCGCCGGGCGAATTTACCCCTCCGACCGCCGAGGAGTTCGGCTACGCGCCCGCGTTCCGCGAGGATCAGGCGACGTTTCCGGTCGAGCACATCTCGGCACTCCCCGCTCCGGCCGGTGACATCCAGGTCGTGGAGGGCCCCGGCTTCCGCACGAACCGCACCGGCGCGCCGGGCGAGGCGCAGCAATTCGGCCGGTTGCTTACCGCAGCCTCACGCGACTACCCGCGCGGCGACCTGCGCCTGGACACCATCGAGTGGGACCTCCAGCGCATCACTGACGCGGGCGCCAGGCTGACCGACCGCGGCGGTTTGCAGCTCACCGGGATCGTCCGTGTCGCGGGCGAGATCGCCGGTCTGTGCGAGGTTGTCCGCTACCTTTCTGATGACCCGAAGGTCTGTGAGCTTGGGCTCGTCTACGTGCTGCCCGAGCATCGCGGTCGCGGCCTCGGCGCGGGGCTCATTCGCGCCACGCTCGAGCACGCGCGGGATGTGTGGGAGGACCTGGAGACCGCTTACTGCTCGTACCCCGCCGGTTCCGCAGCTGCGGGATCCATCATGCGGGCGCTCTCCGCGGAGCCTGCCTCCGCCACGACAGCTTGGCAGAAGCTCGAGGAGACGGATTAGCTGCGCGGCCGGTAGAGTGCGTTCGCGGCGGACGACGTTGCCGCCGAGCCGACCAGCACCAGAATGGTGTAGAGAATGCCGGTGATGCCCAGCATCTGCAACAGCCACCCGAAGAAGAGGGCACCGACGACGGCGCCGCCGATCGAAACAACCCAACGCATACACAAGTCCTTCCATGTGGGGAGCAGGTAAAGTCTGGCCCTCCACCGTACCGATTCTCCGCTCCGCGCGGGTCGGCCCCGGTCAGTCCACCTAGTCCGAGGGGTGCTGGCGGTGGCGTTCGGCGGCCCGGGCGCGGCGATCGTCGATAAGCAGCGGGTTCTCGGCGTATCCCTGGGCCTGGCGGGTGGCTTCCTGCTGGGCCTTGGCCACGTCGTCGGTGTCGTCGAGCAGCGCGCGGCGCTCACCGGCCGCCCGCTGGGCTGCGTCGCGGCGGGTGATCACCGGGATGAAGGCGAACGTGGCCACTGCAACCGCGAGGATGGCCAGGTAGCTGCCCGGGCCGTGGTGAAATCCCTGGTCAAACGCATCGCTTGTGCGGCGAAGCCACAGCGCGAGCACAGACGCAAACAGTGCGACCGTCGTGAGCATCCACGCGGGCGCAGCGAAGACGAAGCGGCGGGTAGCCAGCGCCACCGTCGTGAGCACGCCCAGCCCGGCCAGCGACAGCCACAGGAACACGGTCTCCGTGAGCTTCGCCTGAACGCTTGCCGACGCCTCCGTAACCCCCACGAACTGCCAGCCGCTCACCCCGCCCGCAAACGGGAGGAAGAGTGCAATGAGGTACACCACGACGCAGCCGGCAAGCACCCAGAACCCCGCGTTGACCGGGATGGTCGCGCCAGCCGCCTTCTCGGCGCGCGCGGCCTGCTTGGCATCGCCGCCCTTGTAGGTGTGGGCGGCCGCGCTCTGCTCCGCGAGCCGATTGTCCTCCGGGTGTGGTGCCTGCGCCATGGTGGCCTCCAATGAGTGTGCGTGGAAGTGGTTCGGGCAGTGAGTCTAGTTGCAGCCGCACGCGCCGCCCGCTGCGGCGGTGCCGGTTGCGGGGTCCGCGTTAGTGGCGGGGCGGCCGATCGTCGGCAAGCCCAGGCCCACCCCGACCGGCGCCGTGGTGGGCACCTCACCTGCGGCCGAGTTATCGCCCGCCTTGGTGCGGCGGTGCGAGCGCACACCCGAATCCGCGATGAGGAAGTGGGGCTTGGAGTCAGTCACGGTCACGTGGACGATGTCTCCCGGGCGGATCTCGCCGTCGATGTTGCCCTCGGGTGTGAAGTGCACGAGTCGGCCGTCACGGGCGCGGCCGGACATGCGATGGGTACGGTCGTTCTTGCGGCCGCCGTCGGCCTGGACGAGCAGCTCCTGGTCGGTGCCCACCAGCTTCGCGTTCTCCTCCTCGCTAATACGCTCCTGCAGGGCGACGAGGCGCTCGAACCGGTCCTGCACGACCTCCTTCGGCACCTGGTCCTCCATCTCGGCGGCCGGGGTCCCGGGCCGCGGCGAGTACTGGAAGGTAAACGCCGAGCTGAAGCGCGCCTGCTCCACCACGTCGAGGGTGCCCTGGAAGTCCTCTTCGGTCTCGCCGGGGAAGCCGACGATGATGTCGGTGGTGATCGCCGCGTGCGGGAGCTTTTCACGCACCTCGTCGAGAATTCCGAGGAACTTCTTGGTGCGGTAGGAGCGGCGCATGTCCTTGAGCACCTTGTCCGAGCCGGACTGCAGAGGCATGTGCAGCTGCGGGCACACGTTCGGCGTCTCCGCCATTGCGTCGATGACATCAGAGGTGAACTCGGCTGGGTGCGGAGAGGTGAAGCGCACGCGCTCGAGCCCCTCAATGTCGCCGCAGGCGCGCAGGAGCTTGGAAAACGCGGAACGGTCACGCTCCAGGTCCTCATCAACAAAGTTCACGCCGTACGCATTCACGTTCTGGCCCAGGAGCGTAATTTCGGACACCCCCTGGTCCACCAGCGCCTGGACCTCTGCCAGGATGTCGCCGGGTCGGCGGTCCGCTTCCTTGCCGCGCAGGCTCGGCACGATACAGAAGGTGCACGTGTTGTTGCAGCCGACGGACACGGACACCCAGCCCGCGTAGGAGGACTCGCGCTTCGCGGGCAGCACGGACGGGAAGACCTCGAGGGACTCAACGATCTCCACCTGCGCCTCGTCTTCCACACGAGCGCGGTCCAGCAGCGCGGGCAGCGCCGACAGGTTGTGAGTGCCAAACACGGCATCGACCCAGGGGGCCTTTTCCAGGACCGTGTCCCGATCCTTTTGCGCCAGGCAGCCACCGACAGCGATCTGCATGCCGGGGTGCGCTTCCTTGGTCTTCTTCAACTGGCCGAGCGTGCCATAGAGGCGCTTGTCCGCGTTTTCGCGCACCGCGCACGTGTTAAAGACCACGAGGTCGGCTTCGGTCTCCTGCTCCGCGGCGACGTATCCGGCGCGTTCAAGCATGCCGGAAAGCCGCTCCGAGTCATGCACGTTCATCTGGCAGCCGAAGGTGCGCACCTCGTAGGTGCGACCGGCTCCACCGCTGGTCACTTCTTGCCCCTGAAGATTCTGTTGCTGCGTCACGGTTGCACAGTGTATCGCCGCCAACGCCCGCAGCATAACCGGGAATTCCGCCGCCCGCGCCGCTCAAGTTACCCACAGTTTGGGGGAGGTTTACACAAAGTTTCACAAAACCATGTCACAGATCACTTGGATCGGCTAAATGTTATATGCATGACACAGGCTACTGAACCCATGATTCTCATGGAGGGCGTGCAGAAGTATTTCGGTGACTTCCACGCCCTGACTGACATCAATCTCACCGTTCCCAGAGGCGAGGTTGTCGTTGTGCTTGGCCCATCCGGGTCCGGCAAGTCAACCCTGTGTCGCACGATCAACCGCCTCGAAACCATCGAGGAAGGCTCGATCCACATCGACGGCAAGCTCCTTCCTGAGGAAGGGAAAGACCTTGCCAAGCTGCGCGCCGACGTGGGCATGGTGTTCCAACAGTTCAACCTGTTCCCGCACCTGACTATCCGTGACAACGTCACGATCGGCCCTATCAAGGTGCGCAAGTACAGCAAATCGGACGCAGTCAACCGCGCGAACGAGTTGCTCGACCGGGTTGGCATTGGCAACCAGTCAGGCAAGTACCCGGCGCAGCTATCCGGCGGTCAGCAGCAGCGCGTCGCTATCGCGCGTGCCCTGGCCATGGACCCGAAGGTCATGCTTTTCGACGAACCCACGTCCGCCCTCGACCCCGAGATGGTGGGAGAAGTCCTGGACGTCATGAGCGAACTCGCTGCATCCGGCATGACCATGGTCGTAGTCACACACGAAATGGGCTTCGCCCGCAAAGTGGCGGACCGGATCCTCTTCATGGCTGACGGCGAGATTGTGGAGGACTCCGACCCAGAATCCTTCTTTACCAACCCGCAGTCGGATCGTGCCAAGGACTTCCTGGCCAAGATCCTCCCGCACTAACCCCTACGCCCTTCCCTCCCCCTCATCCCAATCCCAAAGGAGACCACTCATGAACCGCATCTTCCGCGCCCTGGCAACCACGTCCATCGCAGCACTCACCGCCACCATGCTCGTCGCGTGCGGCGGCGCCTCGAGCGCGAGCGGCGACGGCCTACTCGCCCAAATTGAGGCGGGCAACGTCACCCTGGGCACCAAGTATGACCAGCCGGGCCTCGGCCTGCGCGAGGCAGACGGCTCTATGACCGGCCTGGACGTGGAAATCATGACCTACGTGGTCAATTCCATCGCCGATGCGAACGGCTGGGAGCATCCCGAGATCACCTGGCGCGAAACCCCATCAGCGCAGCGCGAAACCCTGATCCAAAACGGCGAGGTCGCCGCCATTGGCGCAACCTACTCCATCAACTCCTCTCGTGCAGAGGCCGTGAGCTTCGGCGGCCCCTACCTGCTCACCCACCAGGGCCTGCTCGTGCGCAGCGAGGGTAATGACATCAACGGCCTGGATGACCTGGACGGCCGCATCCTGTGCTCCGTCACCGGCTCCACCCCGGCGCAGAAGGTCAAGGACGCGCTCCCCGGCGTGCAGCTCCAGGAGTACGACACTTACTCTTCGTGCGTCGAGGCTCTGCGCAACGGCAACGTCGACGCGCTGACCACAGACAACACTATTTTGGGCGGCTACGCGGCCCAGTCCCCGGGTGACTTCAAGGTCGTGGAGCTGGAAAAGGACGGCGAGCACTTTACCAACGAGCACTACGGCATCGGCGTGACCAAGGACGACACCGAAACCGTCGACGCCATCAATACCGCGCTCAAGGCAATGTACGAGGACGGCTCCTTTGACACGTTCGTCGACGAAAACCTCGAGGGCGGCGTAGGTGTCGAGCAGGACAAGCCGGGCGACCTGTCCTTCCTGGAGCAGTAGGCGCTCCCCACGCGCCTGCGCGCCCCGCGCCAGCCCCCAATCTATTCACCGCACTGCACCGAGGAGTCAACTATGGACGCCCTATGGGCCGACCTGCTGCCAAAGCTTTGGCCCGCATTTTTCACCACAATCCGGCTCACTGTCTATTCGGCCATCGGCGCGATGCTCTTGGGCACGCTGCTGACGGCAATGCGCGTCTCGCCGGTCGGTGTGCTGCGCGGGCTCGCCACCACCTACATCGAAACGGTGCGAAACACCCCACTCACCCTGGTTGTGCTCTTCTGCTCGTTCGGTCTGTTCCAAAACCTCGGGCTTGAACTGGCCAGCAGGGACTCCTCGACGTTCATCGCGGACCAGAACTTCCGCCTGGCGGTGCTCGGCTTCATCCTGTACACCAGCTGTTTCGTCGCCGAGTCGCTCCGAAGCGGCATCAACACCGTCCACTTCGGCCAGGCCGAAGCTGCCCGCTCATTGGGCTTGAGCTTCGGGCAAATATTCTCGCTCATTATTTTCCCGCAGGCCGTCCGCGCGGCGATCGTGCCACTGGGCAACACGCTGATCGCGCTGACCAAGAATACGACCATCGCGTCAGTCATCGGTGTCGCCGAGGCATCGCTGCTGATGAAGTCCACGATCGAGTTCCATGCCAACGAGCTCTTCGTCGTCTTCGGCGTCTTCGCCGCCGGGTTCCTCATCCTCACCCTGCCGATGGGCCTCGCCCTCGGCTGGCTTTCTGACCGATTGGCGGTGAAGCGCTAATGTCCGTACGCGCAACAGTTCTTTACGACGCCCCCGGCCCCAACGCCGTCAAACGCAACTACATCTACACCGCCGTCACCATCGCCGTCCTCGCTGCGGCCGCGTGGTGGGTGATGAGCACGCTCGCCAGCAACGGCCAGCTCGAGGCCGCAAAGTGGACCCCCTTTGTCCAGGCCAACACCTGGACCACCTACATCCTGCCTGGACTCCTCGGCACACTGAAGGCAGCCGCGCTCTCCATCGTCTTCGCCATCGTCTTCGGCGTGATCTTCGGCCTCGGCCGACTCGCCCAAACCAAGGTGGTGCGCTGGTTGTGCGGCGTGATCATCGAGTTCTTCCGCGCCATCCCAGTGCTCATGCTCATGATCTTCCTGTACCAGCTCTTCGCGGTATTCAAGATCGTTCCTCCGAAAGGGCTCGCGTTCTGGGCCGTCGTCATCGCGCTGACGCTCTACAACGGCGCCGTCATCGCCGAGATCCTCCGCGCCGGCATCAAGTCGCTCCCGCGCGGGCAGTCGGAGGCAGCGCAGGCCCTGGGCATGTCGCACTGGCAGACCATGTGGCAGATCCTGCTCCCCCAGTCCGTCGCCGCAATGCTGCCGGCGCTCATCTCTCAGATGGTCATTGCACTGAAGGACTCGGCACTGGGCTACCAGATCGGCTACATCGAAGTTGTCCGTTCGGGCACCCAGGTCGCGTCCGCGAACAAGAACTACATCCCTGCGCTCATCGTCGTGGCAATCATCATGATCGCCATCAACTTCCTGCTCACCCGCTTGGCGTCACGCGTTGAGCACCAGCTTCGCGCAGGTCGCGCGCGCCGCAACCCCTTTGCCAAAGTTCCCGAGCAGCACAACCAGGGCCTGGAAACCAAAGACAACGTCAACGTGGACTGGCACAACCCCAACTACACCAAGATTGCCAACCCTGACCAGTAGGCGCGGGGCATCGCCTCTCGACGCCACGCCCCACGCCACCTACTCCCCCTCGAGCTCCGCGAGACGCTGCTCAAGCACCTCGCGGCCCAGGCGCAGCGCCATCCCCTCGGGGAAGCCACGGCGCGCCATCGCGCCGACGATGCGTCGCAACACCTTGTCGTACTCGGCCCGCTCGTCGGGGCGGTGCCTCACCTGGCGGGCCTTCTTCTCTGCCACCGCACGCGCGGTGGCCTCCTCGTCTGCTTCACTGAGCTGCGCTAGGGCCTCGGCACGATCGGCCTGAGCCACGCCCTTTTGCTGCAACTCCCTGTCCAGGAACCGCGATGACTTCCCGCGCCGTTTCGCGCGCTGCCGCACCCACTCGTGGGCGAACGCCGCGTCGTTGAGCAGCCCGGACCCCTCGAATTCATCAAGAACGTCCTCAACGAGCTGTGGCTCGAACTCCGCGCGCAGGAGGCGGGAGCGCAGCTCGTCGCGGGAGCGCGCCCGCTGGTCGAGCAGCCCCAGCGCCCGCTTTCGCACTGGGGCCAGGGCCTCCTCCCGAGTGCGGTCGAAGAGCTGGTTGCTCCCCTCGCCGCGTTCGTAGGCCTCGACGGCCTCCTTGAGCCGCTCAAGCTTTTCCGGGTCAGGCTGGGTCGGCCCCCGATCGCGTGGGCCCGCCACTACTTCGCGTCAGCGGCGGACGCACCGGCCGGGGTGCCGTCGCCGACTTCGTCGTCGTCGAAGTCGACGTTGGGGACCATGTCCACGGGATCGTCGCTAAGCTCATCGCCCTCGCTGTTGTTGGACTTGGCGTACGCGCCGACGCCGAGGGCCTGGAAGATCTTGTCCTCGATCTCGTTGGCCAGGTCCGGGTTGTCCTTGAGGAAGTTGCGAGCCTTCTCCTTGCCCTGGCCGAGCTGGTCGCCCTCATAGGTAAACCAGGAGCCGGACTTCTTGACGATGCCGTTGTCCACGCCGAGGTCAATGATGGAGGACTCGCGGGAGATGCCCTCGCCGTACATGATGTCGAACTCGGCGATCTTGAACGGCGGCGAGACCTTGTTCTTCACAATCTTCATCTTGGTGCGGTTACCAATGGAATCCTGGCCGTCCTTCAGGGTCTGGATTCGACGCACGTCACAACGCACGGAGGCGTAGAACTTCAGCGCCTTACCGCCGGTGGTAGTCTCCGGCGAGCCGAACATCACACCGATCTTCTCGCGCAGCTGGTTAATAAAGATCGCGGTGGTGCCGGAGTTGTACAGCGCACCGGTCATTTTGCGCAGCGCCTGCGACATCAGGCGGGCCTGGAGGCCGACGTGGGAGTCGCCCATCTCGCCCTCGATTTCCGCCTTCGGCGTCAGCGCCGCGACGGAGTCAATCACGATGATGTCGATGGCGCCGGAGCGCACCAGCATGTCCGCAATCTCCAGGGCCTGCTCACCGGTATCCGGTTGGGAAACCAGCAGGTTATCGGTGTCCACACCGAGCTTGCGCGCGTACTCCGGGTCAAGTGCGTGCTCCGCATCAATGAACGCGGCAATACCGCCGGCGCGCTGGGCGGACGCGATTGCGTGCAGCGCCACCGTCGTCTTACCGGAAGATTCTGGCCCGTAGATCTCTACGACACGGCCGCGGGGCCAGCCTCCGATGCCGAGGGCGACGTCAATCGCAGTATTGCCCGAAGAAATGGACTGGATTGGCGGACGGTTATCGTCTCCAAGACGCATAATCGCGCCCTTGCCAAAGTCCTTCTCAATCCGAGCCATCGCCGCATCGAGCGCGTTTTGACGTTCGTTGCCGCTATTCGCGGCAGCCTTCTTCTTCGCAGCCATGTTGTTCTCCTTTATGTCTTTCGTAGGTTCGCACGCGGCACCATGGCCGCCCTTTATCTATTAGACGCACGACCATAGGGGTGCGGTTCCCTCTGCCACCAATCTTTTTCTCCTGTGGCGCTGATTGGCACTCTACGGCAGGGCGCGGACACGCAACGACTATACACGCATAGGTGTTCGAGTACACGTCGCGACACACAAGTGGGTCCACCCCTACACAGCGCGCCGCAGACAAAGGGCCGCGCGCTACTTCCCAGGCCGGTCTACGCCCAGGCGGCGCTCCTGCGGCACGTCAAAGGAGTCACACAGTCGCTCCCACGCCACCTTCGGATCGACCCCGCTTTCGATCATCTCTGCAGCCGTTTCGCCCTCCACGGAAAGCACCTGGGACTGGATAATCCAACCGGCGCGATCCGAGCCGAATTCGTCTTCCACCAACTGCCGAAATTCCGTCAAACGCATGCCGTCTAACCTACACGCGCACCGCTCCCTCCCCGCATCGCACGAGTTGAACAGCGTTCACTAAGGTTTCACCCATGAGTACACACACCACCCCGGCAGCCACTGCGGGGTCCAAGCCCGGTATCACCGCCGTCGACATTGCCTACATCGCCGTCTTCGCGGCCATCTTCTGGATCCTCGGTTTTGTCTCCATTCCCGTCGGCACCGCAGGCGTGCCGATCGTCCTGCAAAACGCCGTCGCAATCCTCACCGGCCTGGTCCTCGGCGCTCGCCGCGGCACCGCCTCCGTCGTCCTCATCCTGCTCATCGGGCTCGCGTTCCCGGTCCTCGCGGGTGGTCGCACCACCCTCTACGCCCTCGGATCCCCCACGGCGGGATACCTCGTCGGTTACATTATCTCCGCGGCCGTCGCCGGGGCGATCGCCTACTCCGCGCTCCGCTCATCCAAAGCCGGACGAGTCATCCTCTTCCTCGTCGCCGGCTACCTCGGGCTCGCCCTGCAGTACCTCTTCGGCGTCTTCGGACTCATGCTCCGCGCCGACCTTTCCTTCGGTGCCGCATGGCTCGCCCAGGTCCCCTTCCTGCCCGCCGATGCCGCGAAGATCGCCGTCATGGTCATCATCGCGCTCGCCGTCCACGCCGCATTCCCCGACATGCGCCGCCGCTAATGCCCACCATCGAATTCCGCGGCGCCGCCGTCTCCTACGACGGCCGCACAGTGCTCGCGCCCCTCAACCTCACGCTCACGGAACGCCGCATCGGCATCATTGGCTCCAACGGATCCGGCAAATCCACTACCGTCCGCCTCATCAACGGCCTTATCACGCCGTCCGAGGGGCAGGTGCTTTTCGACGCCATGTCGCCCTCCACCGACGGCAAAGCCATTCGCAAACGCGTCGGCTTTGTGTTCTCCGACGCGGAGTCGCAGATCGTCATGCCTCGTGTGCGCGACGACGTCGCATTTTCCCTTCGCCGCTTCAAACTTCCCCGGCAGGAAGTGCGCGACCGCGTCGACGCAGCACTCGAGCGATTCGGGCTGAGCGACAAGGCTGAGGCGTCCCCGCACACACTCTCCGGCGGCGAAAAGCAGCTTCTCGCACTGGCATCGGTCTTGGTAATCCGCCCGGAGACGATCATCGCCGACGAGCCAACGACCCTCCTGGACCTGCGGAACCGACGCCGCATCATCAGGGAGCTCGACGCGCTGGACCAGCAGCTGATCGTCGTCACCCACGACCTGGACATGCTGCGCGGCTTCGACCGAGTCATCTGCATCAATGACGGCGAGCTGGCGTACGACGGGAACCCCGACGAAGCGATCGCTTTCTACACCGAGCTCATGGAGCAGACATCGTGATCCGTACGCTCCCCCTCGGCGTCTACGTCCCCGGCGACTCGGTGCTGCACCGCGCGCATCCGACGGCGAAGTTCGTCGCGCTGCTGGTCTTCATCATCGCCGTCACCTTGCTCCCCACGCGCCCGTGGCACGCACTCGCCGCGCTCGGGCTTGTGGTCGCCCTCTACGCCGTGGCGGCCATCCCGCCGCGCATTGCAGCGGAGCAGGCGCTGCCAGTGCTCCCCCTGTTGGCGTTCCTCTCCGCGTTTCTCTGGTGGCAAAACGGTCTCGCCTCAGCTGCCGCCACGTTCTTCGGGCTCTTGTCCACAATCGCCGCAGCGAATCTACTCACGCTCACCACCACGGTGGAGGCGCTTTTAGACGCGCTTGATCGCAACCTTGCGCCACTCCAGCGCTTCGGAGTCCCCGTAAACACAATCAGCCTCGCCATCGCGTTGACGATCAGGCTCGTCCCGCTCATGCTGGCTACAGCCAATGAGGTCCTGGAAGCGCGCAAGGCGCGTGGGCTCGGGCTCTCCGTCACCGCGTTTGGCATTCCTCTGGTGATTCGTGCCGTCTTGCGAGCGCGCATGATCGGAGAAGCACTGATGGCCCGCGGCGCGGTAGATTAACCGCGCCCGGGCCATCAATGGGGACGTTTGCGCCACGCTCTCGCGCCGGCGCCCCCTTAGCTCTCGCCGCGAAGCTCACGCATGCGCTGCGCGACAGCGTCGTCGCTGACGTTCGCGCCGTTACCGGCTGCACCCTGCGCGTTGCCGGCTGCGCCCTGCGCGTTCTGCTCGATGGCAGGCTTGGAGCCGGAAGACAGTTCGCCGGACATCTCCGCGCGGATCTGCTCGAGGCGGCCGTGACCCGCCATCTGGATGCCGGCGCGCTCGACCTCGGCCATACGGCCCTGGACGGAGTTCTCTGCCAGCTCGGCGGAGCCGAGTGCCTTTGCGTAGCGGCGCTCGATCTTGTCGCGCACCTGATCCAGGTTCGGTCCGGAGGCGGTGATGGAGTTCATGGACTGCATGGTCTCCGAGACCTTCTCCTGCATCTTCGCCTGCTCCAGCTGGCTGAGCAGCTTGGAGCGCTCTGCCACCTGCTGTTGCAGGTGCGCAGCGTTGCGCTCAACCGCCTGCTTGGCCTGGGTGGCCTGCTGCAGCGCCTGGTCGTGCAGCTGCTTCGTTTCCTCGATGCTCTGCTCCGCGGTGACCAGCTGCGCGGCGAAGGCCTCGGCCGCATTCTCGTACTCCTGGGCCTTCTGGGTGTCTCCACCCTCGCGGGCCTTGTCCGCCAGCTGCAGTGCCTGCTTGGTGTTCGCCTGCAGCTTCTCCACCTCTTCCAGGCGGCGGTTCAGCTGCATCTCGATCTGGCGCTGGTTACCAATCACCGCCGCAGCCTGCTGCGACAGCGCCTGGTGCTGGCGCTGTGCCTCACCGATGGCCTGCTCGATCTGCACCTTCGGATCGGCGTTCTCCTCGATCTTGTTGTCAAAGAGCGCCATGAGGTAGTTCCAGAACTTCGCAAACGGGTTAGCCATAATACTTCAAGAACCTTTCGTTACCTGTCAGTCACACTAATAATCCAACACTCTAGTGTGCTGGGCCGAGTTATGCTTCCGCTGCGGCCGGTGAAGTTGTTGCCAATTCCTCCTGAATGGAGTGCAGCGACATGTTCGCCACAACCTCCATCAGCAGCTCCGCCACCGACGTGTCCAGCGCGGTGCAGATGGCCGCGAGCAACTCAGAAGAGACTTCCTTGCGGCCGCGCTCCAGCTCCGAGAGGTAGCCAGAGGACACACGCGCCTGCTTTGCCAGCTCGCGCAGCGTCACGCCCTTATCGGCGCGGTAGGCGCGCAGCGACATGCCGAGGGCCTCGCGCAGCAGCGGCTCGCGCTCCTGCACCTCCGGGGCGAGGGAGCGCCCAGCCGCGCCGTCGAGCACGGCGGGCCGGATCATCGGTGATTCATGTACGAGAGTTGTAGTTGCCATCACGAGTACTAACGGTCCTCCCCTTGTGTTTGTTCCCGGACTTCGTTGTACAGGGCCGACAGCGCCGCGCCCACTGCCGCCTCGCGGATTTCCTGGCGTGAACCGCGAAGCGGCTCGGTGCCACCCGCGGCCAGGGCGAAGCTCCGTCGCGGACCCGCGATGCCGACCCACACCTCGCCAACCGGGTGCCCGTCCTGCGGGTCGGGTCCGGCAACGCCAGTCAGCGCGACGCCGTAGTCCGAACCACAGACTCGGCGCGCGCCTTCGGCCATGGCGCGCGCCGTAACGGGGCTAACGGGGCCGTTCGCTTCCAGCACCGCGTGCGGTACCCCAGCCAGCGACTCCTTCAGGTCCGTCGCGTAGGTGACCAGGCCGCCCCGCAACACTGCGGAAGCGCCCGGCACCTGCGCCACGGTCGCGGCCGCGAGGCCTGCGGTGAGGGATTCACAGAAGGCGAGGGTGGCGGGGGCGTCGATAAGCAATGCGACGAGCTCACGCTCCATTGTTGGCCTTTCGCGCGTCCACGAGGTACTGCACGCCCGTGACCACGGTAACCACGACGGCGATGAGCATGACCGTAAGCGTCGGGATGTCCATCCATCCGGGCAGCGGGCACAGGTACATGCCCACGCCGACGGTCTGCAGCACCGTCTTGAGCTTGCCGCCCTTGGAAGCTGGAACGACGTGGCCCTTGCGCAGCATCCACATGCGCCAGAACGTGATGCCAAGCTCGCGGACGATGATGACCACCGTGATCCAGACGGGCAAGGAGCTCGCGATGTTGAGCGTCACCAGCGCAGTGATCATCAGCGCCTTGTCCGCGATCGGGTCCGCGATCTTGCCAAAGTCGGTGACAATATTGCGCGCGCGGGCGATGTCACCGTCGAGCTTGTCCGTGATCATGAGCGCCACGAACAGGCAAAAGGCCCACCACCAATGTTGCGTGAGCACAAGCCACGCGAACACGGGGATAAACAGAATTCGCAGCGACGTCAGAGCGTTCGGCAGATTCCAATTGGACTGAGTCTTCACAAAAACCAGCCTACCTACCCATTCGCCGTGGCCTAGACTGCCACCCATGAAGTATTTTGCGTTTACCTATACCTACGGCGAGGACACGGCGCTTGTCGACGCCACCCGCCCCGCCCACCGCGAATTCATCGCCAGCCAGCTGTCGCTGGGGCGGATCGTCGGCTCCGGCCCGTACGCGGGCGGCGAGCAGACACTCATCATCCTGCAGCTGCCGGACACCGCCACGGTCGCGGACGCCGAGGAAATTATGGACGCGGACCCCTACACCGAGAAGTCCGCGCTCGCGTCCCGCGAGGTCCACGAGTGGAACCCGGTGAGCAATATCTTCGCCGAGAAGTAAGCCGGCGTTTCCGCCCGGGACGCCCCTCGTCCCTACTTCTTACCGCCGCGGGCGACGTGCAGGTGATCCGTCTCCCGCGAACCCGTGGCAGTGTGATCTCCCTTGCCGGAGGTAGCCGGATCATCGACCCACTCGACGTGGTGACCGTGCTTGTCCACCTTGCGGCGGTTGCCATGGTCGTCATAGTCGATGTGGTAGCTCATCTCGTTCGGATCCACCTTGCCGGCCTTCACGTCGGCCCGATCCTTGAGGATTGAAGCCACCGCAGTGACCACGAGCACGCCCACAATCACCACCAGCGAGGTGACGGTGCCAACCTCCGGTACTGAGAGGCCCTCGCCCCCGTTAATGAACGGCAAGTTGTTCTCGTGCAGTGCATGCAGGAGCAGCTTTGCACCGATGAAGCCCAGGATGATCGCGAGCCCGTACGGCAGGTACACGAGCTTGTCCAGCAGGCCATTGAGCAAGAAGTACAGCTGACGCAGGCCCAGCAGCGCGAAGGCGTTCGCGGTGAAGACCAGGAACGACTCCTGAGTGATACCGAAGATAGCCGGAATGGAGTCGAACGCGAACATCACGTCGATAAAACCGATGGACAGCAGCGCCACAAACAGTGGGGTCACTGCCTTCTTCCCCGCCTCAGTCTTCGACACGAGTCGGTCGCCGTGATACGACTTGGTCACCGGAATGACCTTACGCAGCGTCTTCACCACCAACATGTCATTCGGGTCTTCGTCGGGCTGGTCTGTCGCCTCGTCGTAGACGAGTTTGATCGCCGTATAAATCAGGAAAGCTGCGAACAGGTAGAACACATCCGACCAGGCCTCGATGATCACCGCGCCCAGCAGGATGAACAGGAGGCGGAAGACCAGCGCCATGACGATGCCGATCAGCAGCACCTTTTGCTGGTACGCCCGAGGGATTTTAAACGCGCCCATAATCAAGGCGAACACGAACAGGTTATCCACCGACAGTGAAAGCTCGGTGATGTAGCCCGTGAAGAACTGCACGCCGTGCTCGGCGTCCCAGAGCCACCAAACGATGCCGCCAAAGATTGCGGCCATCGTCATGTAGAAGGCGGCCCAACCTCCGGACTCTTTCATCGTGGGCTCGTGCGCATTTCGCACATGCGAGACGAAGTCAAAGACGAAGAAGCCGAGAATCACCGCTGAGGTGATGAGCCAGATATACAGGGGCACATGCATAGACATATCCTCCGGTCAGAGTTCGAACAAAGATGACCGGAGGTCTCCCCCACCCAGCGCGGGGCGGCCCAGACCGGGGCAATCGCTTACCGACGCTTCCGTGTTGACGGTCCAGGCGCTTACGGGGTACTCCCCTCCAAGCTCGTCCAACAATACACCACCCTGTGCGCCGCGCGAGTCACGGCTACACAGCGAACGGGTCCTCGTCAGCGTCAAGGTTCAGGCGGAGCTCGATAGCGGAAGCAACCTCGCGCGCCACATCCACTCCACACTCGGCTGCGACGAATGCCGCCGCCATATCCGTCCCGGCCGACACTCCAGAAGACGTCCATCGGTCGCGGTCATGCACCCACCGGGCAGATTTGCGCCAGTCGATTTCGTGCCCGAAGCCAGTGGCCCATGTAAATGCCCGCTTGTTACTGGTTGCCTTATATCCCTCAAGGAGTCCCGCTGCGGC
Source organism: Corynebacterium sp. Marseille-P8863 (assembly GCF_946902955.1). Classification (NCBI taxonomy): domain Bacteria; kingdom Bacillati; phylum Actinomycetota; class Actinomycetes; order Mycobacteriales; family Corynebacteriaceae; genus Corynebacterium; species Corynebacterium sp. Marseille-P8863. Next base: position 142,382 of record NZ_CAMPQC010000005.1, on the reverse strand, counting down.
GAGCAAGGCCGAGCCCGTACACACCGACATGAGGACACTCGCGCCGTTCGCCATCGAGGTGAGACTTCGAAGAAATTCTTCGTCACGGGCAAGCGTTCGCGTCCCGAGCCCTCCGGGGATAAAGAGCACGTCGCCGCTTTTCTGCGCGTAGGAGCCATCGACCTCGAATCGCACGCCCTGGGACGCGCCCACCGGTCTCCCATCTGGTGAGAGTAGCTCGGTGTCCCACCCTTCAACCTTGGACAGAATCTCCAACGGCCCGGCCACGTCGAGGAGCTCGAACTCCTCGAAAAGGACGATCGAGAATCTCCTTGAGCTACGGTGTGACATCTAGAACGCGCCGCCAGTCGGGTTGTAGGTCGCCTCCACCGTGCGGGTGTCGTCGCCCGATGCGTCTGGGGCGTCGCTTGGCGACGGCGCGTCGTCGTCAAGCGACTGCTCCTTGGGTGCCTCCGCGGGGTCCGCGCCCTTGATCATCCAAATGATGGTCTCCAGCTCCTCGGGCTTGACCAACACTTCGCGGGCCTTCGAGCCCTCGGACGGGCCAACGACGCCGCGGGACTCCATGAGGTCCATGAGGCGGCCCGCCTTGGCAAAGCCGATGCGCAGCTTGCGCTGCAGCATCGACGTCGAGCCGAGCTGGGAGGTGACAACCAGCTCGACGGCCTCGAGCAGGTCGTCGAGGTCCTTTCCAATGTCGTCGTCGATGACCTTCTTCTCTGCCTGCTTCTCCTCGGTGACACCCTCGACGTAGTCGGGCTCGTCCTGGGACTTCGCGGCGTCGACCACTGCCTGAATTTCCTCGTCGGTGACGAAGGCGCCCTGCATGCGTTGCGGCTTGCCGGCACCCTGCGGGATAAACAGGCCGTCGCCCATACCGATGAGCTTCTCGGCGCCGCCCTGGTCCAGGATGACGCGTGAGTCAGTCAACGAGGAGGTGGCGAACGCGAGGCGCGAAGGCACGTTGGTCTTGATCAGACCGGTGACGACGTCCACGGAGGGGCGCTGCGTCGCGAGCACCAGGTGGATGCCGGCTGCACGCGCCTTCTGCGTGATGCGCACGATCGACTCCTCGATCTCCTTGGGCGCGGTCATCATCAGGTCGGCGAGCTCGTCGACCACGCACACGATGAACGGGTACGGGCGCATCTCGCGCTCCGAGCCGGGCGGTGCCTGGATGTCGCCGCTGCGGACCTTCCGGTTGAAGTCCTTGATGTGGCGCACGCGCGCCTGCTTCATGTCCAGGTAGCGCTGCTCCATCTCCTCGACCAGCCACTGGAGCGCCGCCGCGGCCTTCTTCGGCTGCGTAATGATCGGGGTGATCAGGTGCGGGATGCCCTCGTACGGAGTCAGCTCGACCATCTTGGGATCCACGAGGATCAGGCGGACGTCCTCCGGGGTCGCGCGGGTGAGCAGCGACACCAGCATCGAGTTGACGAAGGCGGACTTACCGGAACCGGTCGAGCCGGCCACCAGCAGGTGCGGCATCTTCTGCACCGAGGACGCGATGAAGTCGCCCTCGATGTCCTTGCCCAGGCCGATAAGCATCGGGTCCTCGTCGGTGGCCACCTTCGGCGCGTCGAGCACGTCGCGCAGTCGGACCATCTCGCGGTCGCGGTTCGGTACTTCGATGCCCACGGCGGACTTGCCCGGGATCGGGGTCAGCAGGCGTACGTTGTCCGTCGCTACCGCGTACGCCAGGTTGGACTGCAGGTTGGTGATCTTGGAGACTTTCACGCCTGGGCCGAGCTCGACCTCGTAGCGCGTCACCGTCGGGCCGCGCGAAAATCCGGTGACCTGGGCGTTGACCTTGAACTCCTCGAAGACGTCCGTAATCGCCTCGATCATGCGGTCATTCGCCTCGGTCCGCGTCTTCGGAGCGCTGCCCTGGATAAGCAAGTCCGTCGATGGCAGCGCGTAGTCCGAGTTGCGCTGAATCTTGCGCGCGCGCTGCTGCGCCGGGTCGACGCTCGCGGCCTCCACCTCGGACTTCGGGGTCGAGGCCGGAACTGCGGACGCGTCGACACCGGAGCGAGCGACGATCGCCTTGCGCACGGCTTCGCGGGAGTTGCTCACTGCGTCACCGGCTGCCTCAGCGGCGGCACCCGCCGCGGAAGCGCCCGCGCCAGCAGCAGCGCCCGCCGCCGCAGTGGAACCTGCGGCCCCTGCAGCCTTCGCCGCGCCTGCGGCCCCGGCTGCAGCGCCCGCAACGCCGCCCGCGGCTTCCGCGGTGCGCTTCAGGACCTTGGTCTCCCCGTCGTCACTGTGTTTGCGTGCGCGGGTGGTGCCGCGCTTCGAAGACGCCGGGGAAGGATCGTCGTGCACCTCGGGCTCGGCAGGAGCGTCGAAGGCCTCCGCGACCGGTTCGCCGAAGTCGTCCACCCGCTGTCGGTCGAACGCCTCGGTCGGATCGGAGTGCTGCTCGTCCGTCGGGTAGTTGTCCATCGGCGTGCGGCGGCGCGGGCGGGTTCGGCGCAGACGCTCTCGGCGCGCCTCCTCGCGGTCGGACCGGTCAGCGCGGTCAGATCGGGCGGGGCGTTCCCGTCGCTGCGCGGGCCGACGGTTGTAGCGGCGCTCGCGTCCTTCGGCGATGTCGTCCAGGTCCCGTTCGACGTGGCCGTACAAATCGTCGTCCAAGCCGTCAGCGTCCTCATCGTCAACGTCGTCATCGCTTGGGTTTCTGGTGGCGTCGAAAAGCTCGGAAATGCGCGCGACGACGTAGTCGTACGCCTGGCGCACGGTAATACCGGTGGTTTTCAGCGCGCCGTACACGATCACGAGTGCGAGGAGCGGGATCGCAACGTACGAGGAGAAGCCCTTGGCCAGGAGACCGCCCGTGTATGCGCCGATGACGCCGCCGGCGATGCGGCGCGTCTCCCAGTCAGCGGGGTTGCCGGCGAAGACGTGGACGAGTCCGAGCATGGCAACCGCGATAATGCCCAGGCCCAGCGAGACCCGGTTTCGGACATCCCGCGGCGTGCGCACATTGAGCATCAACGCGATGGCGATCCCGACGAGGAGGACCGGCAGGATGAGCGCGCCAGCGCCGATTACCCAGTGGGTTACTGTGGCGATGAGCTCGCCAATCGGACCGGCGATGTCCAACCACACCGATGCACCGATGACCGCAGCAAGGCCGATAAGGAGTAGCCCCCACGCATCCGCGTGCTCAGCAATGCTGTCGCGACCGCGCCGCGGAAGCCCCTTGCCGTCGTCTCCGAGTTCGGCCTGCTCACCGCGATCGTCATAATCGTCGTAGTCGTTGTGGTCGGCGTAGTCGTTATGGTCGTCGCCGCGGCGGGCGGATCGCTTTGCGCTCCTCGTACGGGTGCGTTGTTGCACGTGCTCCTCTTCATCATCAAACGGGTCAAAGCTGTCGTCGAGTTCTTCGTCGGTGGCGTAGCGACCACTGCGACTTCCGCGGCCATCACGGCCACCGCTGACGCGACGGGACAGGCCCCCGAACACGCCCCTCACCCCGCGCGCCGCAGAGCTTGCTGCCGCGCCGATGGAGCGACCGACCACGCTGGTGGCCGAGCCGACGCGCTCGTCGGCAGTTTCCGCGGCCACCATTGATGATGTCGGCGGGTGCGTCAGCGACACGGGGCCATTGCGCCGCGTCGACGACCCGCTCGAGCGGGGACGCGTTGAGCGTGGTGCGGAATTTTTGACAGACATGGCTGTCACTCTAATACCTCGAGTCACATACTTCCCATAGGCAACTCGGGGTGGCGCGGAAAAACCTCGCCACATCGAGGGGAGCCACTCCCCCATTGGCCCCTTAAGAAACCGACTATCCGACGGACATCTCGTAGCCCTCGAGCAGTTCCTCGTTGTCCACCCGCACCTTTGCCACTGCGGCACGGCCGACGACCCACAGCAGTAGCTCGCTCGGGTCACCGAAGACGCGGACGACACGATCGCCCTGGTCCGAGACACCGGACTTGTCGCCCAGCGTGACGGGCGGCAGGTGCTCCGGCGTGAGAATCACCGGGACCGGCGCCTTGCGCAGCGTCACCTTGCCGTAGCTGGTCGCGGACTTGAGCAGGCGCTCCTGCGCGGCGGCGCTGAGCTCCCTCGGTTGCACATCGGTGCCCTGCGCGCGGCGGACGTCCTCGTGGTGGACAAAGTTTTCGCCCGTGTTCAGCGGCGCAAAAAGGGGCGCGGCGAATTTGCTCGGACCGGCGAGCCAATCCTGAATGTTGTCCTCGTACGGACGGTTCCGAGCCTTGTCCATCTCCTTGCCCAGCCTCTTGGCCAACGGCGAGAAGAAGTTGCCAAGCCCCCACGGAAGGCGGTGCTCACGCACGTACAGGTGCGCAGCAAGGTCGCGGGTGGTCCAGCCATCGAGCAGCGTCGGGGCGTCGGGACCCAACTGCAAAAGGAGGGCGCCAAGGTTTTCACGTTCACGAGAAGCTAAAGACATGGTGCCCACCCTAGCGTTCTTTTAGCTCGCAGAACTAGAGAGCCGGTGCTCGAGGCTGGCGAACGTCTGAATGATGGGAGTAAACGGTGCGATCTTGGCGTCAGCGGTAACGAGTTTGCCGCCCGTGGCCCAGCCCAAGTCGGTCACCTGCTGGCCGTCGACGTAGCAGGTACCCACACCACCTTTGAAGTTCATGGAGCACAGCATCTGGTCCGCATCAAAGTCACCGATGACGCGCACTCCCCGGACCTCGCTGTTGCGGAAATTCGGGTCTCCGAACTTGATCACGTCGTACATCCTCCAGGCCGAGCCATACCCCGGCTCGTGCGGCACCTCGGTGCCCTCGGGCAGCGGGTGTCCGCCGGTCCAGTCCGTGTCGACGTCAGCGTCATCGGCGTGGGCAGCGGGCGCGAGCAGAATTGTGGCGGCGATCATTGCGGCGGTGGTCTTTGTGAAGGTCGTCATAGACCATTTTTATACACACCTGTCAGGAACGCCGCAACCCCCTCGGTCCGAACTTGTAGGCCGAGGGGGTTGGCGTCGCTAAGCGAATTGCGGCTACAGCGATTCGCGGGTGAGCTCGATGTCGTCGTCCTCAACCGGCAGGTTATCTGCGGCCATCGGCACAACGGTCGGCAGAATGACCGGCTCGCGCTTGTACTTCTGCTCAATCGCGCGGGAGACCTTGCGACGCAGCTGCTGCACCATGCGGTACGGGTCGTTCTCGCCCTCTGCAGCGAGGTCGCCCATCACGCCCTCGACGCGCTCGACGAGCTTCTTATTGAAGTCGCGGTCGTCGTCGGAGAAACCGGTGGTGGACACGCGCGGGGCCTCCAGCAGCTGACCGGTGCGGTCATCGATCACGCAGGTGATGGACACAACGCCGCCGGATGCGAGCGAGCTGCGGTCTGCCAGCACGTCCGGGTCGACGTCGCCCATGGTCTCGCCGTCAACGTAGAGCTGACCGACCTGGTACTGGCCGACCACCTTGATCTTGCCAGCGTGCATGTCCACCACCACGCCGTTCTGCGCCAGCGCGGTGTGCTCCGGGCGGACACCGGTGGAGATCGCGAGCTCCTTGTTTGCGCGCATGTGGCGCCACTCGCCGTGTACCGGCATCGCGTTCTTCGGACGCGCCGCATTGTAGAGCTGCAGGAGCTCACCGGCGTAGCCGTGACCGGACGCGTGGACGTGCGCCTCGCTGTTGGTGATCACCTTCGCGCCAATCTGCGCAAGGTTGTTGATCACGGCAAAGACGGCTTCCTCGTTGCCCGGGATCAGAGAGGAAGACAGGATGATCGTGTCTCCGTCGCGGACCGTGATCTGGCGGTGCTCGCGGCGCGACATGCGCGACAGCGCAGCCATCGGTTCGCCCTGCGTGCCGGTGGTGATGAGCACCGTCTTGTGCGGCGCCATCTTGGCGGCCTCTTCGATCGGGATGATGGTCCCCTTCGGGGCCTTGAGCAGGCTCATCTTCTCCGCGATCTCCATGTTGCGCAGCATGGAGCGGCCGTTAAACGCGACCTTGCGGTTGTTCGCCACAGCGGCATTGACCGCCATCTGCACGCGCGACACGTTGGACGCGAAGGACGCGATGACCACGCGCTGCTTCGCCTGTGCAACGAGGCGGGTCAGGGTGTCCTCAATGCCGGCCTCCGAAGCGGAGATACCCGGGATCGTTGCGTTGGTGGAGTCACAGAGGAAGAGGTCCACGCCTTCGTCGCCAAGCCTCGACAGCGCGGGGATGTCGGTGGGCTTGCCGTCGTACGGGGTCTGATCCACCTTGACGTCGCCGGTCATGACGACGTGGCCGGCGCCGGTCTTGATGGACACGCCCAGGCACTCCGGGATGGAGTGGCCGACGTGCCAGAAACGCAGGCGGAACTGGCCGAGGGTCACCTCGGAGTCCTTGTTCACCTCGTGCAGCTTCGGGCGCTGGCGGTGCTCCTTCGTCTTCGCGGCGATGAGCGCGTTGGTAAAGCGCGAGGAGTAGATCGGGATGTCCGGGCGCAGCTTGAGCAGCCACGGGATGGCGCCGATGTGGTCCTCGTGCCCGTGCGTGACCACGAGACCCTCGACCTTGTCCAGCTTGTTTTCGATGGGGCCGAAGTCCGGCAGGACCAGGTCCACACCCGGCTCGCCGGAATTGGGGAAGAGCACGCCACAGTCCACGATGAGCAGCTTGCCGTTGTACTCAAAGACCGTCATGTTGCGGCCGATCTCAGAAATGCCGCCAAGCGCGTAGATGCGCAGCGTGTCCTTCGCCGGCTTCGGCGGGGCGGGCAGGCGCTTCGTCAGGTCTGCGCCCTGCATGGACTTCACCGGGTTGCGGCGGCCACCGCCACCGCCGCCACCACGGCCGCGACGGCGCCTGCCGCGGCCGTTGCCGCCACGGCCGTTGCCCTGGTTGCCATTGCCGTTGCCATTGCCGCCGTTCTTGGCGTGGCCACCGTCGCGACCACCGCCGTTCTTGCCGTTGCCGCTTCCGTGGTCGGCGTCGTTGTGACCGTCGCCGTGGGACTCGTTGTTGGGGGTCTGCTGGGACGGCGCCTTGAACGCGGGCTGCTGCTCAGCAGGCTCCGGCGGGCCCGCCTTGCGGGTCACCTTGCGGGAGCGATTACGGGGTTCGTTCATACTTAGAGAACTCCAGCCTTTTCCATATCTTCACGGAGCGCCTCAAGCTGCGCCGGGGTTGCATCAACCACCGGCAGGCGCGGCGCCCCTACGTTGATGCCCTGCAGTCGCAGGGCTGCCTTTGCAAATGTTGCACCGCCGAGCGCTGCTTGCTGTCGAGCAAGCACGGTCAGGGTGTTGGCGTTGATTTCCCGCGCGCGGGCGAGGTCGCCTTCCTCGAAGCTTGTCACCATGTCACGCATTGCCTGCGGAGCCGCGTGCGCCACGACGGAGATCATTCCGGTCGCGCCAACGGACAGCCAGGGCAGGTTGAGCGGGTCGTCCCCGGAGTACCAGGCCAGGCCTGTGCTCTGAATGAGCGGGGCGGCCTCAAAGAAGTTGCCTTTCGCGTCCTTTACCGCCTGCACTGTCTCGAGTTCAGCCAGCTCAGCAATGGTCTCCCCAGCAATGGGGATTCCGGAGCGGCCGGGAATGTCGTACAGGCAGATCGGCAGGTCGGTCGCTTTGGCCACGGCGGTGAAGTGGGCCTTTACGCCTGCTTGGGAGGGCTTGGAGTAGTACGGGGTGACTACCAGCAGTGCGTCCGCCCCGGCATCGCGCGAGGCCTGCGCCAGCGCGATCGAGGTTTTCGTGTTGTTTGTGCCGGCTCCCGCAATCAGCGTTGCGGAGTCACCCACCTCTTCCTTGACCGCCTTGAGCAGGGCCAGCTTTTCCTCCACCGTGGTGGTCGGGGATTCGCCGGTTGTGCCTGCGAGGACAAGCGAGTCGATTCCATGATCTACAAGGTGGGCTGCCAACTTTCGGCCTGCATCGCAGTCAAGTTCTCCGTTGGAATCGAACGGCGTGACCATTGCGACGCAGACGGTGCCAAAGACTTCTGCACCGAGGTTAGCTTTCATAGATGTGCCCATGAGCACACAGACTACCCTCTTCGTCACCGCAAGTGCTTATCGACGCCCTCTGCAACCCCGCCCCTACCGCACGTAGGGGCTGGTAGCCATCCGCGTGCCGTCGGCAAGCTCGCTGATCAAAAAGTCACTGAATAACACTGGTGCCTGACCGCGCAGCAGCTGCAGGCACTCGACGGCGAGCGTGCGGATCTCCACGTCCGCGTGCTCGGACGCCCGTGAGGCGATGAACCCGCGCCACGCGCGGTAGTTTCCGGTGACGACGAACCTGGTTTCGGTCGCGTTGGGCAGGATCGCGCGCGCGGCTTGGCGGGCCTTCTTCTTGCGCAGCAACGCGTTCGGCTCCGAGGCCATGTTTTCTTCCAGGGCCTGCAGCAGCTCGTCGTATACAAAGCGTGAGTCGTCCACCGCGCGCAGGAACATGCGCGAAAGTTCCTCGTCGTCCGCGATGATGTCGGGGACGACAACCTCGTTGTCGTCGCTATGCACGAATCGCTGCGACAGCTGGGAGAAGGAAAAGTGCCGGTGACGGAGCAGCTCGTTGCCCGCCGCGCGTGACAGGCCGCGGATGTACAGGGTCGCGGTGGCGTGTTCGAGCAGCGCGTCGTGCCCGACGTCCAGGATGTGGTGCAGGTAGGCGTCGTTCGCCGCCGTGTGCGGGTTGGGACGGTCAAAGGACTCGTAGCAGGCCCGGCCCGCAAACTCCACGAGCGATTCCGCGTCTGTGGCCGTGGGGTCGGCCTCCCACGCCACGCCCTCGGGGGCGCGGAACTGGGAGGCAGCGATGAGCTGGACATCCAAGTGCGAGGAAACGGCCATGTCACTACAGCCCCAGGTAGTCGTCCAGACCGATGGTCAGACCGGGACGGTCTGCGACGCCACGCACGCCGGTAAGCACGCCAGGCACGAAGGATTCGCGCCCGTAGGAGTCCTGGCGGATGGTCAGCGACTGATCGGTCGTGCCGAAAATGACTTCCTCGTGCGCGACCATACCCTGCATGCGCACCGCGTGGACCTTCACACCATCGACGTCGGCGCCGCGGGCACCATCGAGCTGCTGCTCGGTGGCGTCCGGCATGGCGCCCAGACCGGCGTCGCGGCGGGCGTCAGCAATGCCCTGCGCCGTCTTCAGCGCAGTGCCGGAGGGCGCGTCGAGTTTGTTCGGGTGGTGCAGCTCGACGACCTCGGCCGAATCGAAGAACCGGGCCGCCTGGCGAGCGAACGCCATGGTCAGCACCGCGGAAATTGCAAAGTTGGGCGCAACGAGCACGCCCACCCCGGGGTTGTCGGCGCACCAAGCGCGCACCTGCTCGTACCGGGCGTCATCAAAGCCGGTCGTGCCCACCACGCAGTGGATGCCGTGATTGATGCAGTACTCAAGGTTATCCATCACGGACGCTGGCGTGGTGAAGTCCACGATGATCTCCGCGCCGCGCTCGGCGAGAACCTCGAGCGAGTCGCCGCTGCCGACCTCTGCAACCAGCTCCAGGTCCTCGGCCTTGTTCACGCCGGCCACCACAGCGGTACCCACGCGCCCCTTCGCTCCGAGCACTCCGACCTTGATCACCTTGTCCGCCATGCTGGCCTCCTCGTTTCCGCTTGCATTGTTCCCTCGCAACTCTAGCCCGCGCGGCCAAGCCCGGGCACACTGGCGGGTATGCGTATTTCAGTCCTTGCTCGCTGTGTTCAGGACCAGCAGCGCGCGCTCGAGTTCTACCGCGACGGCCTGCCCTTTACCCAGTTCAGCGCGGATGACGTCGCCACCGACAGACGAGGTCAAGGCCGCAGTGTTCGACGACCAAAACGGCCATTACATCCAGCTCATCGAGGGCGCGTAGCATTTCGCTTCTCGACGCCCACACCCTCCCCTTCCCCATATACTGGCACCATGCAACAGTCACGTCAGCACCACGCGCCCCATGTCTCCCACGCCGCCGCAGTCGCCAGCGCCGCCCTCGCCTGCACTCTCGCGCTGACCGCCTGCTCGCCGGAGTCATCCGATGAGGCTCCCACCCCCTCGAGCGCAGCCACTCCGACGTCTGCGGCAGAGGTTGCTTCCAGCGAACGCCCGGAGGGGGACGTGGGGGCGTCGGTAAGCACGGTGCCTAAGACGCAGCCTGAAACTCGGGCTGAGACTCCGGCGCAGAAGCTGTCCGCGGCGAGCGATGGCGGGCAGTTCAGCACGGAGCAAGTCCGGGTCACGCAGCCGCAGCCGGCTGACCTACAACTGCAGGATGTGCGCGCGGGCTCCCACGGCGATATTGACCGCGTCGTCTTTGAGTACGCGGGGACGGGCTTGCCAAGCTACGTGGCGGGGTACGTCGATACGCCGCGGCAACAGGCCTCTGGGAACGTGATGGAGGTGCCGGGCGCGGCGCACCTCGAAGTGAATGTGCAGGGTACGGCCGGGGATATGATGCGCACCGACGCGCCGATCACGGCGATGGGCAGTAAGGGCGTCGCGGCGGGCAACATCGCGGACGTGTACCTGGGTTCGATCTTTGAGGCCGACTCCCAGTTCTTTATCGGGCTGGACAGCCAGCGCGGGTACAAGATCTACACGCTTGAGAACCCGACGCGCGTCGTGGTCGATATTGCCCGGTAAGCGGGGCGGGGGCGCTACAGGAAGCAAATACTGGCAGTTATGTCATCGTTTCCTATCATTCGCCTGCCTACACGCTCGGCACGCGGAACCGTCGCGAGCATTGCCGCGACTTCCCTCCTACTCGCCGGTTGCGCCAACGAGGGCGACAGCGGCTCGGAGACCGCTACCATCCAATCGACGACACAGGTCACGGGGGACTCGGATGCGCAGACCCACGATCCCGACGCGAGTGTGGTGGCTACAACCGGCAGGCCCGGCGACAAGGTAGCGCTTACGCCGCTGACCAAAGTGCTGGTCACACCGTCAGCGGTGGCACCGGTGCACCAGCCCGCCCAGGCGGCCGGCGGAGACATTCCGGGAAGTGGGTACTGGAACCCGGGCATGCCCGAGGTCCTCCTCCGTGACGTTCGAGCGGCAGAGCATGAGGGGTTCGACCGGCTGGTCTTTGAGTTTTCGGGGAACCCGGAGGTTGTCGAGAGAGCTATGACGTATAAAGATGCCCCGGACCAGCAAGGCACCGGAGACATTGAACCCGTCAAGGGAAATGCGTTCCTTCCAGTTGCGCTGCGACGGGTGGCAGTGGTTGATACACCCGAGGGGCGCCAGTTTGTTGGTCACGGCAGTTTAGGCGTGGCAGCCGGCAACATTCTTGATGCATTCAACTCTGTGGGCACGGAAGGCGATTCGCTCTTCTACGTGGGTCTGGACTCCGAGCGCGACTTCACGTTCCAAATGCTTGAGAACCCGACGCGCGTAGTGCTCGACTTTCCCAAGTAGGCACACCTCCCCCTTCATCCGCGGGCACCCCTCCATCGGGTGCCCGCTTTTGCATGTGCACTGTTGGTAGTCGGGCGAGGGGAGGTCGCCCGAGTTATCTGCAACACACTTTTTCTTGCGAGAGAGCACTATTACCCCGTATCGTTCTGTATGATCTAGAACAATTCCATGAATCGATCTTCTCGTTGGCGCATACGTCGCCAGCTGTGAAAGGCACCCAACAATGTTTGATCCCTACAGACGCCCCACAGTGGCCGTCATCGGCGCCGGCCCTGCTGGCGCTACCGCTGCCGCAGAATGCGCATTCTCCGGCTTTGACACCGCCCTCTTTGACAAGCGCGAAGCAATCGGCGGCCACCTGGCGGCACCCGATGCGGAACCTGTATCCAAGCGTCTCCACTACCGCACGCCGTACCTCAAGGTGACCAAGGTGGACGGTTCTGCTGCTGCCGCCGCGCGCCACCTCGCCGCGGCAGTGCAGGCGGGCTGCGCGGAATTCCGCCCGCACACCACGGTCACCGGTGCTGCGTTTGATGAAGGCGAAGGCCAGTGGGAGGTGACCTTCATCGATGCACAAGGCGGCGAGCACACTGAGCGCTTTGACATTCTCGTCCGCGCCACCGGCGAGGCATCGCCGTGGATCGCAGTCCCCGGCCGCCCAAACATCTCGGTCGATGACCTCTACCTGCACCACGGCGTGGAAGTTGTCGGTCTGCCGAACGCGCTGTTTGTCGACGGCCCATACCCCACCGATTCAAGCCTCAAGCGTCACCCCTTGGCCGTGTTCGAAGCACGTGGCGACTACGCCCGCCGCTACGCCCGACAGCTAGAAATCCGCGGGCCCGGTGCGCTGACCGTCAAGCGCGACAAGTGGCTCGTGCAACCCGGCGCCGTCCGCGGCATTCGCTCGAAGCTATCCGAGTTCGATGCGACCGTCCATCAGTTCAAGCGCGCCTCTCACTATGCCGACGACGCCCGCCGAACCGCCCGAGCCACCGCAGCGGCACACTAATCAAGCCCGAAGGAGACACCATGACTACCGTCCACCCGTCGACGAAGAACGAGTCCGCTGCCGACGCGGGGCTCAACGCAGCGCAGGAAGCGGCTCAGGGCCACGTCGCCGAGCCGCAACCCGGCCTGCCCGAGCTCGGCCCGGATTCCATCCTTTGGGACCGTTTTGGCGACTGGCGCTCCGCATTCGTCGCCCTGGCCGCAGGCGTGCTGCAGATCGCGCACCGGGACATCAGCCGTTCCCTAGTCCAGCAATCCAACGTGTTTGATAACGAGGTCGCACGCCTAGTTCGCTCCGCATTCCCAATCATCCGCGCAGTGTACGAAGGGCCCGAGGTTGGATCAATGATCCGCGACTTCCACAAGGACATTAAGGGCACCCATCCGGATGGCTCGCGCTACCACTCGCTGAACCCGGAGGTCTACTACTGGGCGCACGCGACGTTTGCCGCGATGCCGTACCAGCTTGCCGGCAACTTCATGCCGGATATGACCAAGGCGGAGAAGGATCAGCTCTTCCAGGAGTGTCGAACCTGGTACAGCTTCTACGGCGTCGCCGAACCCGAAAGCGCACCGAAGACGTACGACGAGTATGTCGAATACATGGACCGCATGATCGACGAGCTCGGCCCCAGTGAGACGATCGAGCGCTCCCGCATCATCAATGGTCTGACGCTCGACACACCGGACCCATCGGTGCCGAAATGGGCGTGGAAGCCGGTCGCCCCCTTCGCCTCCAAGCTCCTCCTCTGGGTGGCTATCGGCATGATCCCCGACAAGCTTCGTGACAAGCTCGGCTGGGAGTGGACCAAGAAGGATGCCCGTCGCCTCAAGCTGCTTTCTACGGGCACACGCGCTGTATTCTCAGTCCTCCCGCGCAAGGCGCGCATGGTACCGATCGCATCCCGCGCGTACGAGAAAGCCGAAGCCGAAGGTGGCTTCCGCTACTAACCGCTGCCACCGCAACGAGAGTGCGCCAGGTTTCTTCCCGAGACCTGGCGCTTTCTTTATGCACAGCGACTGGACGCGAGCATTATCGCTATGTATCCGTGTGGTGGCTCAAAGTATGGCCGAAATTCCGCACACGCGGAAAAGCCGTCCCCGGACCTCCCGACCTCGTGTACTCCGTGCGATCAAAAATTCCGCACGGGCGGAAAAGCCGGGCCCGAAAAATTCCGCACAGGCGGAAAATTCAGAGCCCAGTCAAAACTCTCTGCTCGCCCAATCTACGGAACTGTCAGGCGAACCGACGGCGCATTAAACCCTTGTCCGTAGAGCGTCACCATCTGCATGGTCACGTTGTTCAGCGAGATCTCATTCATCAACATGTCGGGCACTTCTACATTGGGAACGGGACGCTTCTCGGGTACACCGAGCTGATCGAGGACCGAGTTGATGTCACCGCTGAGGTCGACCGTCACGGGGATGGTCGGGAGATCACGCACAGCGGGCGTCGCAGTCAAGCCTGTAGCCACGACTTTCACCGGCCCATTCGTTACGGTCGTATCAACGTTTCCCGTGGTCAGGTTCCCGCCGCCCATGCCGGGAATCTTAAGACCCAGATTGTGCCCGACCAGCCGATCGCCGCTCAGCACCAGCGCTCGTTGCTGCTGTCCTCCCACGTTGACGTAGTCCAGCGTCGCGTGCACATTGCCAGTCAGCGTGACCTTGTCCGCAGTGACAGTACTCGGCGCCGCAGCCGGGGCCAGCCCCGAGGGAATAGCGCTCGCGCCTATCGACGCCCCCTCGCCCACCCCCGGAGCCGCCGGGGCCGCAGGGGCCGAACTCTCCGGGGCGGGCTGCGCCGGCGCCGGCAGACCGGGAACGTCGGGGACCGACGGCGCTGGCAACTCCGGAATCTCCGGCAACTGGAGTTCCGGGGCCGGAAGCTTTGGCAGCTCCACCTGCGGGAGCTGCGGTGCTGCGGGAGCCGCCGGTTCCTGTGCAGACACGACCCCAGTGTCGCCGAGCAGCAGTGCGAGGACCGCGCTCGCAGCAGCGACGGCCACGACCGAGTTCAGCGTGGAACCTCCACTCCACTTCGAGCTTCCCCCGCGCTGTTCGGTCTCGGATTCCTCGGGTTCGGACTCATCGAAGGCGTCCTCGGCGAACGGATCGAAGTCCTCCGGCTGCTCCGGTGCGTCGGCAGCCGACGCACGTTTCGTGTGCTTCCCTTTGCGCTTCTTCGCACTCTTCTCGCCCGGCTCCCAGCCCAGCGCAAGGGCGCCGCCGACAATGCCAAACAGCGCGCCCACAACGAAGCCGCCCAGGTTCGAGGTCGGCAGGGAGATCACCGACACGATGATGGCTAGCACACCCAGATACACCGCGGTGGCAGGCTGCAACCAGCATCCGAGGCCAAACATGAACATCAGCACGCCGATGAGCAAGGTGGACACACCGGAGACGGTGGAGATCATCACCAGGATGTCGGAGACCTCAACCGTGATGTATGCCGGTGCCGCGATGACGAATCCGGAAATCATCATGAGCAGGCCCGGAATGAACGGACGGTTCTTCCGCCACTGGTTGAAGCGGTGTGCCGGGCCCGGTGTGTCGTGAGTGGCGGTGTCGTGGGCGTCGATAAGCGTGTGCTCCTCGTCGTTACTTGAGACCGCAGGCATTGTCACTCCCCTTCACCACGGTCACACCAACGCCTGACGCGGAGAGGTACTCGGCGCCGATGGACGTAGTGGTGATGTCGTCGGCGCTGAGCGAGACCTTGTTGGAGTGCAGGCCCCAGGTTCCAGGCGCGGCCTGCGCGTTGACCTGCTGGGCGTCGATGCCCACACTTGCGTCGGTGAGCTGGAGTGCGCCCTTGATGTCGTTCGCGCCCACAACGAGGTTGCGAACCTCGACGCTGTTGTCGCCGTTGGCGCGAAGCGCGAGCGTGCCCTCGCCGACCATCGGAAGGTCCGGCAGCGTGGCGGAAAGGCACAGGTTGGAAGCGTACGCGTGGCCAAACTTCAGGCGCGCGACCGGGATGGTGTCGTCCTCTTTCATCGGCTCGCTATCCACAAACAGCGAGAAGTCCTCGCCATCCAGGTGCGTCATGCTGACCTTGAAGAAGGTGCCCGAAAGCGCCAGGTTTGCGGTCAGGCCTCCCTGCGCGACAGCGACGCCAGTGGCCCCGAACGCCAAGAGACCGGTAGTCAGCGCGACCGCGGTCTTCTTCCAGTTGAATTTCCCCATGGGGGCAACCTTTCATCGTTGTGCAACCGTTTTGACCAATGCACCCTCGAGTGATGCGGGAAGTGCTGAGGTTGAGCCTGAGACTTCCGCCAAAACGACACGCTCTTGTATGAGTTGCCACACATTATCACGGCTGCGGTGGCCCAGACCAAACCGAATCCCATGACGTCCGCCACATACAACCAAAGTTGAAAATACCGGACACCCCCACAGTCACACCGCGAACCGTTACCCGCACATGAGGTAGGCACCCACACCAGATCCCCGCCACCACAGCCACAGAACGCCCACGTTTCAACCGGCGCCTCTACACAGCCAAATCCTTAGGGCCCAAAAATAATGTGACCCCCACCCAGTCAACCGCGATCGTGTGCTACCGTTCACATATCAACCGAGATGTCTACAAGCACATGAAATGAGGCAACTGATGTCCACGCCAGTTTCCGCCAACTCCTCCAAGGGCGGTAAGCGCGAGCTCCGCCGCTCCCCACTCGGCCCGGACTCGCTCCTGTGGAAGTGGGGTTCTGACCAGCGCATCCAGCTCCTGCGCGGGTACACCGGCGTCATGCAGAACATGCACCCAGCCATCGGCCAGTCGCTGCTGGACCACTCCAAGTTTTTCGACGAGCCGTTCGCCCGTCTGGAGCGCTCCACCCCGCAGATCATCATGTCCATCTACGATGACGGCGACCTGGGCAAGCAGATCCGCGACTACCACACCACCATCAAGGGCACCCTGCGCAACGGCGAGCGCTACCACTCCATGAACCCCGAAACCTTCTGGTGGGCGCACGCTACGTTTGTCTACCGCGTCATCTACGCCCAGGAGCTCTTCGGCACCCCCTTCACCCACGAGGAGAAGGACCAGATCGTTCGCGAGGGCGTGACCTGGTGGGACCACTACGGCATGTCTGAGCGCCCGGTCATCGACAACTACGATGACCTCGTGGCATACATGGACGAGATGGCCGACACCGTCCTCGAGCGCAACGAAACCGTCGACTTCGCTCTGCGCACCGCCCGCGACGAGATGATCGCCCCGCCGGACGGCGTCTCCCCGAAGGTGTGGAAAGTCATTTGGAAGCCGATCATGCGCAGCGTCATCTGGCTCACTTACGGCACCATCCCCGCCAAGGAGCGCGCCATCCTCGAGCTCGACTGGTCCGCAAAGGATCAAAAGCGCTTCGACCGCATTGCCAAACTGGTGAAGAAGGTCTTTGACATCCTCCCGGAGGACAAGCGCTACATGGAGCCGGGCCGGTCCCAGATGATCAAGCACGGCATGATCTCCGGCGAGTACAAGGAGCCGAAGAACATCCGCCCATACCAGGGCAACGGCGACGAGGACCCGGAAGCAGAGCTCAAGGCCGCAGACGGCATCACCGTGTCCGCACACAAGCAGCGCAGCTCGCTTGACGACGATGCCGACGCCGTCGCCGCCCGCCGCGCAGCCGGCTGCCCGTTCTAACCAGGAGTGAGCGCAAACTTCATGCCAATTCATCGTTTGAAGGAACAGCCGCTCCCGGAACATTTCCTGGAAATGCTGCTCAACTTGACCACCAACCGCGCGACGGGCTCGCTCGACGCCAGCGAGCGCCAAGATGTCACGTCCCCCTTCGTCGACCAGCCCATCGGCTGGGTCGGAGCCGGCACCGCCGCGGACGTAGATGAAGCGTTCCGCCGCGCCCGCACCGCCCAACGGGAGTGGGCCGCGCGCGACATCGCAGACCGGGTCGCTGTGCTCGAGCGCTTCCACGACCTGGTGTACCGCGAGCGGGAGCTGCTCGCGGACATCGTCCAGCTTGAGACCGGCAAGGACCGTACCGCCGCGTTCGACGAAGTCCTCGACGTCATGAACAACGCCCGCTACTACGCCAACACTGCGGAGCGCCTGCTCACCACGTCAAGCCGGGCGGGCGCGTTCCCCCTGATTACCAAGACGGCCGAGCAGCGCGTGCCAAAAGGCGTCGTCGGCCAAATCAGCCCGTGGAACTACCCGCTCGCGCTCGGCGTCTCAGACGCGGTGGCCGCCCTCATCGCCGGCAACGGCGTCGTGGCAAAGCCGGACTGGCAGACCCCGTTCTCCAACCTCATCTCGCTCCACCTGCTCATCCAGGCGGGCCTGCCGCGCGACCTCTTCCAGATCGTCACCGGCTCCGGCGAAGTGGTCGGCGGCGCGATCGCCGCGCAGTGCGACTACCTCATGTTCACCGGCTCCACCAAGACCGGCAAGCTGCTGGGCAGGACGGTCGGCGAGCGGCTCGTCGGGTTCTCGGCAGAGCTCGGGGGCAAGAATCCGATGCTGATAGCCCCGGACGCTGACGTCGATAAGCATATTGACACGATCGCCACCGCCTGCTTCTCCAACTCCGGCCAACTCTGCGTGTCCATCGAGCGCATCTACGTGCCCGACGCGCTCTTCGACCGCTTCATCGCCGCATTCCGGCGCGCCGCGGAGTCCATCACCCTGGGCAAGGGACTGAACTGGGATTACGAGATGGGCTCGCTCATCAACCAGGCCCAGCTCGACCGCGTGCAAGCATTCGTGGACGATGCGTTGGCCAAAGGCGCAACCGTAGTGACCGGTGGCAAGGCGCGCCCGGACATCGGTCCCTTCCACTTCGAACCAACCATCCTCACCGGCCTCGGCGAGGGCACCGACCTGGCCACCCAGGAAGTCTTCGGCCCGGTCGTATACGTCCAGCGCGTGCGCGATATGGACGAGGCCGTCAAGCTGTCCAACGCAACCTCCTACGGCCTGAACGCCGCCGTCTTCGGCGCGCCGAAGACGGCGTGGGCCCTCGCCCAACGCATCGAGTCCGGCAGCGTGACCATCAACGACGGTTACGCCTCCACCTGGGCCTCCATCTCCACCCCGCTCGGCGGTGTGAAAGAATCCGGCCTAGCCCGCCGCCACGGCCCCGAGGGCCTGACCAAGTACACGGAACCGAAGAACATCTCCCAGCAGCGAATCATGCCGATGCGCGGCCCCGCGCAGCTCCCCCGCCGCTACTACGGCACACTGCTCACCACAGCGCTCAACCTGGGCAAGAAGCTACGGTTCCTCCCCTAGCGTTCGCATTCCGCTTATCGACGCAAAAATGCCTCCCCACCAGCGCGCAGCCGGTTCGGGGAGGCGTTTGCCGTCGCGGGGTCGACCTACTCCTCGACGGGGACCAGGGAGATCTTGCCGCGGTTGTCAATGTCGCGGATCTCCACCTCAACCTTGTCGCCGACGTTGATCACGTCTTCGACGTTCTCAATGCGGGTGTTGCCGCCCAGGTTGGAGATGTGGATCAGGCCGTCGGTGCCCGGCAGGATGGACACGAAGGCGCCGAAGGCAACCGTCTTCACCACGGTGCCCAGGTAGCGCTCGCCCACCTTCGGCATCTGCGGGTTCGCAATCGCGTTGATCTTCTCAATCGCGGCGTCGGCAGCCGAGCCCTCGGTCGCAGACACGTAGATGGTGCCGTCGTCCTCGATGGTGATCTCCGCGCCGGTTTCCTCCGTGATGGAGTTGATCGTCTTGCCCTTCGGCCCGATGACCTCGCCGATCTTCTTCACCGGGACGGTCACCGTCGTGATCTTCGGGGCGAGCGGGTTCATCTCGTCGGGGCCCTCGATGACCTCGGACATGGTGTCCAGGATGGTCTCGCGGGCCTCGTAGGCCTGCTCCAGCGCGCCGGCGAGGACGTCAGACGGGATGCCGTCCAGCTTGGTGTCCAGCTGCAGGGCAGTGATGAATTCGCTGGTGCCGGCGACCTTGAAGTCCATGTCGCCGAACGCGTCCTCCGCACCCAGGATGTCCGTCAGGGTGACGTACTCGGTCTCGCCGTCAACCTCGCCGGACACCAGGCCCATGGCGATGCCTGCCACCGGCGCCGCCAGCGGCACGCCCGCGTTGTACAGCGACAGGGTCGACGCGCACACGGAGCCCATCGACGTCGAGCCGTTGGAGCCCAGCGCCTCGGAGACCTGGCGAATCGTGTACGGGAAGTCATCCTTGGACGGGATGACCGGCAGCAGCGCGCGCTCGGCCAGCGCACCGTGGCCGATCTCGCGGCGCTTCGGGGAGCCGACGCGGCCCGTTTCGCCCGTGGAGTACGGCGGGAAGTTGTAGTGGTGGATGTAGCGCTTCGTATCCTCCGGGTGCAGCGAGTCGATATGCTGCTCCATCTTCAGCATGTCCAGCGTGGTCACGCCGAGGATCTGGGTCTCGCCGCGCTCGAACAGCGCGGAGCCGTGTGCGCGCGGTACCAGCTCGACCTCCACCTCGAGGTCGCGGATGTCGGTGACCCCGCGGCCGTCGATACGGAAGCCCTCGGTGAGGATCTTCTCGCGCACGATCTTCTTCTGAACTGCGTTGTACGCGGCGCGGATCTCCTTGGACATGGCGGTGACCTCGGCGTCATCGTCGTCCACGTCAAACTTGTCCAGGAGCGCCTCCTCGATCTCCTCCATGTACTCGTTGGAGGCGTCCTCGCGCTCGGCCTTGGACTTGATGGTCATGATCTTGGCCAGCTTCTTCGCGGCCTTCTTCTCCACCTGCGCGTAGACCTTGTCGGTGTACGGAGGGAAGAGCGGGAACTCCTTAGTCTCCTTGCCCACTTCCTGAGCCAGGTCGGCCTGCGCCTTCGCCAGCGTCTGAATGTACGGCTTCGCTGCCTCGAGACCCTCAGCAACCGTGGACTCCTTGGGCGCCGGGTAGCCGTCCTTGACCAGCTGCACGACGTTCACGCCAGCGCCGGCCTCCACCATCATGATGGCAACGTCTTCCTCGGTCTTCTTACCGCGCTTGCGCTCCACCATGCGGCCTGCCACGACCATCTCAAACAGCGCGCGCTCGTGCTGCGCAGCGTTGGGGAAGGCTACCCACTGTCCCTCCGGGTGCTTATCATCCGCAATCAGCGCCATGCGCACACCGCCGACGGCACCGGAGACCGGCAGCCCGGACAGCTGCGTTGCCGCGGAGGCACCGTTGATGGCCACCACGTCGTAGTACTCGTCAGGCGCCATGGACATGACAGTGATCACGCACTGCACTTCGTTGCGCAGCCCCTTGGCAAACGTCGGGCGCAGCGGGCGGTCGATCAGGCGGCAAGCCAGGATCGCCTGCGTGGTCGGACGGCCCTCGCGGCGGAAGAACGAGCCCGGGATACGGCCGGCGGCGTACATGCGCTCCTCCACGTCGACCGTCAGGGGGAAGAAGTCGAAGCCCTCGCGCGGCTGGTTCGACGCGGTGGTGGTGGCCAGCATCATCGTGTCATCGTCCAGGTAGGTGGTCACCGACCCGTCCGCCTGGCGGGCGAGCTGACCGGTCTCAAAACGAATGGTGCGGGAGCCAAAGTCGCCATTGTCCAGCGTGGCAACCGCCTCAGTAATCCCGAACTCCTCGTCCACGTGAATGTCGTACGAGTTCTTGGGCGTAAAGGTGCTCAAAAGATCTCTCTCCTCGAGTCTCGTCGTGGCGGTCATCGGTGCCGCCGGTTCGTATGCGTTCATCTACAACGGCAAACATCATACCAGCTCGACCGTGCAAGGCACGCTTCTCTGCACCTCCCCACCGCGCACAAAACCCGCCATCTCGTCCCGGGAACGTGTCGGCGGACAGCGTCCCGATTCGAAAGCGGCGGGTTGGTGCATCTCCGCCCGGTAACACCGGGCGGGCTCTCAGCTGTGCTTAGCGGCGCAGGCCCAGGCGAGCGATGAGGTCGCGGTAGCGCTCAACGTTGTTCTCGCGCAGGTACTTCAGCAGGCTGCGGCGACGGCCGACCAGCAGCAGCAGACCACGGCGGGAGTGGTGATCGTGCTTGTGATCCTTCAGGTGCTCGGTCAGGTTGTTGATGCGCTCGGTCAGCAGCGCAACCTGCGCCTCCGGGGAACCGGTGTCGGTCTCGTGGACGCCGTACTCCTTGAGGATTTCGGCCTTCTTCTCAGTGGACAGTGCCATGAGTATACTCCTTATATTTCAGTCCGCATTCTTCAGTGTTCTTGTGCCCTGCAAGACTGCTGCGAACCACAGTCTGTGCCCCGGAACGCTCCGGTGACAGGGCCAGCGGAACATACTACCAGAGCGCTACCGCCCTCCCCAAATCGCGCTACCTGGCGGCCGCGTCACTCCCCGGGGTCCGCTGCGCAAGCCCGGTCAGCCGGCGCATGAACTCGGCGAGGAAGCGCTCGACGTCCACGCCCACCGCCACGTGCCCGGTCTTCGCCGCGTCGTTGAGCCGGGCTTCGTCGCCAATCGTGCGCCCCCGCGTCTCGCCCTCCGTGTCCGTCTTCAAGTTGATGTCCAACGTCTCCACCAGGGTCGGGTCCGCCGCCACCGCCACGGCGAGCGGGTCGTGGAGTCCGCACCCACCCAGGTACGGCGCGGTGGTCTCATAAGCCTTGATGTAGTAGTCCGTCGCGGTGGCCAGGAAGTCGCCGCCGGTCGTGCCCAGCGCCTTCCACTCCGCGGTCTCCTTGGATGTCAGCAGCGTTTGCAGCGTCACGTCCAGCCCAACCATCGTAACGTCCTTCGCGTTGCGGAACACCAGGTCAGCGGCCTCGGGGTCCTGGTTAATGTTGGCCTCGGACCACTGCGTCACGTTGCCGGGCACGGTGAGCGCGCCACCCATGATCACGATGTGCGCGTTGTCCGCAAACGTCGGGTCCGCCTCCATCGCCGCGGCCACCGTGGTGAGAGGACCCACAGGCACGATCACCAACTCGTCGCCGTGCTGGCGCACAGACTCCACCATGAACTCCACGGCGGACTGCTCCTCCACCGCACGCGAGGCGTCCGGAATCTGGGCCTCGCCGATACCGTTCTTGCCGTGGATGAACTCGGAGATTTCCATGACCTCGAAGGAATCGCGGGCGCGCGCGTGGTCCGGCCCCGCGTAGACCGGGATGTCGGTGCGGCCGAACAGCTCCAGGATGGCCAGCGAGTTCCTCGTTCCGGTGGGGACCAGCACGTTGCCGTAGGTCCCCGTCACGCCGATGAGGTCAAGATCCTCGGAGCCGAGTGCGTACCCAATCGCCAGCGCATCGTCGATGCCGGTGTCCACGTCCAGGATGAGCTTGCGTGCCATGGTTGGGTCCTTTCGCTGGGGAGACTGTCGTGCCCCCGACAATAGCGCGCCCTACTCTGCGGCGAGGATCTCCCGGGTACGGGCGACGTCGCGGGCCATATTCTCCAGCAGCTCGTCCACCGAGTTGAACTTCACCATGTCGCGGACCTTGTCCACAAACTCCACGCGCGCCATCCGTCCGTACAGATCGGCGTCGCGATCCAGAATGTAGGACTCGACGCTGCGGCGGGTATCACCAAAGGTCGGGTTGGTGCCCACCGAAATCGCCGCCGGGTAGCGCACCCCGGGCTCGATG
The DNA here is from genome assembly GCF_946902955.1 of Corynebacterium sp. Marseille-P8863. Classification (NCBI taxonomy): domain Bacteria; kingdom Bacillati; phylum Actinomycetota; class Actinomycetes; order Mycobacteriales; family Corynebacteriaceae; genus Corynebacterium; species Corynebacterium sp. Marseille-P8863. The sequence goes on along the minus strand of NZ_CAMPQC010000005.1, from coordinate 119,458 downwards.
TCGCCGTCGATGGGGGCGTCATCAATGATGGTGACCCAGCCGGCGTAGACACCATCTCCGGGCAGCGCCGACATCTCCTCGACGTACTGATTCGCCGTGGGGTACCCCAGCTCGCGCCCACCCCGGCCCGCGCCGCGCTCGATGATGGAGATCACCGAGAACGGCCGGCCCATGTAGTCCGTGGCCAAGCCGATATTTCCCGCCGTAAGCTCGTCGCGGATGGCGGTCGAGCAGATGCGCACGTCGCCCTCGTTGAGCAACTGCACGATGGTCACCTCGAGGCCGTGGCGCTCGCCCAGCTGCGCCATCGTCTGCGCGGTGCCGGCGGCGTCCTTGCCAAAGGTGAAGTTTTCGCCCACGACCACCTCGAGGGCGCCGAGCCGCCCCTGCAGCACTTCGGTGACGTAGTGCTCAGGACTGTCGCCTGCCAGCTCCTCGCGGAAGTCGATGACCAGGAGGTAGTCCACGCCAAGCTCCGCGATCTGCCGGGCACGCTCCTCAATGGGAAGCAGGGCGACGGGGGCACGATCGGGGGCGAAAATACTCACCGGGTGCGGGTCGAACGTCATCACCACGCACGGCACGCCACGCTTGCGCGCCCTGTCCACGGCGGTGCTGATGAGCAGCTGGTGCCCGCGGTGCACGCCGTCGAACACGCCGATGGTGACCACGCAACCGCCGTCCGCCTTCAGATGTGCTGGGACGCTTCCAAGCCCGTGCAAAATATCCACGCGCAATAGCGTACGGCATACTGGAAAACCATGACCGATCCCCTCGCAACCTCTGGAATCGTCGTGGTAGACAAGCCCGCGGGCATGACAAGCCACGATGTTGTAGCGAAGCTGCGCCGCGCGTTTTCCACCCGCAAGGTGGGGCACGCCGGCACGCTCGACCCGATGGCCACCGGCGTGCTTGTCGCCGGGATCGAGCGCGGCACCAAGCTGCTCGCCCACCTCGTCGCGCACGACAAGCGCTACGAGGCCACCATCAGGCTCGGCCAGTCCACCACCACCGATGACGCGGAGGGCGAGCTCACTGCGGAGCATGACGCAGCAGCCATCACCGACGGGCAGATTGCCGCCGAGATCACTGCCCTGACCGGCGACATCATGCAAAAACCCACCGCGGTCTCCGCCATCAAAATCAACGGCAAGCGCGCGCACGAGCTGGTCCGCGAGGGCAAAGACGTCGACATCCCCGCCCGCCCGGTCACCATCTTCGCCTTCGACACCCACGAGGTCAGCAGGCAGGGCTCGCTTATCGACGTCACCGTGACCGTCCACTGCTCCTCCGGCACCTACATCCGCGCCCTCGCCCGCGACCTGGGCGCCGCGCTCGGCGTCGGCGGTCACCTCACGCAACTCCGCCGCACCAGCGTTGGAGCATTTTCGCTTGCCGACGCCACGCCGCTCCCCGTCCTCCAAGACTCCCCCGCCCTTTCGCTCACCCTGGACGAGGCGCTCACTCGCGCCTGGCCGGTGCTCCCGGTCAGCGACGACGAGTACCAGGCACTCGCGCTGGGGAAATGGCTCGAACCGCGCGGGCTGCAGGGCGTGCACGCCGCCCAGGGGCCGGACGGGCGCGTCGTGGCCCTGGTCAAGGAGAAGGGCAAGCGCCTGTCCACGGAGTTCGTGGCTCGCCCGGCAACCCTGGGCTAAATCGCCTACTCCACGAAGACGGAGGCGATGATGTAGCCGTCGCCGACCACCCAGCGTCCCTCAAACAGCGGTGCCGGGGTGGGGCGGGCCAGGATGTAGGACGAAAACGTGCCGTCGGTGCGCAACACGATGTCGGCGTCCTCGAATCCGAGCCAGCGGCGCGTCATGGGAAACCAGCACTTGTACGTCGCCTCCTTGGCGCAGAAGAGGAGCTTGCTGGCCCACTCGAAGCCTTCTTCCTCCAGCTCGCGCAGCATCGCCCGCTCGGTGGGCCTGGCGATGCGGGGCACCACCTCGCTCGGCAGCGGGACCGCGGGCTCGGCGTCGAGTCCCATGGACCGTACGTGCCGTGTCGGTGCCGCCACCGCCGCGCGAAAGCCGGTTGTATGCGTGAGCGACCCGGTGTAGCCGTGCGGCCACAGCGGCATCCCGCGCTCGCCGCGCAGAATCACGCCCGCGTCGGTGCAGCCCAGCTCCTTGAGCGCCTCGTGGGCGCACCAGCGCGCGTCGCCGAACTCGCCCTTGCGCTTGTCCACGGCGCGGCTGACAAGCTCTCGTTCGCTGGGGTGGAGATCCTCGTAGTGGGTCAGGTCTCTGCGCTCATCCGTGCGCAGGTACACAAACCGGGCCTCGGGGGGAAACAATGCCAGGTTCTGCATCTAGGCCCCCAGTTCCATGACCGGGTACGGGAACTGCACCCCTGCAGGGTGGCGCTGCCACTCGCGCGGGTACCCGAGCGAGACCTCGATGTGGTCCACGCCGTCCACCTCCACGACGCCGGGCATGTGCAGGTGCCCGTACACCACTGCGCGGGCGTTGTAGCGCTTTGGCCAAGATCGCGTATGCCTCGTCCCGCACCACAGCGCAATCTCGGACCACTGCATCCGCAGCGTCGGCTCCTGCACCAGCGGCCAGTGGTTCACCATGATGGTGGGCCCGCTGATTCGTGAGAGCCGCTTCGTGGTGTACGCGAGACGATCCCAGCACCACGCGCGCACGTCCACAAACGGGGCGATGGCGTACTGGTCCGTCATCACGATGTTCTTTTCCTTCGCCGCCTCGATGGCCTCCTCGACCGTCATTCCGGGGCCACGGAATGAGTAGTCGTACAGCGTGAACAGCGGGGCGACGGTAATGCCGCCGAAGACTGGGAACTGATCCTCTGGGGTGACCACGCCCAGCTCGCGCATGGACTGCACCAGCGCGGTGTACTTATCGCGGCCGCGGTAGCGGTCCGCGCTGCGGGCGAACAGCTCGTGGTTGCCCGGCACCCAGATCACCGTGTCGAACCTTCCGGCCAGCTCCGCCATCACCTGCACGATCAACTCGTGGCGTTCCGCCACGTCTCCGGCCACAATCAGCCAGTCCGACGGGTCCGCGGGCTGGATCTGCGCGATCTTCGGCCCATTCCGCTTCACCGCTGCGTGCAGGTCGCTCACTGCCCAGAGGGTGGTGGTCATGTGCTCGCCTTTCGGGTCTTGCGCTCTGCTCCTGTCTGTGCCCAGTCGTCGCCCCGGAAGCGGATGACTACACCGACCAGGCGCAGCAGCACCGAGGCGAGGTGTCCGGCCCAGATGCCGACCAAGCCCCACCCGAACGCCACCGACAGCAGCGTGAGCGGGAGGAAGGCGCCGAGTACGGAGGCGATGGTGATGTTGCGAAGGTACGCCGCGTCGCCGGCCCCGAGCAGCACCCCGTCCAGGGCGAAGACGACGCCGCCGGTGACAATCATGGCGATGAGCAACCACCACGGGATGGTGAGGGCGTCGTGGACGGCTGGGTCCTGGGTGAAAATGGACTGCAGGGGGGCGTCGAAAAGCGTGAAGACCAACGCCAAGACCACGCCGAAGCCGACGGAGAACCTGGTGGCCTGCGCGCCGACGGAGCGAGCCTCGGCGACGCGACCCTTGCCCAGCGAAGCCCCGGTGAGCGTTTGCGCGGCGATGGCCATCGAGTCGAGGACGAGCGTGAGGAAGTTCCACAGCTGCAGGAGGATCTGGTGCGCGGCAAGCGTCGCGACGCCAAACCGGCCGGCCACCGCCGCCGCGGCGAGAAACGAGATCTGGAAGGACAGGGAGCGCAGGATCAGGTCGCGCCCCAAGACGAGCTGCTCACGCATCACGCGCCAGCGCGGCCCCCAGCTGCCGGCGTGCTCGCGGAGCAGCATGGTGAGGAAAAGCGCGGCCGTGATCCCCATGCCCAGCAGGTTGGCCATCGCGGAGCCGATCAGGCCGAACTTTCCCACCAAGATGGGCAGCGCGATCGCGCCCGGAATGAGTCCGCACAGTGTGAGAAGGAACGGAAGCCGCGTGTTTTGCACACCGCGCATCCAGCCGTTGCCCGCCATGATGATGAGCGTAAGCGGGATGGCAAACGCGGAGACATGCATCCACCGCGCGGACTCCTGGGCCGTGGCCGCGTCGTTAGTCAGGGCCAGCGCGATCGGCTGCGCGAACAACCAGATGATGGTGGCGAGCGCGAAGCCGACGCCGAGCGCCACCCACGTGGCCTGCACGCCTTCCGCCACGGCGGCCTCGCGCTTCCCCGCGCCGAACAGGCGGGAGCTGCGCGCGGTCGTACCGTAGGACAAGAACGTGAGCTGGGTGGTCACCGTGGACTGGATCGTGGTGCCTGCGGCGAGGGCCGCCAGCTCCGCGGTGCCCAGCCGACCGACCACGGCGGTGTCCAGCAGCAGGTAGAGGGGGTTGGCCGCCAGCACACCCAGTGCCGGCAGGGCCAGGGCGAGAATCTTGCCAGGGGTGACCGTCGCGTCGTTGCGTTGCGCCATCACGGCAGCGTGCACTCTCCTTATCGGTTAGCGTTCGGGAAGTTTTGGGCTGCTGGCTCGTGTTGGGAGGCAGCGCGCTCTTCGCGCGTAGGCAGCGCAGCGATCAGGTCCCGCACAACCATGTCCTGCGATCCGTACGCCGTGTACCCCGCGGCCGGGATGTGCCCGCCGCCCCCAAGGGCCTGGGCCAGCTTGGATACGTCGATCACAGTCGAGCGCAGCGACACCGCCCAGTGCTTCGGGCCGTTCTGCTTGAGCACCATACCCACGTCGGAGCCTTCCAGCACGCGGGCGTAATCAATGATGGTTTCCACCGTGGTCTGGCTCATGCGAGCCAGCGCCTCCGCCGGGATGGTGAACACGCTGACAACGAGTCCCTCCTGGCGGAAGTTCTGCAGGTCCGCCAGCACTCCGCCCATGATCTGCAGGTCGCGGGGGCTCGCTTTATCGATTAAGTCCATGGTGAGTTGCCGGGTGTCCAGGCCGTATTCCATGAGCTCGGCGGCAAGCGTGTGCATTCGCGGTGTCCCCCAGCGGAAGCTGCCCGTGTCGGTGACCAGCCCGGCGTACAGGCAGTACGCGATCTCAGAATCCAGCTCCACGCCAAGGTGCGTGAACAGCGCGCGGATAATGGTCGTGGTGGACTCAGCATCTGCGATGAGGTTGTGGGCACCGAAACCCGGGTTGGTCTCGTGGTGGTCGATCACCACGACCCGGTCGCGCTCGGCGTCGATCTGCTCGCGCAGCAGGCCGGTGCGGTCCACGGACGCGCAGTCCACGGTGACGATGAGGCCGTCTGCGGGCAGGTGCGACCCGTAGGTGATGTCGTCCACACCAGGCACAGTTCGCAGGTTGCCCGGGTGCGGATAGGTCTGCCCGATGTAGACACGGGCGTCCTTGCCCAGCTTGCGCAGCCCCGCCGCCAGGCCGCACGCGGAGCCGACTGCGTCGGCATCCGGCTTGATGTGCGCCACGACGGAGATGCGCTCCGCGCCGCGCAGCACCTCGGCGACCTGCGCCAGCTGCTCCCCGACTGCCGGGGTGTCCGCGAACAGTCCGCCCATTACTGACCGGACTCTGCGTCGCCGCTGGTCTTGTACGGGTTACCGTCCCCGGCCGGAGTCGCGTTGGCGCGCAGACGCGCGGTCTCCGCGTCGCGGGCGCGCGCCCGGTTCAACAGCTCCTCCATGCGCGCGGAGGCCTCCGGCACGGTGTCGAGCTCGAACGCGAGCGTCGGCGTGAAGCGCACGGCGAGCTGGTCGCCGACCTTCTTGCGCAGCTGGCCGCGGGCGCGGTGGAGTGCCTCCGCCGCCGCGTCGAAGTCCGGCTCCTCGTCGATGTCGCGACCACGCACTGTGTAGTACACAGTCGCGTCGTGCAGGTCACCGGTAACGCGAACGTCGGTGATGGTGACCAGCTCCAGACGCCGATCTTTGACCTCTCGCTCAATCGCAGACGCCACGATCGCGTGAATCTGCTTGGCAAGGCGCTGTGCGCGCGGGTTTTCAGCCATGTCATCATCTCCTTCTTCGCGTAAGCGTCTCTAGTCTAGACGCTCGCATGTGCTTATCGACGCCACGCTGCCCGCACTCCAGCGTCATGCCGGGGCCGGGCAGCGTGCTTCCCTCTTTCTGCGCGTTATGCGCTAGTCGCGGGGAACCTCGACCATCTCGTAGACCTGGATCTGGTCGTCCACCTGGATGTCCGGGTAGGACAGGACCATACCGCATTCGTAGCCCTTGGCCACCTCGGTGACATCGTCTTTCTCGCGACGCAGCGACTCGATCGTTGCATCCGGGGTGATGACGTTGCCGTCGCGCACGAGGCGCAGCTTCGCGCCGCGCTTGACGTGGCCCTCGGTGACCATGCAGCCGGCGATGAGGCCGACGGAGGATGCCTTGAAGATCTGGCGGATCTCCGCGGCACCAACCTCGCGCTCCTCGTAGATCGGCTTGAGCATGCCCTTGAGCGCGGCCTCCACCTGGTCGATGACCTCGTAGATCACCGAGTAGTAGCGGATCTCCACGCCCTCGTTGTTGGCCTCCTCGGTCGCCTTGCCCTCAGCGCGAACGTTGAAGGCGACGATGACCGCGTCGGACGCGGCAGCCAGGACCACGTTCGTCTGGGTGACGGCACCAACACCGCGGTCGATGATGTTCACCTCGACCTCGTCGTCCACCTCGATCTTGAGCAACGCCTCCTCCAGGGCTTCCACCGAACCGGCGTTGTCGCCCTTGAGGATGAGGTTGAGCTGGCTCGTCTCCTTGAGCGCCTGGTCCAGGTTCTCCAGGGAGACACGCTTCTTCGTGCGCGCCTGCATCGCTGCGCGGTGGCGGGCGTCGCGCTGCGCCGCAATCTGGCGCGCCACGCGGTCGTCCTCCACCACGAGCAGGTTGTCGCCCGGGCCGGGAACGCCGTTGAGGCCCTGCACCTGCACTGGACGAGACGGCTCGGCTTCCTGCACGTCGTTGCCCCACTCGTCGACCATGCGGCGCACGCGGCCGAAGTTGCCACCGACGACGATGGAGTCGCCGACGCGCAACGTACCGCGCTGCACGATCACGGTGGACACCGGGCCGCGTCCGCGGTCCAGGTGGGACTCGATGGCCACGCCCTGCGCGTCCATGTCCGGGTTGGCGGTCAGCTCCAGCGCAGCGTCGGCGGTGAGCAGGACGGCCTCCAGGAGGTCGTCGATACCCGTGCCCTGCTTCGCAGAGATGTCGATGAACATGGTGTCGCCGCCGTACTCCTCGGGGATGAGGCCGTACTCGGTGAGCTGGCCGCGGATCTTATCCGGCTGTGCCTCCGGCTTATCCACCTTGTTCACGGCAACCACGATGGGCAAGTCCGCCGCCTTGGCGTGGTTGATCGCCTCAACGGTCTGCGGCATGACGCCGTCGTCCGCAGCGACGACCAGGATGGCCAAGTCGGTCGACTTCGCACCGCGGGCACGCATGGCGGTAAACGCCTCGTGACCCGGGGTATCCAGGAACGTGATCTTGCGCGGCTCGTCCTCGAGGGTGACCTCGGTCTGGTACGCGCCGATGCCCTGGGTGATGCCGCCTGCCTCGCCGCGACCCACGTTCGCCTTGCGGATCGAGTCCAGCAGGCGAGTCTTACCATGGTCGACGTGGCCCATCACGGACACGACCGGAGGACGCTGCTGGAGATCCTCGTCGTCGCCTTCGTCCTCGCCGAACTGCAGGTCGAAGGACTCGAGCAGCTCGCGGTCCTCGTCCTCAGGCGAGACGATCTTCACCTCGTAGTTGATCTCCGCGCCCAGGAGCTGGAGGGTCTCCTCCGGCACCGACTGGGTCGCCGTGACCATCTCACCGAGGTTGAACAGCGCCTGCACGAGTGCCGACGCCTCCGCGTTGATCTTCTCCGCAAAGTCGGACAGGGTCGCGCCCTGGCGCAGGCGCACGGTCTTGCCGTCGCCGTCCGGGAGACGAACGCCACCGATGACGTTCGGCTTGTGCATCTCCTCGTATTCGGCCCTCTTCTGGCCCTTGGACTTGCGACGACGCCCCGGTGCGCCACCCGGACGCCCGAATGCGCCCGCGGTGCCACCGCGACGACCGCCGCGTCCGCGGAAGCCACCGCCGCCGCCACGGTTCGGGCCGCCCGGGCCACCACCGCGTCCGCGACCGCCGCCACCGTTGCCGCGTCCACCGCGGGTACCGGCAGCCTTCGCCGGCATCTGCTTCGGCGACGGAGCTGCAGCCATATCAGCGGGCGACGGACGACGGCCGCCACCAGCACGATTGCCGCCCTGGCGCTGACCGCCCTGACCCTGGCCACCCTGACCCGGGCGCTGTCCGCCCTGGCCGCGACCACGGCCACCGCCTTGGTTGCCCTGGCCCTGGCCGCCACGGCCGCCACCGGGGCGCGGCGCCGGGCGCGGAGCGGAGGTGTTGGACGAGAACGGGTTGTTCGCCACCTTCGGACGACCGCCCGGCTTTGCCACCGGTCGCGGCATCGAACCCGGCGTCGGCGCTGCGCCCTGGCCCGGCTTCTTCGCCGCAGGCTTCGGCGCGCCCGGCTTCGGGGCGCCAGGCTTGTTCGCCGCAGGCTTCGGTGCACCAGGCTTGGGAGCACCCGGCTTCGGAGCACCACCCTGCGCAGCCGCAGCGCCCTGGACCGGCTTCTTCGCCGCAGGCTTCGGCGCACCCGGTTTCGGGGCGCCAGGCTTGTTCGCCGCCGGCTTCGCAGCCCCCGGCTTCGGAGCGCCGCCCTGCGCAGCCGGAGCGCCCTGGCCTGGCTTCTTCGCTGCAGGCTTCGGCGCGCCCGGCTTCGGGGCACCAGGCTTCTTTGCGGCAGGCTTCGCAGCCCCCGGCTTGGGGGCACCGGGCTTCGGAGCGGCCTTCGCACCGCTGTCGCCCTCGGCCTTCCCACCGGATTCCTTCTCCTGGTAGTAGGCCGTCATCTTCTTCACCACTGGCGACTCAATGGTCGACGAAGCGGTCTTTACAAACTCGCCTTGTTCCTTCAACGTGGCGAGCAGTTCCTTGCTAGTAACGCCAAGCTTCTTGGCAAGCTCGTGTACGCGTAACTTTCCGGGCACGTGTCTCCTTGTTGTTGTGCTAGGAGACGGTGCCCGCCGAACCCGTGGCTCGTGCGGCTACCGACCCCTAGACGTGGTCATTGACTTTCATCGCTGATGCTGCTTCACGGTTGTGTACTCATCAGTGTTCGGTCTTCCTTACTTGCGTTGGGTCGTTCGCCAGATTGGCGAGGTACGTGTGTACATGACCTAGGTCCGCCGGAGCGGACAGACGGAACGCCCTACCGAAGGCACGGCGTTGCTCCGCCAGCTCGACTGCTTCCCACGTCGGCGTGATCCACGCTCCCCTGCCGGGCAATGACCGGCGCGGGTCGGCGAGGATCCGGCCGGGCGCATCGGGGTCCTGAACGAGTCGCAGTAGCTCGGTGTCGGGCAGCACGTCGCGGGTAGCAATGCAGGTACGAGTACGGATGGGACGCTTGCGCGTAACGCTCATCCACAACCCTTCCTGTTGCTTGACGTACAGTCCTGCCCACACCCAACTACTGCGACCGGGAACGCGACACGTCTCGGCGCACGGGAAATAAGCCGCGTCCTAGCCTACGCCATTGCGGCGCTAAACAATACTTACGGCGGTCAGCAGGGTTCCTGCCGGCCCCGGGGCATTGCTTGTCGACGCTCACGCGCTCCCCAGCTACGCCCCCGCTACTCCGCGGCTGCGTCGGTATCGGCGTCGGAGTGGATGTCAATCTTCCACCCCGTGAGTCGCGCTGCCAGACGGGCGTTCTGGCCCTCCTTGCCGATGGCCAGCGACAGCTGGTAGTCCGGCACGGTCACCCGGGCCATCTGCGCGTCGCGGTCCAGGATGTCCACCTTGACCACCTTGGACGGCGCCAGCGAGTTGCCCACGTAGGTGGCCGGGTTCTCGGAGTAGTCGATGATGTCGATCTTCTCCCCGCCCAGCTCCTTCATGATGTTGGTCACGCGCGCCCCCCGCGGGCCGATGCAGGCACCCTTTGCGTTGACGCCCTTGACGGTAGCGCGCACCGCGACCTTGGAGCGGTGGCCGGCCTCGCGAGCGATCGCGATGATCTCCACGGAACCGTCCTCAACCTCGGGCACCTCGAGCGCGAACAGGCCGCGCACCAACTCCGGGTGCGTGCGCGACAGGTTGACCTGCACATTGCGCCCACCCTTGTTCACGCCCACCACATACGCCTTGACGCGGTCGCCGTGGGTGAGGCGCTCTCCCGGGATCTGCTCAGCGGGCAGGAGAATGCCGTCCTGTGGATCCGCCTCGGTGCCCAGCTGGACGATGGTCAGGCCGCGTGCCTCCGCGTTGGCGTCGCGCTGCACCACGCCGGAGACGACGTGGCCCTCGAACTCGGAGTAGGCGGTGTAGACACGTCCTGCCACCGCTTCGCGCAGGCGGCGCTTGATGGCGTCGCGCACCGCCGGGGCGCCAATACGGGAGAAATTGACCGGCGTGCTGTCATACTCAGAGACGACCTCGCCGTCCTCGTCCAGCTCGCTGACCATGACGTGCACATCGCCGGTGTCCGGGTCGATGTCCACGCGAGACTTGGTGTTTTCGTCCGGCTTCCCGTCGCGGTAATCCAGGTACGCAAACAAAAGCGCGCTCGCGATGGTGGTGAGCAGGTCATCGACAGCGATGCCCTGCTTGTCCTCAATCACTTTGAGCGCGTTCAAGTCAATATTCACTTGTTATCCCTTCCAGGTAAGCCGGGTGAGCCCCGGAGCTTACTCGTCTCCTGCTTCTTCGTATGCCGCGTCGACCAGCTCCTGCTCGGCAGCCGGTGGCGCTTTGAACTCAATTTCTACCACTGCCTTCGGCATTTCGGAAACCAGGCGGGTTTCCACGCGCGGCTGCTTGGCGCCGCGCTCGATGAGCACGACACGATCCTCAGCATCGTTGAGCGCACCGATGCGCCACGTCTCCTTCTTTCCGTCGGCGTCCAGCAGGGCGACGGCGCGGCCACGGTTCCGGCGCCAGTGCCGCGGCGCGGTCAGCGGCATGTCCACCCCGGGCGTGGTCACTTCCAGGGTGTAGCCGGCGCCGAAGTTGAGGTCTCCGGCGGACTCGTGGGCGTCGAAAAGCTCGCTGAGCTCGTTGGAGACGACCTCCAGCTCGTCCAAGGTGGGGTGCTCGTCGCCGTCGAGGGCGATGACCACCTGAGATTTCTTGCCGGCGCGCACGGCGCGGATCTGCTCAACGTCCAGGTCGTGATTGCGCGCGATCGGGGCGACAATGTCCTCGAGCTGCTCGGGTGTAGGAAAAGCCATGGCCCCCACCCTATCGTGTACGGTTTTGCGGGTGAAGAAACTCGTCGCCCTCGCAATGTCCGCCCCCGTCGCGCTTTCACTCGCATCCTGCGACGCACTCGATGTGGTCGGGCCGCGCCCCAACGCCGACCTCGTCGCGCTCGCCCAGCAGGCAATCGCCGATGAGCAGGCGCTTGGCGACGCCCCGCTCGCCCACACCCGCGCCATGCAGGCACAGCAGCTGTTCGACGAGGTTGAGCGCCTCTGCGGCACCACCGAGTCCGGCGAGTTGCCGAGCACCTGCAAGGTGGAACGCACGCCCGGCGAGTCGGCGGGCAACCCCGACGAGGTGTCCGCGGCCGACCACGCGGCGGACGCGCTCACGGAGGCAGCCGCGGACGTGCCGGAGGAATCCGTCGCGCTGGTGACCGCCCAGGCGATCGATCTACGCGTGGCAGCTGGAACGGAGCCCGCTGCAGACGCAGACAGCGCAGACGGCGCGGACTCCGAGATCACCAACGAGGCTGACCTGGACGCCGCCCGCGAGATGCTGCGCCGGGAGTACGCGGCGCAGTACGGCTTTTCCATGGCCACTGCGTACGCGGACGACGCGCTTGACCAGCGCCTCGAGGCGCTGCGCGACGCCTCCGACGAGCGTGTGCGCGCCCTCGTCACCGCGCTCGAGCCCAGCGGCGACGTCCCGGAGGCCGCCCCGGGCTACGCATTCGAGGGCGTCCCGGCGCCTGCCGACGTCGCCTCCGCCGGCGCCTACACGCAGACCCAGCAGCAGGCGCTTGTGGATCAGTGGCGCGCCACCGCCGCCAACGCCGAGAGCCCCCAGTTCCGCCGCCTGTCTATTCAGCTCGCCGCGGAGGCGCAGGGGGCGTAGCCGCAGGCGCGCGGCGCCCGCGGGGCAGCCACGCCCGGAGGGCGCTACTGCGCCAGCTGCTCCGCGACCAGCTCGCGGACCTTCGCCACGATCTCGCCGGCCGGCACCTCGAGGGTTTCGCCGCCGCGGATGCGCAGCTCCACGTTGCCGTCGGCGAACGCGCGGCCCAGGATCACAATGAACGGCATGCCCAGGAGCTCGGCGTCCTTGAACTTCACGCCCGGGGAGACCTTGGGGCGATCGTCGAAAAGCACCTCGAGGCCCGCGTCCGAGAGCTCCGCGGCGATCTGATCGCCGGCCTCGAGCGCGGCCTTATCCTTGTTGGCCACTGCCACGTGTACCTGGTACGGCGCGATCGCGACCGGCCAGACCAAGCCCTTGTCGTCGTGGCGCTGTTCGGCCACGACCGCCATCATGCGGGACACGCCGATGCCGTAGGAGCCCATGGTCGGCACGGCGCGCTTGCCGTTCTCGTCCAGGATCTGGACGTCCATGGCCTCGGTGTACTTGCGGCCCAGCTGGAAGATGTGGCCCAGCTCGATGCCGCGCGCCAGCCGCACGGTGCCGTTGCCCTCCGGCGCCGGGTCGCCCTCGCGGACCTCGGCGGCCTCGACGAAGGCGTCGACGGTGAAGTCGCGGCCGGCGACCAGGCCCACCACGTGCTTCTGCGGGGCGTCCGCGCCGGTGATCCAGCTGGACCCCTCGACCACGCGCGGGTCCGCGAGCACGCGCACCCCGTTGGCCTGCAGCGCGCGCGGGCCGACGTAGCCCTTGACCAGGAAATCGGAGTTCTTGAAGTCTTCGTCGCTGGCCAGCTCGAAGGTTGCCGGCTCGAGGGCTGCCTCCAGGCGCTTCTCATCCAGCTCGCGGTCACCGGGCAGCAGGACGCCGGTGAGCTGCGGGCCGACCTTGTTGCCGTCCTCGTCCACCGCGCGGGGGTCGTCGACCTTGATCATCATGCACTTGAGGGTGTCAGAAGCTTGGGTGGGCGCGCCGTCGATAAGCACCTGCTCCTTGTTGGCCCACTCGACGAGCGCGTCGATGGTCTCGGCGGCCGGGGTGTCGTACTCCTTCGCCTCCGGCTGGCCCTCGATCGGGGTCGCGGCCGGCGGGACCGTGATGACGGCCTCCACGTTTGCGGCGTAGTCGCCCTCGGAGGAGACGACGAAGGTGTCCTCGCCGTTTTCGCTGTACGCGAGGAACTCCTCGGACGCCGAGCCGCCCATCGCGCCGGAGGTGGCCTTACAGATTTCGTAGCGGATGCCCACTCGGCCGAAGATGCGCTGGTAGGTCGCGCGGTGCTTCGCGTACGACGCGTCCAGGCCCTCGTCCGACATGTCGAAGGAGTAGCTGTCCTTCATCACAAACTCGCGGCCGCGCAGGATGCCGGCGCGCGGACGCGCCTCATCGCGGTACTTGGTCTGGATCTGGTACAGCGTGACCGGGAAGTCCTTGTAGCTGGAGTACAGGTCCTTGACCGTCTGCGTGAACATTTCCTCGTGCGTGGGTCCGAGCAGCATGTCGGCGCCCTTGCGGTCCTTGAGGCGGAACAGATCGTCGCCGTACTCGTCCCAGCGGTTGGTCGCTTCGTAGGGCTCCTTCGGCAGCAGCGCGGGGAAGAGCAGCTCCTGGCCGCCCATCGCGTCCATTTCCTCTCGCACGACGCCTTCGATCTTGCGCATCGTGCGCAGGCCCAGCGGCAGCCACGAGTACACGCCCGGCGCGGCACGGCGGATGTAGCCGGCGCGAACGAGCAGCTTGTGGCTGGGGACTTCGGCGTCGGCGGGGTCTTCGCGCAGGGTGCGCAGGAACAGCTGAGAGAGGCGTGTAATCATGGCGCTTATCCTAGCGCTAAGGTTGTGAGCCATGCTTATCGTCCTCCCGCCTTCAGAGACCAAGGCGCCCGGCGGCCAGGATGCGCCGATGAGCGTGTCCTTTCCGGCGCTCGACCCAATTCGCACCGGCCTCATTCGCGACCTCGCGGCGCTCCCGGTCGAGGAGATGATGGCCGAGCTGAAAATCCCCGCGTCGAAGCGCGCGGAGGCGGAGGAAAACCTGGGGTTGGCGCAGGCTCCTGTGATGCCTGCCATCTTCCGCTACACGGGCGTGCTTTTCGACGCCCTGTCCGCCCCCACTCTCCCCACCCCCTGCCTGGAGCGCTTGGCGGTGGGCTCCGCGCTCTTTGGCGTCGTGCGCGCTGGCGATATGATCCCCCGTTACCGGCTCTCCGGCGACGCCCGACTCGGCGGCGCCACGCTGAAGTCGCGCTGGGGCACCGCGATTACCGACGTCCTCGCAGACTTCCCCTTCGTTGTCGACCTCCGCTCCGGCACGTACCAGAAGCTCGGCCCCGTTCCCGGCGCTGCCACAGTGCGCGTCGAATCCGTGCAGCCCGACGGGTCGCGCAAGGTGGTCAGCCACTTCAACAAGCAGTACAAGGGCGAGCTCGCCCGAGCCCTCGCGCTTCACGACACCACCGTCACCTCCCCCGACGACGTCGCCCACGTTGCCGACGCCGCCGGCATGACCGCGGAGGTCAACGGTGCCGTGGTCACGCTGGTCGTGTGACATACAGTTCCGCGAGCTCGAGCATGCGGGTGACGGTGGCGAGGAACGCTGAGGCGTTCTCACGCAGCTGCTCGGGGGAGACGCGCACCACCAGGTAGCCGGCGTTCTGTAGGTGCTTCTCGCGCTCCCGTTCCTCGCGGATCGCCGTGTCGGTCGGGGCGAAGGTGGTCCCGTCGTATTTCTGCGCCCCAACGGTCTCGACGACGAGGCGGCCACGCAGCAAGTCCACGAAGTAGATTTTTGGGGAACCGCGATGCGCGCGTTGACCTGCCAACTGCCGAAGCCCGCCTGCACCAGGAGCGCGCGGGCATAGGACTCGTACGGCGACAGCGATTTATCAACCGCGTGCACGATAACGCGGTGCAGCGTCCCGATGCCGCGGAAAGGGCCCAGCCCGGCTACGGCCTCCCCTCGCGGAGCAGCCAGTCCATCGCAACGAGCCCTTCTGCGAAGCCGTGGCGCAGGGCGATCTCGAACACGGTTGTCATCAGGTCCGTCGTGCGGAGACGATCGAAGCTGCGAGGTGCAGCATTTCCTGGCGACCTATCCCGGTACACCACGCCCGACGGCCACTGCTTCCGAGAAGGTGCCTTCCCTCGCTGCGATACCAGCTCTACTTGTTCCGGCGTCGTCGCAATCACCCAGATACCGAGAATGCGCGCCGCCGATCGCCCGGACAACACGGCTTTCGGCACAGTACAACCGACCGCGTAAGCCGCCAGCCATCGTTTTTCGTGATAGCGCAGCTGCTTCCATTCAGCCACATTGATGAAAAAACGCGTTGAGACCTTACGAAACGCAGCCGGGCACCTGCGGTACGCGAGCCAATCTTGTTCGCACTTTCTGTCCATGAGCTTGTTCGCCAGCTCTTGCTTCCTCCCCGAATCCATACTGTTGTTTTTAGCAGACATCGCTTATTTCGTCTATCGGTTTGGGGTTGTGTGTTTCGGTGCGCTGCAAATGGCGCTAGCTCCATCTGGCTGCGCCGCCGACTCGCGACCAGGCGTTTTGGTCGCGGCGTCCTGCAAACGGAGCTAGCGCCATCCGGCTGTACTGACCGGGGACGTTAGTTGACTTGCGTGGCATCGCCCGGGCTCTGTATGCTCAGCCGCATGTACTCAGGAATCGCCTCGATGAAGCTGCGTTCCGTCCGCTGACGGCGGCGGGACCCCTTATGACCTCTCGTCTGCCGTCCTGTCCATCTGCCGGGCGGCCGCTTCGTGGTGCCCGGCTCCATGACGAGCTGAGAGTACGCAATGCCAACCACAGAACCTTTAAAGTCATGTGCCTGGATCGGGACATCCCAAGGGCCCGCTGCACACATCCGCGCTGAATCACTCCACCTGACACTCGGCGACAGGCCGCTGCTGAGGGAGACTGACGTCACCGTCTCCACCGGGTCGCGACTGGCGATCGTCGGCGACAACGGCCGGGGCAAGACCACCTTGCTCCATATACTGGCGGGGATCTTGAAACCAGACTCGGGAGTGGTGACCCGGGTGGGTTCCCTCGTCCTGGTCAAGCAGGACATGGCCACCGAGGGCGATCGCACGGTCGGTGACCTCATTGCCGAGGCGACCACCCAATCCAGAGCCGCACTGCAGGCCCTCGACGTGGCTACCGCGGCGCTGGCCGCGGGCGATGACGCGGCCGACGCCTATTCCGCCGCACTCGAGGCGGCCACGCGACTGGAAGCCTGGGATGCAGACCGCCGTGTTGACATCGCCCTGGCGGGCCTGAACGCCTGTAGCGACCGCGATCGGGTCCTGTCGACCTTGTCGGTCGGCCAGCGGTACCGGGTACGGCTGGCGGTCGCCCTCGGATCGTCCCCTGACCTGTTGCTGCTGGATGAGCCCACCAACCACCTGGACGCTGCAGGGCTGTCCTTCCTGACTGAGCGCCTGCGGGACCACCCCGGTGGCCTGGCCTTAGTCAGCCACGACCGCGCCCTGCTGCGCGATGTGGCGACCAGCTTCCTGGACCTCGACCCGACCCGCGATGGCCTTCCGCGCACCTACGCGGGCGGTTACGAGGGCTGGATCGAAGGGCGGCAACGAGAACGGGCCGCCTGGGAGCAAGACCATGCCGCCCAGGTCGCCCGGCATCAGGAACTGACCCGCGCCGCCGCCGACGCACGCTCCCGCCTGTCGCAAGGCGGTTGGCGACCCGACAAGGGAACGGGCAAGCACCAACGGGCCACGCGCGCTGCCGGGGTGGTCCAGGCTTTCAACCGCCGCATCGTGGACCTGGAGCGTCATCAGATCGACGTGCCAGAGCCACCGCTGCGGTTGGCATGGCCCATATCGACAGCGCGGACCGGTCAGAACATCGTCAACGGCTCCATGCTCACCGTGACTGGCCAGTTGACCACCCCGGTCTCGGTGGACATCAGCGGTGGAGACCGGTTGGTGGTCACCGGGCCGAACGGTGCTGGGAAGTCCACACTGTTGGGGCTTCTCGGTCGGCGACTGGCCCCAAGTACAGGTCAGCTGCGGGTGAACCCGAGGGTGCGCGTCGCCCTGTTGTCTCAAGAGGTCCCTGACTGGGACGACGCCCTCCCCGCACACGTGGTCTACGAGACGTACCTGGCCACGCAGGGCCGCCGATCACAGGCACCCTCCCTCGGCTCACTCGGGCTGCTTGAGCCCGCGGCAACCCGCACACTCGTGGGGCACCTGTCGCAAGGGCAACAACGCCGTCTCCATCTGGCCATGTGCCTGGCGGTGGACCCGGACTTGTTGCTCCTGGACGAGCCCACCAACCATCTGTCATCGAGCCTCGTCGACGACATCACCACCGAGCTCCTGCGTACCTCCTGCGCCACGATCGTCGCCACGCACGACCGGCAGATGCTCAACGACCTCACTGACTGGCCCCACCTCAGCCTTGCCCCAAAGGACCTGCCATGAACCCCCTTCGCCCCTTGTCCGTCCCCGGCTACCGACCGCTGTTTGCAGCGATGGTGCTCACCGTCTTCGCCCAGGGCGCCTGGGCCCTCTACTTAGCCATGCAGACCCTCGACCTGGGCGCCACGGCGGCCACTTTGTCGAGTGTCGTGGCGTGGAGCGGCATCGGCCTGCTCGCAGGATCCTTGCCCGCCGGGGTACTTGCGGATCGCGTCGCCAAGAAGTCCATCATCGTCGGCGTCCTCACTGTCAACCTCGCCGCCTCGACGACGACCTCCACCGCCGCCATCTTCGACGCGGCCACTTTCTGGATGCTGGCAGTGTCCGCGTTCGTCATCGGCGTCTCGACCGCCTTCTTCTTCCCGGCCTACACCGCGCTCGTGCCCGTCCTCGTGGGAAGCGACGACCTGATGGCCGTCAACGGGCTCGAAGGGACCACCCGGCCGCTGGTAGGACAGACCCTCGCCCCCGGCGTCGTCGGTGCCGTCATCGGCGCGAGCGTGCCCGCCGCGGGCGGGTACCTCATCGCCGGCGCGCTCGGACTCGCCCTGATCGCCGCCCTGCGGCTTCCTGCCCCTTGCTCAGCCGAGACCGACGCCGAAGCTCCGGCCACCTCTGCGCTGCGGGATCTGCTCGACGGGTTCGGCTACGTCGCCCGCACGCGCTGGGTTCGCTCCAGCGTGCTGTTGGCGGCCGCCATGGGCCTGGCCGTGACCGGCCCGCTGGATGTTCTCCTGCCCGCGCTCATACGCTCGACCCATGACAACGGTCCGGCTGTGTACGGAGTCGTCCTCGGAGCTCTGGGCGTCGGCGGTCTGGTGGGTTCCCTCGTCGCCGGCTCATGGCCCACCCCCTCACACTTCCTGCCCGTAATGGTCAGCGCATGGGCACTCGGCTGCCTTCCACTGGCCATCCCCGCGCTCACCAACAATCCGTGGATCATCAGCGCCGGACTCGCGGTCTACGGTGCGTCGATCGGAGTCGGGATGGTCATCTGGGGCACGGTCCTGCAGGAACACGTACCGCTGGAGATGCTCGGCCGAGTCGCCAGCCTCGACTTCTTCATCTCCATCGCCTTCATGCCACTGTCCATCGCACTCACCGGACTCCTCAGCCGACACATCGCCGCTGCCAGCTTGTTCATCGCCGCCGGACTCGTGCCGCTCGCCACGACGATCCTCCTTGCAGTCCTGGGGCAACTCCGAACGCCGCGGACGACGCCCGTCGCAGCAGGTGAGGAGTGATGCACGCCAACGCCACCCTGACACCTCGCCATCGGTTCAAGGTGACCCAGCTCGTCGTCGACGACGGTTGGCCCATCAGCGAAGTCGCCGCCCGCTTCCAGGTCTCCTGGCCGACCGTGAAGAGGTGGGTCGACCGCTATCGCGCCGGCGAGTCGATGCAGGATCGCTCGTCCCGACCGAAGACCTCACCGAACAAGACGGACAAGGCGACGACGAAGCGGTGCGTCAGCCTGCGGATACGGCTGCGTGAGGGCCCGTGCAGCTCGCCGCCCGACTCGGCATCGCGCCCTCGACCGTCCACCGCATCTTGGCCGGTGCCCGACTGAACCGGCTCTCCTACGTGGACCGCGAGACTGGCGAACCGATCCGCCGGTACGAACACCCCCACCCCGGCTCCCTGGTCCACGTGAACGTGAAGAAGCTCGGGAACATCCCCGGCGGCGGCGGCTGGCGCTACGTCGGCCGCCGCCAGGGCGACCACAACCGAACGGCGACACCGGGTAAGCCGAAGAGCAAGGGGCACAACCCCAGGCTCGGGTACGCGTTCGTGCACACCGTCATTGACGACCACTCCCGCGTCACGTACACCGAGTTCCACGCCGACGAGACCGCCGTCACCGCGGTCGGGGTCCTGCATCGGGCTGTGGCGTGGTTTGCCGATCGCGGCGTCGCCGTGGAGCGGGTGCTGTCCGACAACGGTGGCGCCTATCGCTCGCACCTATGGCGGGACACCCGCGAGGCCCTCTCGATCACCCCGAAGCGGACGCGCCCGTACCGGCCGCAGACCAACGGCGAGGTAGAGCGCTTCCACCGGACCATGGCCGACGGGTGGGCCTACGCCCGCTGCTACACCAGCGAGCAAGAACGACGCGACGCCCTGCCGGATTGGCTGCACCAGTACAACCAGCACCGCCCGCACACGGCCTGCGACAACCAGCCGCCGTTCTCACGATTGCTCAACGTCCCCGAGCAGTACATCTAGCCGACACACCGAACCGCGACCTGTGGTTTTAGCCGCGGCGGTCTACAAATGGCGCTAGCTCCATTTAGCCAAACCATCAACTCACGACCAGGCGTTTTGGTGGCGGCATCGTGCAAACGGAGCTAGCTCCGTTTAGCTGAACCGCCAACCCGCGCCAGGCGTTTTGGCCGCGGCTCTCCACAAACGGAGCTAGCGCCATCTGCCCGACACACCGACCCACCACCAGGGGTTTTCCAAACCCGCACCCCACATACGGAGCTAGCTCCGTCTGTCAGCCTCCACCGATTCCTCTGCTACGCTCGCCCCATGCAACCTCGCCACTACTACGCGGCCACCGCGTTTTTCTACCTCGCCACGCTGGCGTACGTATTGCTGCGATGGGACACCGTTCCGGATCCGATCCCGGTGCACTTCGATGGCTCCGGCAACGCGGACGGTTACACGCCGAAATCCTTCCTTGGCGCAACCGCCCTGGTGTGGATTGGCGCGGCTGTGTCCGTTGCTATTGCCTGCTGCGTACCGCCGCACGCCATGGTTCGTCGCACCACGGATGTACCGAGCACTTCCCCGGTCCCGTTTTCGGAGGCCAACGCGGCACGTGTCGAACTACTCACCGATAAGACGGCCACCTTCGTCTCCCAAACCATCTTCGGCATGGCGGTGTGCACGTGCCTGAGCGCGCTTTCGTCAGCCGGCCTCACGCCGTTCAACTGGCTGCTCCCCGCAGTCTGGATCGTGTTCACCATCGGCGTCGTGGTGCTCGCCATCGCGTTTACTGTCAGTGCCAGCAAGCAGGTCGAAGCACTCCCGACAGACCAAGACGAGCAGACCCGCAACGAGCACTTCCGCTACGCCGGCGGCATGGGCGTCTATAGCGAACCGCAGGATCCGGCACCGGTCGCGGTATTCCCCACCAACCCAAGCAAGCTCCAGATCAACACCGCGCACGAGCGGAGTCGCCGCTACCTGTGGCGGATGGGCATCGCGCTCGCGGCATCCATAGTGGCCTGCATCGTCTTCGCCGCCGTCATGTAAGCGAGACTGCTATGCGCCCGCTCCGCCTCATCGCCACGGTCCTCGCCGTCGCTGTCCTGACTGCCTGCCAGTTTCCCGGACAGGACCAGCCGACGGTGACCAAGATCGTCGACGGCGACACCCTCGACGTCGACCGCGACGGGGAGACCGTGCGCGTCCGCCTGCTCAACATCGACACTCCTGAACGGGGTGAGTGCCTCTACCAGAAGGCCACGGACCGCCTTACCGAGCTCGCCCCACCGGGCACCCGCGTGCGCCTCGAGCACGACGAGGAGCGCCAGGACCGCTACGGCCGCGAGCTTGCCGCTGTCTTCGCCGGCGAGATATTCGTCAACGAGCAGCTCGCCGCCGAGGGCTTGGCTCGCGCAGTCACCTACGAGCCGAATCACGCCTACACCACGCGCATGGAGTCCGCCCAGGCCCGCGCCCGCAGCGCCCACCTCGGCATGCACGCGGTGCCGACCGAGTGCTTGCTCCCCACCGATACGGCCCGTCGCGCGTACGAGCTCCACGAAGAGGATCCGCGGCACCAGGCGTTTTACCGCGACGTGATGCGCGACGCTGTCAACGCCACCCCCAACTTCACGTACAAAGGCCAGGCTCTGGAGTTCATCGACAGCCTAGACTAGGGCCATGGAGCAAATGCTTATCGACGCCCACGAGATCCTCACAGCAGCCAACCACGTCGAAGTCTTCACCGGCGCCGGCATGAGCGCCGACAGTGGCATCGCCACGTACCGGGATGCGGTAACTGGGGTGTGGGAGCGTGTGGATCCGGTGGCGATGGCGTCGATAAGCGCATGGCACGACGACCCGGAGACGATGTACGCCTGGTACCTCTGGCGGGCTCAGCTGTCGCAGCGCGCCGAGCCGAACGCCGGGCACCGGGCAATTGCGGCGGCGCGGGGCATGACGGTGACGACGCAGAACATCGACAACCTGCACGAACGAGCAGGTAGCGAGGATGTCGTGCACCTACACGGCTCGCTATTCGCCTTCCGTTGCACCGACTGCGACACCCCGTACGAGGAGCCGATCGCGCTGCCGGAGGAGCCGATCGAGCACATCGCGCCGCCGGAGTGCCCGGTGTGCGGCGGGCTCGTGCGCCCGGGCGTGGTCTGGTTCGGCGAAGCGCTGCCGCAGGACGAGTGGGCCGAGGCGGAGCGGCGCATGAAGACTGCGGATGCGCTGCTGATCGTCGGCACCTCTGGCGTGGTCTACCCCGCCGCGGGACTGCCGCTGATGGCGCACGCGCGCGAGATCCCGATCGTGGAGGTCACCCCGCAGCCGACGGACCTGTCGCACCTGGCCAGCGTGGTCGTGCCGGCGACGGCGGCGGAGGCGCTGCCGCAGATCTTGGAAGGGCGGATTAGTAGTGATACCGGGCTTGCAGAATAATGAGCGTTTCGCCTTCAAGGACGTAGACCAATCGATGCTCTTCGGTGATGCGACGTGACCACGCTCCGGAAATACCGTATTTCAGCGGCTCCGGCTAACCAATCCCCTCGAATGGATCACGCATCATGTCTTTGAGCAGTTGATTCACCCGTTTCAGGATCTTCCGATCCTTCTGCTGCCAGTCGAGGTAATCCTCCCAAGTGTATGGCGTTCAGGCGAGCTGCATTCATGCATCCAGGTCGATGTCATGCGCGACGGCTTGACCACTACGCGCCTGTTCGTTGGATTCCAAGAGCCGACGCGCGTTCGCTGGAGAGCGGAAGAGATACGCGGTCTCCACCCAGGAGGAATAGTCCTCCGCGGACATCAGCACCGCGTTACCGCTGCGGGAAACGATCTCGACCGCGTCCCGGTCTTGGTTCACCTTCTCAATGAGAGGGAACAGGGTTCGGCGCGCTTCCGAAGCACTGATAGACATTTTCCACCTCCAGCTTGTTGTACCACGTTACGGTACCTTGAATCGCCCTACCGAGCCCGCAGCACAGTAAACGTCGCGTCGCGAGCGACCTGCTCCACCTCGCCGAAACGGCGCTCCACCTCCCCGCGGTAGCGCAGGTGCGAGTTGTGCACCACGTACAGATCGCCGCCGGGGGCGAGCAGGCGCGCGCCGGCGTCGAGGAGGTGCTGGATGAGGGTGGCGTCGATGGTCGTGCCCGCGTGGAACGGCGGGTTGAGCGCAATGGTGTCGAAGGACGCGTCCGGCAGCTGCGAGCCGGCGTCGTCCCAGGTGGCCTCTAGGCCGATGGCGCGGGCAGAAAGGACCGCGTCTGCGTCAGAATCTGTGGCGACCGCGCCCTCGAAACCCCTGCTCACCGAGCCGTTGCCGCAACCGAGGTCCAGCAGGCGACCAGGCGCGTCGGGCAGGCACGAGCGCAGCAGCTCGCCGCCGCGGTCCGGCTTGGCGCCGGAGAAGACGCCGCCGATGGCTACCAACCCCCGCTGCGAAACTGGCTCGTACGTGACCTCGCGCGCCCCCGACGCCACCAGGCACCGGAACTTGCCGCGCCCCCGCGATCCGTGGACGTCATTGAAGGAATCTGCCAGCACCGAGTTCATGCCGCGAGAAAGGTGCTTGTTGTTCGCCCCGAGAACCAGGCGCGCCTCGGCGAAACCTGCGCCTGCGATGCTGCGGGCGAGGTAGCCCAGGCGGGCCAGGGACTTCGGCATCTCGCCGAGCCCGACCGCGACGTCGGCACCGGAACCCAGGCCGGCGAGCAGCTCGTCCAACCGCACGTCGCGAGCAATCTCCGCGCCGAGCGCCGACGCGGCCTGGCTGCGCGCATAGTCCGGGTCCAGAAACACCACGCGCGCGCCCACCTGCACGGCCTGACGCGTCAGATCCAAGGTCGGGTCGTGGCAGATAAGCAACGTATCCGGCGCACAATCGGCAAGCGCCGTGTCCCAGATCAGGCTATCCAGCGCTCGCAAGACCAGCGACCTCCCCAATCACGTACACGGCGGGCGAGGCGATCCCCTCGGACTCCATCGCATCAGCCAGCGTCGACGCGGTTGCGCGCACGACGCGCTGCGAGGCAGTCTCACCTTCCTGCACGGCCACCGCCGGCGTCGAAGGGGGAAGCCCCGCGCCCACCAGCGCCGCGGCGATTTCGCGGACGTGGCGCACGCCCATGATCACGCAGATGGACCCGCCAACCCGCGCGAGCGCCTCCCAATCCACCAGCGACTTCGGGTTCGACGGCGCGAGGTGCCCGGAAACCACCGTGAAGGAGTGCGTCACCCCGCGCTGGGTCACGGGCACACCCGCGGCTGCGGGTACTGAGATCGCGCTGGTCACGCCCGGCACCACTCGGCACGGCACCCCGGCGGCCGCGCACACCTGCAGCTCCTCGAAACCGCGGCCAAACACGTACGGGTCCCCGCCTTTCAGGCGAACGACGCGCTTGCCCGCCAGCGCGTGTTCCACCAGCAGTTCATTGGTACGTTCCTGGGCGACCTGTTTGCCGTAGGGGAGCTTGGAGACGTCGATAAGCTCCTTGCTCGACACGTCCAGGAACTCCTCAAGCTGGCTGGCGGGGCCGAGATGATCGGTGAGGATCACGTCGGCGGCTTCGAGCGCGCGCAGGCCGCGGATGGTCAGGAGGTCCCATTCGCCCGGGCCCCCTCCGACGAGTGTGACTTCTCCGATGCTCATGGGCCCCTAGTCTAGGCTGGGGCCATGGAACAGCCCACGCTTGCCCACACATTCGCCGACGCGCTGCCGGACATGGCAGTGCCCGTCCCAGGGACCCACTTTCCGGACGCGGAACTCATTGTGCTCAACGAACCTCACGCGCGCCAGCTCGGCCTCGACCCCGAGTGGCTGCGCAGTGACGACGGCGTCGCGTGGCTCGCAGGCTCCGCGGGCGGACACGCCACCGCATACTCGGGCCATCAGTTCGGCCAGTTCGTGCCAGTGCTTGGCGACGGTCGCGCGATGCTCCTCGGCGACATTAACGGCCGCGAGATACAGCTCAAGGGCTCCGGGCTCACCCCGTTCTCCCGCCCGGGCTCCGACGGGCTCGGCGCCATCGGCCCCATGCTCCGTGAGTACCTCGTCAGCGAATTCATGCACGCCATCGGCATAAAAACCACACGCGCGCTCGCAGTGATCCGCACCGGAGAGAAAGTCGTACGCCAACAAGGCCAGGTACCCGCGGGCATTGTGGTGCGCACCGCGTCCTCGCACCTGCGTGTCGGGTCGCTGCAGTACGCGGCGCAGAAGTCGCGCGACCTCGTCGCGGATGTCATCGCTGCTGCCGGGTTCGATGGCCCCGAACGCTTACTGGACACGGTCATCCATAAGCAGGTGGACCTGGTCAGCCGTTGGATGTCCGTCGGCTTTGTCCACGGCGTCATGAATACGGACAACGTCGCGCTCTCCGGCGAAACCATCGACTACGGGCCGTGCGCGTTTACGCAGCGCTTCGACGGCGCAGCAACCTTCTCCTCTATCGATGCGCAGCGGCGCTACGCATTTGGCAACCAACCCAGCATCCTGGCCTGGAACATGGTCCGCCTGGCGGAAACGCTGCTACCAGAGCTCGGCCAGGAGCGCGCACAGGAGCTCCTGTCCACGATGCAGACTCGTTGGGACGCAGCATGGAATACCTACGTGGGTGATGTAGCAGACGAGCTGGCGCTGGCCGAAGACATCACCACCTTTAACCGAAAAATCGGGATGGTCTTCGGCGGGCCCAGCGCGTTTGAGTATGGCGACGCCCCCGATGGCTCCCCCTACCCTGGGCCTATCTATATCCCGCGCAACCACATGCTCCAGGACGCAATCAACGCCGCGGAGCGCGACGGCGACTTCGGCGCCTACCTCGCCTTGCTTGCCGCAGTGACAGACCCTTACAACCCTGATGCCGGCGAGGAGTGGATGGCCCAACCGGAAAAGCCGGGGCCGTTCCGTACCTTCTGCGGTACGTAAACGGCCCCGGCCGGGTCACGCCGGTGGGGTGACTACTTCTTGTCCTCGAGCTTCAGCGTCTTCTCGGTCCAGGCCCACTGCTTGTCGTAGGCCTCCTTGTTGTCCTTGAGGGACTTGCCGTAGGTGGGGAACATCTCGTGGAGCTCCTCGCGCCACTCGATCATCCGCTCACCGAAGCAGCGCTCGAGCAGCTCGAGCATCGCGGACGGGGTGATGGATGCGCCCGGGGACGCACCGAGGATGCCGGCGATGGAGCCGGACTGGTCGTTGACCAGCGCCGTGCCGAACTCGAGGGAGCCGAAGGATGGTGCCGGCGCGGGCTTGATCACCTGCACGCGCTGGCCCGCGACGACGACCTCCCAGTCCTTCGGGTCGGCCTCCGGGTAGTACTCGTGCAGGACGTCCATCTTGCCGTCGAAGTCGCGGAAGACCTCCTCCACCAGGTACTTGACCAGGCCGAAGTTGGTGGCCGCAACGCCCAGGTAGGACGGGATGTTGTCCGGGCGGATGGACTTGAACAGGTCCAGGTACGAGCCCTTCTTCAGGAACTTCGGGGTCCAGCCGCCGTACGGGCCGAAGAGCAGAGACTCCTCGCCGTCAATGACGCGCAGGTCCAGGTGCGGCACGGACATCGGCGGGGCACCGACCTTCGCCTTGCCGTAGACCTTTGCCTTGTGCTGGGCGACGAGCTCCTGGTTGGTGGTGCGCAGCCACATGCCAGAGATGGGGAAGCCGGCGTAGCCGCGGACCTCGGGCACGCCCGCCTTGCGCAGCAGGTCCAGGGCGTATCCGCCCGCGCCGACGAAGACGAAGCGCGCGCGGGTGACCTTCTTGTCACCCGTGTGCACGTTGCGCACGGTGACCTTCCAGAAGTTGCCCTCGCGCTTGAGGTTGGTCACCTCGTGACCGTAGCGGATTTCGGTGCCCGCCTGGGTGGCTGCGTCGAAGAACTGGTTGCACAGCGCGCCGTAGTTGATGTCCGTACCCGCGTCGGTCCAGGAGATCGCGACGGGCTCGGCATCAAAGTCGCGGCCCTTGGCCATCAGCGGCAGTTTCTCGGCGAACACGTCCTGGTCGTCGGTGAACTGCATGTTGGGGAACATGTGGTTTGCAGATAGCGCGTCGTAGCGGCGACGCAGGTAGTCAATCTGGTCGTCGCCCTGCGCGAAGGAGACGTGCGGGACCGGGTTGATGAACTCGCTCGGATCGCCCAGCACGCCGTGCTCGATCTGGTGGGACCAGAACTGGCGGGAGACCTGGAACTTCTCATTAATCGCCATCGCCTTGGAGACGTCGATGCGGCCGTTCTTCTCCGGCGTGTAGTTCAGCTCGCACAGCGCGGAGTGGCCGGTGCCGGCGTTGTTCAGCGCGTAGGAGGACTCCTGCGCAGGCCCCTCGAGGCGCTCGTAGATCACCTGGGTCCAGTTTGGCTCGAGCTGGCGGAGCATAGCGCCGAGTGTCGCGGACATGATACCGGTGCCGATGAGGAGGACGTCCACCTCATCGTCGTAGCGGTTGGCTGCTGTATCAGACATCGTGATTTCCCTCATTCACTGTGTATTCATTGCGAGTGCACCTCGCCTTCACGTCACCCATCCACAATACGCCAGTTGCCTCCGCCATTGTCCACCCATACCCCCGGATAATGGTACGATGTTTGGCCTGCGTGGCACGGCTTTCACGCTTCTCGACGCCACCGTGCACCCCACCCCCTTCGCTAGGATCAGTGACATGACAAAGACCCCGGAGAACACCCCCGCAGGCGCTTGGGACGGCGTGACGTCGACAAGCATGAGCCCCGACTGGTACCCCGACGTGCTCGGTGACGGATTTGAATCCGCGTTCCTCCCGCAGGGCAAGGACCCTGATACCGGGAAGGGCACGCGCGCCACCATTGTGCGAACGAGCCTCAATGCGGACGCGGTTGATCCGACAAAACCCGCGATCCTCTGGGTACACGGGATGAGCGACTACTTCTTCCAGACTCACGTCGCCGAGGAATTCACCGCCGCCGGGTACGCCTTTTACGCCATCGACCTGCGCAGGTGCGGGCGCTCGCGGCAGAACGGCGAGTACTGGCACTACACCGAGGACCTTGCCAACTACTTCCCCGAGCTCACGGACGCGCTGCACGTCATCGTCGGCGAGCGCGGCCAGGGCGCGAAGGTCGTCCCCCTCGCACACTCCGCCGGCGGGCTGATCACCTCGCTGTGGGCGGACTGGCTGCGCCGGGAGCGACCCGCAGACCACGCGCGGCTGGCGGGCCTGATACTCAACAGCCCATGGATTGACATGCAGTTCTCTCCCCTGCTGGTCAAGACGGTCAAGCCGGTCCTCAAGGTGGGCGGCGGCGTGCTCCCGCGCGTGCCTTTGCCGGGAGGGTCCCTCTCCACCTACGGCGAGTCGCTGCACGTGGACCACAACGGCGAGTGGGACTTCAATACGAAGTGGAAGCCGTTAGGCGGGCACACGAAGTACGCGGGCTGGCTCAAGGCGATTGTGGACGGCCAGGAGCGGATCCACGCCGACGACGTGGATACCGGAGTCCCGCTGCTCACCCTTGTTTCCTCCCACTCCTACCTGGGCAAGGAGTACTCCCCCGCCGCGGACACTGCCGATACGGTGCTGGACGTCGACCAGATCCGCACGTGGGCGCCGCACCTTGCTCAGGACTGCGTGATCGCCACCATCGACGGGGCGCGTCACGACGTCTTCCTGTCCGGGAAATACGCTCGCGAGTCCGCGTTCAAGGCGTGTACCTCCTGGTTGGACGAGCTGCCGCACCGCTAAGCCGCCCCAAAACGCCTCTCAAATCCCAATTGTCCCAAACTCAACATAGACGTATATATAGAGGAGTCATCGCATGACCGATCAGCACACCGAGCACACCGAGCACACCGAGCACTATGACCTCATCATCGTCGGCGCCGGCTCCGGCAACAGCGTGCTCACGCCGGACTTCGACGACAAAAAAGTCGCCATCGTGGAAGAGGGCACGTTTGGTGGCACCTGCCTCAACGTCGGCTGCATTCCGACGAAGATGTTCGTCCTTGCCGCCGATACTGCACTCCAGGCCCGCGAGGCCGATCGCCTCAACGTGGATCTGGAATATCGCGGTGCCGACTGGAAGGCCATCCAGCAGCGCGTCTTCGGGGATCGCGTGGACCAGATCGCGGCCGGCGGCGAAGCATACCGACGCGGCGACGAGTGCCCGAACGTGACCGTGTACGACATGCACGCACGGTTCGTGGGGCCGAAGACGTTGGTGACGGGGCAAGGGGGCGCAGAGAAGCGAATCAGCGCCGACACAATCATCCTGGCCGTCGGCGCGCGTCCGTTCATCCCCGAGTGGGCCGAGGGCGTGCCGTTCCACACGAACGAGGACATCATGCGCCTGCCGGAGCTGCCGAAGTCGCTCACGATCGTGGGCGGTGGCTTCATCGCCATGGAGTTCGCGCACATCTTTGACGCGCTTGGCTGCGAGGTGACCATCGTGAATCGCTCGCCGCTCATGCGCGCGCTCGACGCCGACATCCACGAGCGCTTCAACGCACTTGCCACCGAGCGCTTCACCACCCACATCGGCCGTACCGTCACGTCCGCACGCGGCGACGAGCACTCGGTGGAGCTCACGCTTGACGACGCCACCGCCATCACCTCCGAGGCCCTCCTCATCGCCACCGGGCGTGTGCCCAACGGTGACCGACTCGACGCCGCCGCCGGTGGCGTCGAGGTCCGCGAGGACGGGCGCATCGCGGTTGACGAGTACGGCCGAACCACCGCCGACGGCGTCTGGGCTCTCGGCGATGCCTCTTCCCCGTACCAGCTCAAGCACGTGGCCAACGCGGAGCAGCGCGCGGTGACCCACAACGTCATTGCAGCGATGAAGGGTTCCGACGACTTCGTGCCGATGCCGCACCAGCACGTACCTTACGCCGTGTTCACGCACCCGCAGATCGCGTCGGTGGGCCTGACCGAGCGGGAAGCTCGCGACGCCGGACACGAGGTCACCGTCAAGGTCCAGAATTACGGCGATGTGGCCTACGGCTGGGCACTCGAGGACACGACCGGTGTGGTGAAGCTCGTCGCCGACCGCCAGTCTGGCAAACTCCTGGGAGCTCACCTCATCGGACCGCAGGCCTCCACCCTGATCCAGCAATTGGTCACCATCATGGCGTTTGACCTGGACTTGCGTGAAATTCCGCGCCGCCAGTACTGGATCCACCCGGCGTTGCCGGAAGTGGTGGAGAATGCGCTTTTGGGCCTCGACCTGGACTTTTACTAATTTTAGACCGTTCGTCCACCCCCGTTGTGGGGGATGTAACACTTTTCCAGGAAAACATAGAATCGAGCAGCAAAAACCCACGTCAGATAATGGTTGTGTAACAGGAACCCCAAAAGCCACGATACGAGAGGCCCCATTTTCACGTTTCTTGAAATTTTTTCGCGGTTCACTTGTGCATTCATGCCGTCTATCCATTAGTGTGGTTTTTCGACACCGGGATCCGAGTCCATCGGGCTTGTCATTCGGTCCTAGGAGCTTTGGCCCCTGGATTTTCTCCGTTAATCCCCGGACGTCTTGCAAGTACTATCAGAGAAGGATTTCGTTTCATGCGTAATTTCCGTAAGGCAGCCCTCGCAGGCGCAACCGCAGTCGCCCTGGCTTTCGGCTCCACCACCATTGCCGCAGCTGAAGAGACTGCCGCCCCGGAGACCAACAACCAGACCCCGGCAGACGCCCAGAAGCCGTCCGCTTCCAC
Source organism: Corynebacterium sp. Marseille-P8863 (assembly GCF_946902955.1). Classification (NCBI taxonomy): domain Bacteria; kingdom Bacillati; phylum Actinomycetota; class Actinomycetes; order Mycobacteriales; family Corynebacteriaceae; genus Corynebacterium; species Corynebacterium sp. Marseille-P8863. Next base: position 88,953 of record NZ_CAMPQC010000005.1, on the reverse strand, counting down.
CAAGATCGGCGCTTCCCTCGACGCCTACGACAAGGACGGCAACGCTATTGGCGCCGACGGCGAGGCCATCTTCGGCTCCGACAAGACCGGCTTCGGCGAGCAGCCGGGTTGGGCAAAGGCTTTCTACGCCACGACCATCTTCGCCGCTGTCTCCGCACTGGTCGGCCTGGTTGTCGGCCCAGCCTACAACTTCGTTGTCCACGGCCTCCCGAACATGTAAGTCGCGGAATTCCGCACACAACAACTAACGACTTTCTCGAAAGAAGGAACATCAATGCGTAACTTCCGCACCGCAGCAGTTGCTTCCGCAACCGCACTGACCGTCGCTTTCGGTGGCGTCGCTGTCGCCTCCGCTGAGACCACGGAGACCCCGGCGACCACCGAGGCTTCCTACGTAAAGCCGGCCGTCCGCCCGAAGGCCGAGACCGAGAACAAGGACAACTCCGTCGCATTCAAGGGCTTCGACGGCCGCGAGGGCGACAAGTCCTTCAACGAGTCCATCTCCGACGGCACCGAGGGCCTCTTCAACGGCAAGGGTTCCTCCCACTACGTCAACGATGCGGATAAGCCGTTCTACGGCGTTGACGCATTCGGCAAGGAGAAGAACGCCGAGGCTCTCCCGCAGTGGGCTCGCATCTGGATCGACGGCACCATCGTCTCCGCGATCGGCGCTCTCGTTGGCCTGGTCATCGCAGGCTTCAACTTCGCTTCCTACAACGGCCTGATCAAGCTGTAAGAAGCACTGCTCAGGGCCTCGGGTCCTAGCATAGAATTACCTCCCCACCGTCTCGGTGCGGGAGGTTTTTTCGTGTGCTTTGGGGGGGTTGTCTCAGCTGCCTGGAACACGAACGTTTTGTCCGCTCCCGTGCATGGCGCTAGCTCCAAGTACGAACTACCGCGGAGGAAACCCCAGGTCGTGGTGTTCCCCGCCGACCACATGGAGCTAGCGCCATGTGCAAAGCCGCGCCGTCAAGATCAAGACGCGGCCACGGAGAAGAACCAACCTAGCTCCCCAGCATGAGCTGACCGGCGGCGTACTGCTCGTCCGGGATGGTGAGGATCTCGTTGCCGTCGTCGGTGATCACCAGGGTGTGCTCGAACTGCGCCGTGAATTCCCCGTCTCGGTTCTGCACCGTCCAGCCGTCGTCCCAGATGTCGTATTCGAGCCCTCCGAGGTTGATCATCGGCTCCACGGTGAGCGTCATTCCCGGCTCCAGCACATCACGGTACGTATCGGAGTCGTAGTGCAGCACAACCAGACCGTTGTGGAAGGTAGTGCCCACACCGTGACCGGTAAAGTCCGTGACCACGTTGTAGCCGAAGCGCTGCGCGTAGGACTCGATCACGCGGCCGATCACGTTGATCTCGCGGCCAGGCTTTGCCGCCTTGATGCCGCGCATCGTCGCCTTGTACGTACGCTCGACCAGGTCCCGGTGTTCCTGCGACACCTCACCAGCGAGGAAGGTCGCATTCGTATCCCCGTGCACTCCGTTCTTGTACGCCGTGACATCGATGTTAACGATGTCGCCTTCCTCAATCACCGTCGTATCCGGAATCCCGTGGCACACGATCTCATTCAGCGACACGCAGCAGGACTTGGTAAACCCGCGGTACCCCAGCGTCGACGGGTACGCGCCGTGGTCACACATGAACTCGTGCGCAATCCGGTCGATCTCATCGGTAGTCACCCCAGGCTCCACCGCCGCGCCAGCCACAGCAAGCGCGTTCGCCGCAATTTTCGACGCCTCGCGCATACGCTCCACAGTCTCAGCCGTCTGCACGAGCGGCTCGCCCACGTTCTCCTGAACGTCGTCCTTCCACGCGTACTCCGGACGCTCGATGTCCTTGGGCACCTTGCGGATCGGTGTCTGCTTTCCTGGCTTCAACTTTCCTCTTGCACTCATGCGCCCCATGGTAGTCCCCAAGTGCGCAAACCCCGATTCGCGCCGACCCGCGTTACGGGTTGAGGTTGTGCAGCATCCGGTCGGTCACCGCGACCGCCGCTTCGGAGCCTCCGCCAAGCACGATGAGGGTGGCAAAGGCGATGTCATCATCGGCCCTGTACCCGGCGAACCAGGAGTGTGAGCCGCCGTTAATCTCCGCCTCACCGGTCTTCCCGCGTATATCCCCGCCGGCGGTCATCCCCGTCGCCGTACCGCCCGGGGCCGTCACGGCCGCCATCATCTGCTGTAGCTGAGCGGCGACTTCCGGAGCCATCGGGCCCACCTGGCCGTCCACTTCCGTTTCCTTCCCCTGGATGAGGAACGGGACCGGCATCTGCCCGTGCGCAGCCGTGGCCGCAACCAGAGCCATGCCGAAGGGGCTCGCCAGATCCAAGCCCTGGCCGTAGCCGGACTCGGTACGGTCCAACGGCTCCTCGCCCTCGGGGATCGACCCAGTGATGGTGTCCAGCCCCGGAATGTTCATGTCCAGCCCGAGCCCGAACTGCTTGCCCGTCTCCTGCAGCTCTCCGGGGGCAAGCTGGGTCGAAATATCGGCAAACGAGGTGTTACAGGAGTGCGCGAACGCGGACTCCAACGAGACGTTGCCCAGGCTGAACCCGGCGTAGTTGGTAACGGTCCTCCCGAACAGGTTCATCGTGCCCGGGCACGGAACCGTTGAACCGGGATTCAGACCCTGCCGCTCCATCCCCGCGGCCGCAGTAATGATCTTGAACGTCGAACCCGGCGGGTACTGCCCCATCGTCGCGACGTTACCGTCCGCGTCGGCAGCGGGGGTCTGAGCCACAGCCAGGATGCCGCCGGTGGACGGGCGGATAGCCACGATCGTCGCCTGCTGGCCCGCAACCGGCTCCAGCGCAGACTCGGCTGCCTGCTGCACCCGGTGGTCCAGGCTGATGTGCACGGCGGGCGCAGGCGCGGCGTCTTCGCGCTCCAGCTCCTCGTAGGCCGCCCCGTTCTCGTTCACCACGCTCACGTTCCAACCCGCGTCGCCCTCAAGGTCGTCGCGGACCAGCTGGCCGACCCGCGCCATGATGTCCGGGGCGAACGCGGGGTCGGCGTTGACCATCGACGCCTCTTCGTTCAGCCGCACCCCAGGGATGCCGTTGAGCTCGTGCTCCACGACCCCCTTCGCGGCCTGGGGGATCATGGCGGCGGAGTAGACGCCACCTGCGCCTTCGAGTTCGTTGGTGAGCTCGCCGGCGTCGCGAAGCGGCACCGCGCGATCCGCCTCGTGGCCCGCGGCGAGGGCCTGAGAGATCTTGAACGCGGTGTCGGGCACGGAGCCGATCGCGTCCTTGTCCACCAAAAGGCGGTAGGCAACGCCGGGGCGCAGGAGCTCGACGCCGTCGGCAGACACGACGCTCGCCTCCTTCGGCGTGATCGAGCGCAGCTCCAGGTGCTGGTTGGCGCCAAGGCGCGGGTGAAGGACGCTCGGCTGCCAACGCACCTGCCAGTTCTCACCCGACTGCGTGAGCGTCATCTGGCCGTCGTAGTTGAGCTCGCGGCCGCGGGGCAGCTTCCAGTTCATGGAGTAGTTGGCCGTGGCGAGGTTTTCTGTCTGGCTCACGCTGGTTATCCGGGCGTCGAGCGCCTCGGCCTGGAGGCCGTCCCAATTCTCGTTGATGGAGGTGGCGGCGGTCGAGGGGTCGTCGACAAGCGCATCGAGCTCCCCCACCTCGCGGGACGCGATCGCTTCGAGCATCTCCTGCGCCACGGGTTGCGCATCGTTGGGGCGCGGGGTGCATGCGGCGAGCGCGGTGGTAAGTACAGCCGCGCCCGTGAGCAGGGCGAGGAGTCGTTGCATGGGATAAAAATAGCAGCGCCGGGCACTCGCCCGACGCTGCCACGCTCACAGCAAGCTTCGGTCTAGTTAGTGACCTTGACCTCGGCGCCGCCGTCGCCCTTCTCCATGCCCTCTTCCTCCGCGATTCGGTTCGCGTGGCGGATCAGGGTCTCCACGATGTCGGCCTCGGGGACGGTCTCCACGACCTCGCCCTTGACAAAGATCTGGCCCTTGCCGTTGCCGGAGGCGACGCCCAGGTCGGCGTCGCGAGCCTCACCCGGACCGTTGACAACGCACCCCATCACGGCGACGCGCAGCGGGTACTCCAGGTTCTCCAGACCCGCGGTGACCTCCTCGGCAAGCTTGTACACGTCCACCTGCGCGCGGCCGCACGACGGGCAGGACACGATCTCCAGCTTACGGGGGCGCAGGTTGAGCGACTGCAGGATCTGGTCGCCCACCTTGATCTCCTCCACCGGGTCGGCGGAGAGGGACACACGAATGGTGTCGCCGATGCCCTGCGAGAGCAGCGCGCCGAACGCGACGGAGGACTTGATGGTGCCCATGAACTTCGGGCCTGCCTCGGTCACGCCGAGGTGCAGCGGGTAATCGGTCTTCTCCGCCAGCTGACGGTACGCCTCTACCATCAGCACCGGGTCGGAGTGCTTGACAGAGATGGCGATGTCGCCGAAGCCGTACTCCTCGAACAGGCCGGCCTCGTAAATCGCCGACTCGACGAGCGCCTCCGGGGTGGCCTTGCCGTACTTCTCCAGCAGGCGCTTGTCCAGCGAACCGCCGTTGACACCGATGCGGATCGGAATCCCGGCCTCGCCCGCCGCCTTCGCCACCTCCTTCACACGGCCGTCGAACTCCTTGATGTTGCCCGGGTTCACGCGGACCGCAGCGCAACCGGCATCAATGGCGGCGAAAATGTACTTGGGCTGGAAGTGGATGTCCGCGATCACCGGGATCGGGGACTTCGCCGCAATGGCCGGCAGCGCGTCCGCGTCCACCGTCTTCGGGCACGCCACGCGGACGATGTCACAACCGGTGGTGGTCAGCTGCGCGATCTGCTGCAGCGTCGCGTTAATGTCGTGCGTCTTCGTCGTGGTCATGGACTGCACCGAGATCGGGTGCTCGGAGCCCACGCCCACGTTCCCCACCATCAGCTGGCGGGTCTTGCGTCGCTCCGCCAGGGTCGGTGGCGGGCCTTCAGGAATACCTAATCCGATGGGGAGATTCATAGTGCCCAACTCTAGCACCGCACGCAAGCTCAGCCAGCGAGGCGGATCGGGTTCACCACGTCCGCGGCCATGACGAAGAGCCCCACCACAAGCAGCGCCGCAGCCATGGCGTACGTCACTGGCATCAGCTTCTCGTAGTCCGCCGGACCGCCGGGTCCGAGCCCGCGCAGCCTGCGGACGAGGTCGCGCACCTTTTCATACAGCACCACCGCGATGTGCCCGCCGTCCAGCGGAGGCAGCGGCACGAGGTTAAACAGGGCGAGGAAGAAGTTCATGCTGGCCAACATCATCCAGAACATGGACCACAGGTCCTGCTGGACCAGCTCACCGCCAGCGCGGGAGGCGCCGATCACGCTGACTGGGCCGTTGACGTCGCGCTCCGCGCCGAAGATGGATGCCACGACGCCCGGGATCTTGCTCGGGAACGCGAGAATGCCATCGACGGTTGCGTGCAACATTTGACCGGTAAATTTCGCGGTCGCCGGGACCGCCTCAATCGGCCCGAACTGGCGCATCGCGTCCGCGACCGGCGCACTCGTCACACCGATCGCGCCCGCGTCAAACTCCTGCCCACTGGCGGGGTCGATGCGCGTCACGCGCGCAACGGGCACGTCGACGGTCAGCTCCGTGCCGTCGCGGAGGACGTCAAGCGCCACCGTTTCGCCGGGTCGCTCCATGACGTAATCGCGCACTTCCGTAAACGCGACGATGTCCTGGCCGTTGACAGCCAGCAGCTTGTCCCCCGGGCGGAGGCCGGCTTGCGCGGCGGGGCCGTCGCCCTCACACGGGGCGAGTGTCTCCGCGTCGATCTGGTCGGAGGTGCACGACAGCTCACCCACCGTGGGCGTGCGATCCGCGTACGGGTTCGGGATGGCGGCGAGAACGGCCACGAAGTAGGTGATGATGACGCCGATGAACAGGTTCATTACGATGCCGCCGGCCATCACCGCCACACGCTGCCACCACGGCTTTTTGTACATGGCCAGCGGGGCCTCGTCCGGGGCTAGCTCGTCCTGCGCGGTCATGCCGGCGATGTCGCAAAAGCCGCCGAACGGCAGGGCGGCTACGCCGTACTCAGTGTGCCCGCGGGTGACCGACCACACCGTCGGCCCGAAACCGATGAAGTAGCGGCGCACGCGCATTCCGAAGCCGCGGGCCACCGCCATATGCCCCGCCTCATGAAGCGCAATCGACACAGCAATGCCGAGCGCAAACAGGACGACACCAATGATGCCCATGGGCGTTCCCTCTTACTGTTTGCGCGCAAGCGCGTCCGCGGTTTCCGCCGCGCTCCGGCGAGCCTGCGCATCCACCTCGAGGATCTCCTCGACGCTCGTCGGGGTGTGCGCATAGCTGCCCGCGGCGTCAAGCACGGCGTCGATCGTGTCCACGATCTGCGGGAAGCGGATCCTCCCATCAAAGAACGCGTCGACGGCCACCTCGTTCGCGGCGTTGTAGATCGCCGGGTACGGGTCGCCGGCGCTCGCCACCTGGCGCGCAAGCTCCACTGCCGGGAACGCCTCGTTGTTCAGCGGCTCGAAGGTCCACTCCGACGCGGTTGTGAAGTCCAGCGAGGGCTGCGCGCCCGCGACGCGGCCGGGCCACGCGAGGGCGTGCGCGATCGGCATCTTCATCGACGGCGGCGAGGCTTGCGCGATCGTCGCGCCGTCGATGAAGGTGACCATGGAGTGGACGATGGATTGGGGGTGGACGGTGACGTCGATAAGCGATGGCTCCACGTCAAAGAGCAGGGACGCCTCGATGAGCTCGAGCCCTTTGTTCACCATGGTTGCGGAATTGATCGTGTTCATCGTGCCCATCGACCAGGTGGGGTGGGTGACGGCCTGTTCCGGCGTGACGCCCCACATCTGCTCGCGAGTCTGGCCGCGGAACGGGCCGCCGGATGCTGTGAGCACGAAACGGGCGACCTCGTCTCGGCGGCCCGCGCGCAGTGCCTGCGCCATCGCGGAGTGCTCCGAATCCACCGGCACCAGCGCGCCCGGCTTCGCCTCCCGCAGCACGACCTGGCCGCCGGCCACGAGCGATTCCTTGTTTGCCAACGCCAGCACGGCGTCGCTGCGCAGGGCAGCGATTGTCGACGCCAACCCCGCCGCCCCAACAAGCGCGTTGAGCACCACGTCCGCGGCTTGTGATTCGGTGAGCTGCCGGGCCGCGTCCTCACCGGTCAGCACGGCGCCGCCGAGGGCCCGACCGACCTGCGCCGCGGCGTCCTCGCGCTGGACAGCGACTTGGCCGGGCTGGAGCCCAAACGCCTTCGCCTGCGTGATGATCGCCTGCGGGTCGCGTCCGCCGGCGGCGATGCCGACCACCTGGAAGGCGTCGCGGTTGTCCTGAATAACCTCGCACGCCTGGGTGCCAATTGATCCGGTTGAGCCGAGAATGACAATTCGTTTCACCCCGCCATTGTTGCACGCCCCGGTGCGGCCGCTCGACGGGTGGACCGACGGCGGGCAGATCGGACGAAAGTTTGCACCTATTAGGGGTACAAAGTCACCGATTGCCACGGAAGTATGACAATATAGTCCACAGAATTGTTTCCTGCTCCGGCTGCGATTCCGTTTGCGCTGCGCAAAGCGCACTGCGGAAGGGCGCGGGCCGAAGCATTTAGCGCTGACTTGAAGGAGTATGGCAGTGGCCCACGCGAACGAAAAGGCACCTGAGGTGTACAACGGCGTTTCCGAGGCAGACGTCCCGTCTGCACGCTTCGGTTGGAGCGAGCAGAGCCGCGGCACGATCCAGGCCGCCGGTTGGGTGTCCGTTCTGGTGCTCATCGCCTACAACTTTGGTAACCACAAGGGCCACGTTGAGACCATCTGGCTCATCGCCATTGCCGTCCTCATCGCCCTGGGTCTGATCCTGCACGCGACGCAGCCGAAGCTGAACCAGAAGCGCACCGTCACCGCCCACAACAAGCCGCAGGGCCACGTCGAACCGGACTGGTGCTACGACCAGAAGACCCTGTCCGGCGCGTACGCCAACCTGGACGAGCGTCAGCTGCGCGCCCTGAACATCGACCCGGCCCGCATCCAGCACCTGCGCGTACCGCAGCAGGCCGTTGCCGCCGGTGACCGCCACGCCACCGCGGCCGGCTCCGCATCCGTGCGCAAGGACGGCGCCGTCCACGTGAACCGCGCGGACCACGACGTCGAGGTTGTCGAGGTCACCCCGCGCGGCAAGCACGCCGCGCAGTAGCCGCAACAAGGCAAAGGGCCGATCCCGGGAGACGGGATCGGCCCCTTTTATGCTCGGATTGCGGGCGGTCAGCCTCCTAGCGTATTCGCCGCCCGCACACGTGCGGACCCGGCCTACCCAGCCTGCTCGTCGGCAGCGAGCTGGCCGCAGGCTGCGGCGATCTCCTGGCCCTTCGTGTCGCGCACGGTACAGGTAACGCCCTGGGCGATCACTCGGCGGACAAACTCGTCCTGCCGGTCGCGCGGGGACGCGTCCCACTTGGAACCCGGCGTCGGGTTCAACGGGATCAGGTTCACGTGGACGCGGGACCCGAGCGCGTTGTGCAGCTTCTTGCCCAACATGTCCGCGCGGAAGTCCTGGTCGTTGATGTCCCGAATCAGCGCGTACTCGATGGAGACGCGGCGACCGGTCTGATCCGCGTAGTACGACGCGGCGTCAAGCACCTCGGAGACGGCGAAGCGATTGTTGATGGGCACGAGGGTGTCACGCAGCTCGTCGTCAGGCGTGTGCAGCGACACGGCGAGAGTGACGGAGAGGCCCTCGTCGGCGAGGCGACGGATCTGCGGCGCGAGCCCGACGGTGGAGATGGTGATGTTGCGCTGCGAGATGCCAAACCCATCCGGGCTGGGCTGGGTGATCTGGCGGACTGCGGAGAGCAGGCGGTTGTAGTTGGCCAGCGGCTCGCCCATGCCCATGAAGACGATGTTGGACAGGCGCGAGCCCTCCGCCGCCATCATCGCGGCGGCGGCGCGGACCTGGTCAACAATCTCCGCGGTGGACAGGTTGCGGTCCAGACCGCCCTGGCCGGTGGCGCAGAACGGACACGCCATGCCGCAGCCGGCCTGGGAGGAAATGCACAGCGTGGCGCGGTCCGGGTAGCGCATGAGCACGGACTCCAGCAGGATCCCGTCGTGCAGGCGCCACAAGGTCTTGGTGGTGTCGCCCTCGTCGGTTTCCACGGTGCGCACGGGGTTGAGCAGGGTTGGGAACAGCGCGTCCTTGACCAGCTGGCGCTGGGCCTCGGGGAGGTCCGTCATGGTCAGCGGGTCCGCCTCAAACTTGCCGTAGTAGTGGCGCGCGATCTGGTCCGCGCGGAACTTCGGCAGCCCGAGCTCCTTGAGGGCCTCGACGCGTTCCTCTTTGGTCAGGTCCGCAAAGTGCTTCGGCGGCATGCCGCGCTTCGGGGAAAGGAGTTGGATCTTGGGTACGTCGCTCATAGTGTGCCCTATTTTGGCACGTAACCCGCGTCTTGACTAATCTACGCGGCCCGTTCGCTGCCAGGGCCGCTACAGCGGGTTCATGATCGCCGCGGCGTTGAGCAGCATGTAGGTCGCGCTGGCGGCGGGCAGCATCCCGTCCAAGCGGTCCATCAGCCCGCCGTGGCCGGGAAGCAAGTTCGACATGTCCTTGATTCCCAGCTCGCGCTTGAACTGGCTCTCCACGAGGTCGCCCATGGTGGCGCAGAGGACGAGCGCAACGCCCCACACCACGCCCATCCACCAGGGTCCCTGGATGAGGAAGTGCACCACGGCTATGCCGGTGAGCACGCCAAACACCACGGAGCCGGCGAAGCCCTCCCACGACTTGTTTGGGCTGATCGCGGGCGCCATCGGGTGCGAGCCGAACATGACGCCCGCGGCGTAGCCGCCGACGTCGTTGGCTACGACGCAGAGCATGAATGCGGCGATGAAGCGGCTGGCGGGGAGGGCGCCTTCGTCGATAAGCGAGATCATCGCGGCGAAACTCCCGAAGAGCGGGATCCAGACGAGGACGAAGATGCCCACACCGGTATCGCGCAGGTAGTTCTCGGGCTTGGCGTGGCGGCCGTTGGGGAACAGCCGGTAGAACATGAGGAAGAGGACCGTGAACGCGAACCCCGTGACCAGGCCGGCCGTCTCGTACGTGGCAGAGGCCCACAGCATGATCTGCCCCAGGATGACCAGGAGCGTGCGCGGCTGCTGGTACCCGGCTTCGCGCAGGCGCGTGAGCACTTCCCACATGGCCAGCGCCACCGCCACGGCAACAAGCGGGTACCAGGCCAACGGGCCCACCAACAGCGCACCGATTACCAGCGAGCCGAGCACCACCGCTGTCGTGATCGCAGCGGTCAGGTCGCGCCCCGCATTGTTCTTCGGCGTGGGCGCCTTGAGCCTTAACGACGGCCACCTGGACCTCTCCGCAACCCTCCGGTTGTCAAGATCGCTCTGCTCGTTGCGGTGTGGTTGCACTGGCTCCTCGCTTCGGTCTCGTCCGGCGCCACGGCGCGATGTCCACGGCGTGCCTCAATTGGCGGATAGTTGCGCGACTGTGCGGGAGGTTAGACCTCCATCAGCTCGTCTTCCTTGCGCTGCACCAGCTCATCAATCTGCGCGACGTAGCCCTGCGTGGTCTTGTCCAGGGACTGCTCGGCGGTCTTGACCTCGTCCTCGCCGGCGTCGCCGTCCTTCTGGATCTTCTTCAGCTGGTCCATGCCCTGGCGGCGGACGTTGCGGATGGCAATCTTGCCTTCCTCGCCCTTCTGCTTCGCGTGCTTGACCAGGTCCTTGCGGCGCTCCTCGGTGAGCTGCGGCACCGTGACGCGGATGACCTGGCCGTCATCGGTCGGGTTCACGCCCAGGTCGGAGTTGCGGATCGCGTTCTCAATCTCCTGGAGGGTAGACATGTCGTAGGGCTTGATCAGCAGCATGCGCGGCTCCGGCACGGAGATGGTGGCCATCTGGTTGATCGGGGTCGGCGCACCGTAGAACTCCGCCATGACGCCGTTGAACATTGCGGGGTTGGCGCGGCCGGTACGGATGGTGACCAGCTCCTCGCGGGTGTGCTCCACCGAGGAAGTCATGCGCTCTTCTGCGTCCAACAGGACATCATCAATCATGGTTTACCTACCTTTTGCTCGTTAACGTTCCCCACTAATCTACCAGCGCTCGCCCCGCCTACACTGTTGCCATGCAGCAATCGGCGTTCTCCTTCCGCGCTCCCCTGGCGCCCCCGCCCGTCGACGCCGCTGCCGCTCCGTCCCGCACCAGACTCGCGGGCTGGGACATCCCGGTAAAGGACTCCGTTGACGTCGCCGGCTGGCCCACCACCAACGGCAACCCCGCCCGCAGCTACGTGGCGCGCCGCACGGACGCCATCGTGCCCATGCTTCTCGACGCCGGCGCGACCATCCCCGGCAAAACACTCACCTCCGAGCTGGGCGCCACCTGTTACGCCGAGCGCCCCGGCGTCCCGGTGCTCGAGTCCCCAGCGTTCCCCGGCCGCACCCCTGGCGGCTCCTCCACCGGTGCCGCGGTTGCGGTGGCGGAGGGCCAAGTCCGCGCGGCGCACGGAACGGACGCGGGCGGTTCGCTGCGTGTGCCCGCCGCGGCGTGCGACATCGTCGGCTTCAAGCCCGCCTCGCCCCGCGTCGCGGCGCACGGCTTCCTTACCCGCACCGTCGCCGACCAATGCACCATCTACGGCATGCGCCCCACGCATCCGCGACGCTTGCGGGTCGGGGTGCTTCTCGACGCCCTCCTCGCCCCCTCCCATCTCTCACCCACCCGCGCGGACGCGGTGGACCAGCTGGCGGGGGCGCTCTCCCTCCACCACGACGTCGTCCCGTTGCGCGCCTACGCCCAGGCGGGCGACACCTTCGCGCACTTCTCCCGCCGCATTAAGCGCTCCTTCACCAGCGTTGACCCGCTGGACAGCGAGTACCTCCAGTGGCTCACACAGGAGGGGGCGCGCGTCACCCGCGCCCAGATGCGCGGCGTCCGCGAGCACCTGGACGTGCTCCCGCATCTGCTTGCCCAGCAGTGGGACGTCGACGTAGTCCTCTCTCCCACCCTGGCCTTCGACCCGCCGCGATTGGGGTACTTCCCGTCCTTGTCTCCCGAGGAGAGCTTCTACCAGCAGACGGTCTGGTCGCCGTGGTGCTCGGTGTTCAACGTCACCGGCAGCGCCGCGATCGCGATCGGAGGCATCCACCTGGGTGTACTCGGGAGCGCGGCGCGCCCCGCCGTCAACGCGACGGAGCTGCTCAACCTCGCCTGGCAGGTGGACGGGCTCCTGGGGCGCGAGGGGTAAGTGGTGATCCTGGGGCGGCGCGCACATGACGAGAGTGCGTAAAATTTCCCCGGCCGCCGAGCCCTGGCCGACAATTCCCCAGGTGGGACGGTCTGGGTAAATCGTTTCTGCGGAAATCTGTCACACGCCCCGGAAACAAGGAAGCCCCGGCGGTCAACACCGCCGGGGCACACTCCCAAACCGAGAAGACGCCTAGGCCACCAAGGTCCCAATCTGCTCACCGGCAACGGCGCGGGCGATGTTGCCCTCCTTGAGCAGGTTAAACACCAGGATCGGCATGTTGTTGTCCATGCAGAGGGAGAACGCGGTGGCATCCGCCACCTTGAGGCCCTGCTCAAGCACCTCGCGCGGCGAGATCTCAGTGAGCAGGTTGGCGTCCGGGTTGGTGCGCGGGTCATCGTCGTAGACGCCGTCGACACCCTTGGCCATCAGCAGGACCTCACACCCGATCTCCAGCGCGCGCTGCGCAGCGGTGGTGTCGGTGGAGAAGTACGGCATGCCCATGCCGGCGCCAAAGATGACCACGCGGCCCTTCTCCAGGTGGCGGGCGGCGCGCAGCGGCAGGTACGGCTCAGCGATCTGCGCCATGTTGATGGAGGTCTGCACGCGGCAGTCCACGCCCTTCTGCTGCAAGAAGTCCTGCAGGGCCAGGCAGTTCATGACGGTGCCGAGCATGCCCATGTAGTCAGAACGCGCACGGTCCAGGCCGCGCTTCTGCAGCTCCGCTCCGCGGAAGAAGTTGCCGCCGCCAATGACCACGGCGACCTCGGTGCCCGCCTTGGCCACCTCGGCGATCTGGGAAGCGACGCTGTCCACCACGTCCGGGTCGATGCCGACCTTGCCGCCGCCGAACATCTCACCGCCAAGCTTGAGCATGACGCGTTTGAATCCGTTGCGGTTGAGGGCGAAATCAGTCACGGTGTGACACTCCTTATGCACAAATGCCGGGTGGTGAATCGAAAGCTTGCGTATTCGCCCCCGATTCTAACCAGTTCCCCCGTAACCAGGTAAATGCACTGCAAAGAACGCGAAAGCGCCCCGCCCCGGTTTCCCGGGGGCAGGGCGCTAGAGCGGAACAGGCTCGACGGGGCTCACGGCATCGTCGATAAGCAGATTGCTTACGCCTGGCCGACCTCGAAGCGCACGAAGTCGGTGATCTCGATGCCGCTCTCCTCCGTGAACTGCTTCACGGTCTTCTTGGAGTCTGCGAGGGACGGCTGGTCCAGCAGCACGACGTCCTTGTAGAAGCCGCCCATGCGACCCTGGACGATCTTCTCGATGGCAGCCTCGGGCTTGCCCTCGTTGCGGGTGATCTCCTCCTGCACCGCGCGCTCCTTCTCCACGACCTCGGCCGGGATGTCCTCCTGCTTGAGGAAGCGAGCCTTCATCGCGGCGATCTGCAGAGCGACCTGGTGAGCGGCCTCCTCGTTGTCACCGGTGTAGGCAACGAGCACGCCCACGGCCGGCGGCAGGTCCGCGGAGCGCTGGTGCAGGTACTTCGCAACGTTGTCGCCCTCGACGGTTGCGGCGCGGCGCAGCTCGAGCTTCTCTCCGATCTTTGCGGACAGGACCTGCAGCGCCTCGTGCGCGGTCTGGCCGTCGACGTCAGCGTTTGCCAGCTCCTCCTGGGAGTTCGCCTTCACAGCGGCAGCGGCGTCGGCGATCTTAGCGGCGAGGTCCTTGAACTCCTGGTTCTTGGCCACGAAGTCGGTCTCTGCGTTGATCTCCACGATGGTGTTGCCGGAAACTGCAACGAGGCCCTCGAGGGCGTTGCGCTCAGCGCGCTTGCCCACGTCCTTTGCGCCCTTAATGCGCAGGTTCTCAACGGCCTTCTCAAAGTCGCCGTCGGTCTCCTGGAGTGCCTTCTTGCAGTCCATCATGCCGGAGCCGGTGATCTCGCGGAGCTTCTTCACGTCTGCTGCAGTGTAGTTCGCCATGTTGGGGCGATCCTCCTCGTAAGGTTTGTGCAATTTTGGGCAGCTTATCGGCGCCCACGCGCCCACAAGCAACCAAAATTGGCTGTGATAAGTAATCGTGTAAAGGGTAGCCGACTTTGCGTGAGTCGGCACGCTAGGAAATGCTAGCAGCCCTTGGATGCACTACACCCCGCGCTTCGCTCGCGTCCCGGCCCAGTGAAGTGGGGCGGACGTGAACCGAAGACGCGGGGTGCATGTGTCAGGGGGTTGCCGATTCGGCTTAGGACTCCTTCTCGGAGTTCTCCTCCTGCTCAGCCTTCTCGGCCTTCTCAGCCTCGGCTGCCTGCTCAGCGGCGCGCACTGCGTGCGGCTGTTCAACCGGTGCGACCTCCTGCGGCGTTGCTGCCTCGGCGGCAGCGGCGGCCTTGGCCGCGTCGGCAGCGGAGACATCGTCGGAGGACGCTGCGTTCGCAGCAGCCTCGGATGCCTCGGCCTGCAGCTTGGCGTCATTGTCGCCTGCTGCGTCGCGGGCGGCTGCCAGCTGGCGCTCCTCGCGCTGCTGCTTACCGGCCACGACTGCCTCGCCCACGATGTGGGTGAGCAGCTTCACGGCGCCGATGGCGTCGTCGTTGCCCGGGATCGGGAAGTCAACCAGGTCCGGATCACAGTTGGTGTCCAGCACAGCGACAACGGGGATACGCAGCTTCTGCGCCTCGTTGACGGCGATGTGCTCCTTGTTGGTATCCACAATCCACAGCGCGGACGGCGTCTTGGTCATCTCAGAGATGCCGCCGAGGACGCGCTCGAGCTTGGTGCGCTCGCGAGTGAGCATGAGGATTTCCTTCTTACCGCGGCCGGCGTAGCCGTCCTCGGCTGCGTCCATCGCCTGCAGTTCCTTCATGCGGGCGATTCGCTTGGACACGGTCTGGAAGTTGGTGAGCATGCCACCGAGCCAGCGGTGGGTCACGTACGGCATACCGACGCGCTCTGCCTCTTCCTGGATCGGCTCCTGTGCCTGCTTCTTGGTACCGACGAACAGGAGGGTGCCGCCGTGCGCAACGGTCTCCTTGACAAACTCGTATGCCTCGTCGATGTAGGTCAGCGTCTGCTGCAGGTCGATAACGTAGATGCCGTTGCGATCGGTGAAGATGAAGCGACGCATCTTCGGGTTCCAACGACGCGTCTGGTGGCCGAAGTGCACACCTGCGTCGAGGAGTTCGCGCATGGTTACGACTGCCATGGGAATGTCTCCTTTGGAGAAAATAGTTCGGTTAATACTGGTCAAACGTGCGGGTTTTTATCCCACACCCTGGCACCGTGCCCGCCTCGCGCCCTTTCAAGGGACCGTTGCTCGGCTGGCGTTTGTCGGCGCGCGGAGTCAGCCTCACGCAAGGCGCGGACTGCCCGAGTGAGTATACGCACCTCAGGCGCAAAATCCTAATTGCGCTGCGCGGTTGTGGATAACCCCCAGCACCTATCCACAGATTTTTCGTTTAGGGTTCCTTTGCACCGTTTGTTGTGATGTAACTGAGTCATGTATCGCTTCACGACGCCGCGCCCACCCCTCACCGCCCTCATCCTCGCCACCCTCGCGCTCCTCATCTCCTGCCCGCCGACCCTCGCGTGGGTGGACCCCACCACCGGCACCGCGCACGCTTCCCGCGTGACCCGCCCCGCAAACATCCCGAAGAAGAACTGGCAGCCCGGCCATCGCGGCGTCGACCTTGCCGCCCGCCCCGGCGATCCCGTCCTGGCCGCCGGCGACGGCACGGTCCACTACGTGGGCACGATTGCCGGCACACCCGTCGTCTCCATCGCCCACGCGGATGGAATCCGCACAACCTACCAACCCGTACGCACCGAGCTACGCAAGGGGGACCCCGTCGGCGAGGGCGACATCATCGGCGCGCTCGCCTACTCCCCCGCCAACGCGCCCAACCGGCACGACGGCCTGCATTGGGGCGCGATCGTGGGTAAGGAGCGCTACATTGACCCGCTTTCGCTCCTCTCGGCCCCGTTGATCCGGCTCAAACCCGTCCGCTAAACCAACCCGAAGCCAACCCCCTACGCCCGTGGATGCGCCTGCTCGTAGACCTTGCGCAGCCGTTGGGCGGAGACGTGGGTGTAGATCTGCGTGGTCTGCAGGCTTGAGTGCCCCAGCATCTCCTGCACCACACGCAGGTCCGCGCCGCCCTCCAGGATGTGGGTGGCCGCGGTGTGGCGAAGCGTGTGGGGTGAGACGTCCGCGATCCCGGCGCGCTCGGCAGCCCGCTCGACGATGCGCCGGACCTGACGCTGGTCAATCCGCCCGCCGCGGCTGCCCACGAAGAGGGCGTCGGTGTCGGCGGCAAGCTCTCCGCGGCCCTGCTCGAGCCAGTCCTGCACGGCCAGGCTGGCCCGCTCGCCAAAGGGCACGGTGCGCTGCTTGTTGCCCTTACCAGTGACCTTTGCCGTCTGTCGGGCGAAGTCGACGTCCGCGGTGTTCAAGCCGGTGAGTTCGCCGACGCGGATGCCGGTGGCGTAGAGCAATTCGAGGATGGCGTGGTCGCGTAGCGCCTCGGCGGGGTGCGCGTCGTCGGTTGTGTCGGCCTCGACGAGGTCGCCAGCGCGCGTGGCGCTCACCACCGTGGGCAGGGGCCGCTGGGATTGGGAGGTGACCAGGCGCGCCGCGACGTCGCGAGGGAGCAACCCCTGTTTGGTCGCCCACGTGGAGAAGCTGCGGGCGGTGGCGGTCCGCCGGGCGAGAGTGGAGCGTGCTTTGCCGGCGCGGGAGGCGTCGGCAAGCCAGGTGCGCAACGTCTCCAGCGTGAATTGGTCCAAGGTGGTGACGTAGCTGGACAGGCTGCGCAGGTCCGCCTCGTAGGCCTTCACGGTGTTGCTGGAACGGTTGCGCACGTCGCGGGCGTAGTCCGCAAAGTCCGCGACGGCGGCAAGAAACTGCGACTCGGCGCTGAAGTCACTCATGCCCCAGGAGTTTACGCACTCTCCTTGCTGCGCACCGCGCGGGACCACTGCCTGCGCTCACGCTGGACCAGGCCGCGTCGCTCGAGTTCCATGAGGAGGTGGACGGTGAGACCCGTGCTCAACCCGGCGTCGGCGGCGATGCGCTCGGCGTCGCGCCCCGCTGAGGCGGCGGGCGGGGTGGCATCAAACACGCGGAGTTCGTTGTGGCTGAGCTGCTGGATCGGGTCTGCCTGAAACTGCATCTCCAGCTGCCCCTCCGCGTCAATCTGGCCAATGTGACCGCACTGCTCGTGGATCTGGTCTCCGCTGAGCACCATCGTGGCGTTCCCGGCGCGGATGGCCAGGTTAGTGCCGAGCGAGTTGGGCCCGAGTATTGACCCCGGCACCGCCATTGCCTGCCGGTTGTAGTAGCGCGCCCACTTCAGCGTGTTCAGCGCGCCGGAGCGAAACGCCGCCTCGACCACCACGCTGCCCTGCGTCAGTCCGGCGACGAGCCGGTTGCGCGTGAGAAAGCGGTGCCGATCCGGCGTCACGCCCGGCGGGTATTCCGTCACCAGCGCGCCTCCCGCGGCGACGATGCGCCGGAAGAGCTTTTCGTTGCGCTTCGGGTACACCACCCCGGGCCCGCAGGCGGCCACCGCGATGGTCGGCGCGCCCGCCGCGAGCGCGGTCTCGTGCGCCACTGTGTCGATGCCGATTGCCCCGCCAGAGACAACGGTGTAGCGCTGCTTGGCCACCGAGCCCACGAGGTCCTGCGTGGCTTGATGCCCATAGCTACTCGACGCTCGCGTGCCCACAAAGGCCACCGACTGCGCGAACAGTGCCGCCAGGTCGGTCGCACCGCGCACCCACAGGGTGTGCGGGGCCGACCCGTCCGCAATGGCGAAGTCCATGTTCTCCCGGCTGTGCAATGCCCCCGCGACAAAGGACTCCTCGATGCGCTCGCTCGGCCACCCCGCGTGTTCCGGGGTGAGCAAGCGGTAGCCGTGCTCGTGCGCTGTCTCCAGGTCCGCGACCGGGCGGTCCCAGTCGTACCGGCGCTCCGTCGTGCCAGCCAGTGGGCCGAGCCAGCTCGCCCGGGTGCGGATGCCGCGGGCGATCTCGTCGGCATCGCGGCCGGCGCGCAGCATCTCCTGGAGGTGGCGGGAGGGGCCCTCAATTACTCGGGAGAGGTAGGCCCAGGACTCAAGGTTGCTGGGTGTCATGCTGCCTCCTCTTCTGGCGCGGGCGCGTGCATCTCCGCCGCCCGCGCGACGTGGTCGATGTCAGGCGTGTCGGCAGCCTCGAGGTCGGCGAGCGTCCACGCCAGCTTGAGCACCTTGTCCACGCCACGCTGCGTCAGCTCGCCGTGCCCGAGTTTGTTGGAGAGGAAGATCATGCCGGTCTCATCGGCCGGGTAGTGCCTCCGGATCAGTGTCGACGCCACCGCGCCATTGGTCGCGGCCTCCTCCCCACCGACCCCAGCCTGAGCCCAGCGGCTGGCTGCGCGTTCCCGCGCCGCGGCGACGCGGTCGGCGATAACGGCGGACGGCTCGGCGTCCTCCGGGCTGAGCACCGCCGATTGCGCTGTCGTGCGCACGTACAGGTCCAGCCTGTCGCGCAGCGGGCCGGAGATGTTGGCGAGGTGCCGCGCCCGCTCCCCCGGTGTGCAGCGGCACCGCGTTGCCTCCCCGCCGCAGGGGCACGGGTTCGCAGCCAGGATCAGCTGGAAAGCGGCCGGGTACCGCACGGTCCGGCGCCCGCGCTGGAGCTGCACCTCCCGCTGCTCCAGCGGAATGCGCAGCGCGTCCAGAACGCGGGCGGGGATCTCGGAGGCTTCGTCGAGGAAAAGCACGCCGCGGTGAGCCTGGCTCACCGCTCCCGGCAGCGGGATGTGCGCCCCGCCGCCCAGCAACGCCGCCTTGGTCAACGACGGGTGCGGCGCGATAAACGGCCGCTCCTGCACAAGCGCGCCTTTGGCGATACCCGCGGCCTGGTGCAGCGCCGTGCATTCGATCCGTTCGGCGTCGGTGAGCGGGGGCATAATCGACGGCAGCCGCTCCGCCAGCATCGACTTCCCGGACCCGGGCGGGCCCACCATCATCAGGTGGTGGCCACCGGCGGCGGCGACTTCCATCGCCCGCCGCTCAAGGACCTGGCCGGCGATGTCCGCGAAGTCGAGCGCAGCCGCCCCGCTCCCCGAGCGCGCTGAGGTGCCGGGGGCAACGGGGGCGACGGGGTGGAGCGGCGTGGCGTCGAGAAGCCAGCTCCACACGTGCGTGAGCGAATCGGCGGTGAACGTGCGGGGATCGGCGATGAGTGCCGCCTCATCGGCGTTGGCCGTGGGGACGACGATCGTGTCGATGTCGGTGCGGCTGCGTGCTTGCAGAAGCATCGGCAGGATCGCTTCGACCCGGCGCAAGGTGCCGTCGAGGGCGAGCTCACCGAGGAAGAGGGTGCGTCCGATGGTGCGCTGGGTGCGCGGGTCCATACTGCCCAGTACCGCCAGGGCGACGGGCAGGTCGAAATGCGATCCGGCTTTGGGCAGGTGCGCGGGCGAGAGCGAGACCATGATCTTGGTGCGCGGCCACGGCAGCGAGGCGTTGGCGACAGCGGTGCGGATGCGCTCGCGGGATTCCTTCACGGCGGCGTCGCCAAGCCCGACCATGTGGACGCCGGGTAGACCGGGGCCGACGTTGGCCTCCACGGTGACCGGGTGGGCGACGACGCCCTCAACCGTCGCGGTTTGGGTGCTAGCAAGCGCCATCTTCGACCCCCTCGAAGCGGTGGAAGTGCAGCTGGGTGCCGTCAAAGACCGCCTCAACCACGTCGAAGCGCGCCCACCGTGCCTCGGGCAGGTGGTGCTGGCTCAGCCACTGCCCGGCGCAGCGCCGCATCGTGGCGAGCTTGCGGGGTGTGACCGACTCCGCCGCGCCGAACGCTGTGCCGCGGCGCGTTTTGACCTCAAGGAACACGATGGTCCCGTCCGGCGCGCGAAGCACCGCGTCAATTTCACCCGCCTTCACGCGGGCGCGGTGCGCGAGCAGCTGGTAGCCCAGCTCCTCGTACCACGCGATCGCGCCCGCCTCCCCCGCATATCCCAGCTCGTACTGGTCATTCAGGCCGATCGGCGGCCCGGATCGCTGGTGCGGGTCGTGGTGTGATGTGTGATGGTGCATGGCCCCTCCTGAGAGTCCGTGTCTTACTGTGTCTGAACGTTCGTTGCTTTCAGTGCGGGTGTAAAACCCCGTACTTAGTTAGACTCCGGAAAAGGGGCCGCGGTTCCATCACAAACGAAAAAAGTGGCGCAGGATACTGCGCCACCGGTGTTGCTTCGCGGTCGTCGCCCCCGATGAAGGAAGCGGGAAACCGTGGTGTTTAGCGGTCTGGGAAGGTCAGGTCGGGCTTGTCCAGCTCCTCAATGTTGACGTCCTTGTAGGTGATGACGCGGACGTAGCGCACGAAACGCACGGCGCGGTACATATCCCACACCCAGCAGTCGGACATGCGGACCTCGTAGTACACGTCTTTGCCCTCGGTGTGTGGGATCAGCTCGACCGCGTTGGCCAGGTAGAAACGGCGGTCCGTTTCCACCACGTAGGAGAACTGGCTGGCTACGTCGCGGTACTCCCGGTACAGCGACAGCTCCACCTCAGACTCGTAGTTGTCCAGTTCCTCAGCGCTCATGCAAGCACCCCTTTTTCGTAACACTCGATCGCCTGCTTGACGTTTGCATAACTATAGCGGTGTTCCGGGGTCGCGCCGTGGCGGCGCACCGCATCCATGTGCGCCTTCGTGCCGTAGCCCTTGTGTCCCTCCAGCCCGTAGCCGGGGTACTGCTGCGCCATTTGCGTAATGAGCCGATCGCGACTCACCTTGGCCAGGATGCTCGCCGCCGCAATGCACCGAGCCGCGGCGTCCCCTCCGATCACGGGAAGTTGCGCGGCCGGCATACCGGGCACGCGGAAGCCGTCCATGAGCACGTAGCCAGGCTGGATCTCTAGTTGGGCTACGGCGCGGCGCGCGCCGTCCAGGTTGGCGGCCTGGATGCCGCGGTGGTCAATCTCCTTAGCCGAGATATGCACGATCCCGTACGCCAAGCTGCACTCTCGAATGGGGTCGAAGAGCAACTCGCGGCGGCGCGCCGTGAGCCGCTTCGAGTCGGTCAGGCCCTCGAGCTCCTTTACCGGGCTCGTCGGGAGCACGCACGCGGCGATCGTAATCGGGCCAAAGCAGGCACCCCGTCCTGCTTCGTCCACACCAGCTACCGGGCCCAGCCCGGCGTTGTCCAGCGCTACCTCGTAGGTGCGCAGCTGTTTGAGCCTGCGGACACGAGCCATCGACAGCGAACCAGCCTACTGCTGGATGTCCGGGCTCTCCACGCCGCCGAAACGGTTCAGCGGGAAGACGATGCCGAGGACCTTGCCGCGGATGTTCTCACGCGGAATCGTCCCCTCTTCGCCGTCGCCCATGTGGTAGCGAGAGTCGGAAGAATTCGTGCGGTTGTCGCCCATCATGAAGTAGTGGTCTTCCGGCACTTCGAGCGGGCCAAAGTACTGTCCACCGCACGCGTCGGAGCCGGTCGACGGGTCCACCGGGTAGTACGAGGGCGTCATGATGTAGTCCTGCTGGATCGGCTGGCCGTCCACCATGACAGCCGGGTCGCCCTCCTGGCAGGACACCGTCTGCCCGCCCTCGGCGATGATTCGCTTGACCAGCGTGTTCTCATCCTTAGGCACGAGGCCCACCCACGAGCCAACTTCCTGCACGCCGCGGATCACCGGGTTGTCGGAGCGGTTGGTCTCAAACCCGGTGTTCCACGAGTCCGTACCCTTGAAGACGATCACGTCGCCGGGCTCCGGGTCGTCAAAGGCGTAGGTGAGCTTCTCCACGAAGATGCGGTCCCCCGACCCGTTCTCGCCGTGCAGGGTGGGCTCCATCGACCCAGACGGGATCACGTACAGGCGCCCGATGAAGGTCTGGATGAGGAAGATGAACACGAGCGTCAGCACGATGACCATGGGGATTTCCACGTACCACGGCATCTCCTTCGACTCCGAGGATTCCGGCGAATCCGACGAGCCAGACTTCCCTGGCTTGCCCGCCTTCCCCTGAGCGGCACGGTCTTCCGCCCCGGCGCGCGCGCCTGAACCGGCCGGCACAGAGGGCACCGTCGTGTCACGCGGGTACTCCGACTCTCCCCTGCCTGGGTTCGAGCCGCTTACTGGTCCATTCACGTTCGTCACCTCGCATACTCTAGCAGCGCCGGTCCTCCGGACATACAAAAACGCCCCGCCCACCGAATCGTGTCGGTGGGCGGGGCGCCGGTGCCGCAAACTAGCGACGCTCCTTGATGCGGGCTGCCTTACCGCGCAGATCGCGCATGTAGTACAGCTTCGCACGGCGAACGTCACCCTTGCGGACGACCTCGATCTTCTCGATGTTCGGAGAGTGCACCGGGAAGGTACGCTCAACGCCGATACCGAAGGAGACCTTACGCACGGTGAAGGTCTCGCGGATGCCGCCACCCTGGCGACGCACAACGAAGCCAGTGAAGACCTGGGTACGGGTCACCGAACCCTCGATCACCTTCACGTGCACGTCAAGCGTGTCGCCGGCGCGGAAGTCCGGGATGTCATCGCGCAGCTGACCTGCGTCTACAAGATCAATAATGCCGTTGCTCATATGAAGCAATCCTTTACGTTTAAGGACAGAGGACCCTAGCGGCTTCTCCCAAACGGGCGCTCGGCTGGTTCATGTCGCCTACAACAACTCGAGAAAGCTTACATAAGCCCGGGTCATTTACCAAATCCCGCTCGCTTCAGCGCGTCCGCCATCGACCCGCCTTGGGCCCCTCGCTTATCGACGCCACCGCGCCCCTTCCCACCGCGCCGCTGCTTCCCGCCGGGCTTTCCGGCGGGCTTGCCGCCGCCGCGCTTGGGGCCCTGCCCGGGTTCGTCGTCAAGCCTCAAGCTCAGGCCGATGCGCTGACGCTCAACGTCAACCTCCATGACCTTCACCTTGACCACCTCGCCGGAGCGCACCACGTCGTGCGGGTCCGAGACGAACTGCTTGCTCATCGCGGAGACGTGGACCAGGCCGTCCTGGTGCACGCCGACGTCAACGAACGCGCCAAACGCCGCGACGTTGGTGACGGTGCCCTCGAGGATCATGCCGGGGGTCAAGTCGCTGACCTTGTTCACACCTTCCTTAAACGTGGCCGTCTTGAACTCCGGGCGCGGGTCGCGGCCCGGCTTGTCCAGCTCGGCGATGATGTCGGTCACGGTGGGCACGCCGAAGGTCTCGTCGGCGAAGTCGGCGGGCTTGAGCTTGGTCAGCACCGCGCTGTTGCCGATGAGCCCCTTGGTGTCCAGCCCCGTCGCCGCGGCGATCCGCTCAACTACGGGGTACGCCTCGGGGTGCACCGCCGACGCGTCGAGAGGGTTCGCTGCGCCCTGCACGCGCAGGAAGCCAGCGGACTGCTCGAACGCCTTCGGGCCCAGGCGCGGGACCTTGCCAAGCTCCTTGCGCGAGGTGAAGGAGCCGTGCTCGTCACGGTAGGCCACGATGTTCTTCGCAATGGTGGCGCTCACGCCTGCCACGCGCTCGAGCAGCGGTGCGGATGCCGTGTTGAGATCCACGCCGACCGAGTTCACCGCGTCCTCGACTACCGCGTCCAGCGTGCGGGCGAGGGCAGCCTGGTTCACGTCGTGTTGGTACTGGCCCACGCCGATGGACTTCGGGTCGACCTTCACCAGCTCCGCGAGCGGGTCCTGCAGGCGGCGCGCGATGGAAACCGCCGAGCGCAGGGAAACGTCCATGTCCGGGAACTCCTCGGCGGCGATCGGGCTCGCAGAGTAGACGGACGCGCCTGACTCCGAGACCACCACCGGGGTTGGGCGCTGCCCGCCCGCCTGGGCGATAAGATCCGCGACCTCGCCGGCGAGCTTTTCGGACTCGCGGCTCGCGGTGCCGTTGCCTACCGCGATGAGCTCCACGCCGTGCTGCGCGCACAGCGTGGACAGGGCCTGCACCGCCTGCTGCCACTGGTTCTGCGGCTGGTGCGGGTAGACGATCGTGGTATCCAGGACCTTGCCGGTGCCGTCGATGACCGCGCACTTCACGCCGTTGCGATACCCCGGGTCCAGGGCGAGGGTGGAGCGCTGACCCGCCGGGGCAGCCAGCAGGACGTCGCGCAGGTTCGTCTTGAAGATCTCGAGCGCGCCCTCCTCAGCCTTCTCCTTTAAGCGCACGCGGGTATCCAGGTTCGCGGAAACTTGCAGCTTCGTGCGCCAGCCCCACTTCACGGCCTTAGCCAGCCACTCGCTGTCTTTGACCGGCAGGTCGAAGCGATCGGCGATCATGCCCTCGTAGACAGACTCGTCGCCCGCATCCAGGTCGAGCGTGAGCACGCCCTCGTTCTCGCCGCGCAGCAGCGCCAGGATGCGGTGCGAAGGCAGGGACTCGAAAGGCTCGTTGAACTCGAAGTAGTCCTTGAACTTCGCGCCTTCTGCTTCCTTGCCCTCGACGACCGATGAGCGCATCGTTCCCGTGGTGTAGAGCCGCTCTCGGACCTCGCCGACCAAGTCGGCGTCGGTGGCAAACCTGTCCACCAAAATGGCGCGGGCCCCGTCAAGTGCGGACTTGGTGTCCTCGAACCCCTCGCAGAGGAACTTCTCGGCCAGGGTTGCGGGGTCGGCGGTGGGGTCGTCGATAAGCTGCTGCTCAAGTGCTTCGAGGCCTGCCTCGCGCGCAATGTCCGCCTTCGTCTTCCTTCGCTTCTTATACGGGAGGTAGAGGTCCTCCACGCGGGCCTTTGTGTCGGCATCGAGGATGGCGCGTTTGAGCTCGTCGGTGAGCTTGCCCTGCTCCTCGATCGCCTCGATGACTGCCTGCTTGCGCTCCTCGAGCTCCACGAGGTACGTGTGACGTTCCTCGATGTGGCGCAGTTGAGCGTCGTCGAGACCGCCCGTGGCCTCCTTGCGGTAGCGGGCAATGAACGGGACCGTGTTGCCCTCAGCCAGCAGCTTCAGCGCCGCCTCGACCTGGGATGGTTGTACGTTGAGTTCTGTCGCGATGGTCGCTGCGAGAGATGTCATTCGTGTGAGTCTAGCGACCGGGTCGTGCCCACCCACTGGGTACCCCGCGGCAGCGCGGCCACCACAGCCTTGGTCGCCTCGGCGTTACTCAGCGTGGTGCGCCCGGTGATCTCAAGCTGGCACAGCGGCTCGGCGGGCGCGCGACCGTGCTCCTGCTCGTAGACCTGCTCGAGCATCGACGGCTCGAAGCAGACGGGGCCCGAGCGCTCGGTGAGCGTGGCGTCGTCAATGCGGTAACCGGCTTTGGCGAGCTCGCGGCGCAAACGCTTTCGCACCTTGGACCAGCTGCGGGGGTCGAGGAGGACATCGAGGCCGGTGATCACTGGGCGGGAATCGAGGTAAAAGGTGTCCTCGTCGGTGAGCTCGTCGCGCGCGCGGGCTTGGGCGACAAGGTCCGGGCGTATCGCCTGCGTGCGGGCGAGCGATGCTTGCCGACGCCACCGCTCCACCTTGCCGTGATCGCCGGAAAAGAGCACCTCTGGGGCATCGATCCCGCGCCAGCTGCGCGGCTTGGTATAGCTGGGGGCCTCGAGCAGCCCGTCGGAGAAGCTGTCGTCCTCGTGGCTCTGGGTGTTGCCCAGCACGCCCGGGATGAGCCGGGTGACCGCTTCCGCGATCACAAGCGTGGCGACCTCGCCACCGATGAGCACGTAGTCTCCGATGGACACCTCGCGAACGCGGTAACGCGTTGCTGCGTCCTCGAAGACGCGCTGGTCGATGCCCTCGTAGCGCCCGCACGCGACAACGATGTGGCGCTCGCGCGACCACGCCTGGGCATCCGCCTGCGAAAACGGCGTGCCCGCCGGGGTGGGCACGAGCAGCAGCGGGGCGTCCGGGTCCTCGCCGTCGCGGACGTCGCGCGCGTCGTACGGCCGCGGGGCGACGTCGTTTCGCTGGTCGTGGCGCGCCTTATCGTTCCTGTGCGTCGCCGCGGTCGTGAGCTCATCCGTATTGGAGGTGCCCGCGGCGACCGCGTCGAGCGCCGCCCCCCACACGTCCGGCTTCATCACCATGCCGGGGCCTCCGCCAAGTGGCGGGGCGTCCACGGACTTGTGATTTCCCTGCCCCCAGTCGCGCAGATTGTGCACGCCGATCTGCAGGATTCCTTGCTCGATGGCCTTGCCCAACAGCGCGTGGCGCAGCGGTTCCAGGTATTCGGGGAAAATGGTGATGACGTCCAGGCGCAGCTGCGGGATGTGGCTAGACATCGAGCAGCCCCTCCGGCGGGGTGATGGTCAGGTAGCCCTGCTCCAGGTCCACCTCCGGGACGATGTCCATGACGAAGGGGATGAGCACTTCTCTGCCCTGGTAGTCCACTTCGAGGATCTTGCGGTTCGGAGTGTCCATGATGCCGGTGACCTCGCCAATACGCGCTCCGCCCATGCGGACTTCAAGACCAGTGAGCTCGTGGTCGTAGTAGCCGTCTTCGTCCGCATCGTGTTCGAGCGGTTCGGCGTAAAACTTCATGCCACGCAGGCTGTCGGCAGCGGTGCGGTCGGGGATCTCCTCGAAGCTGACCAGGAGCCGCTTCTGGTGCGGGCGCATCGTCTTGACGGTGAGTTGCTGTTCCTTCCCGGCCTGCTTGCCGGTGAGGGACTCACCGACGGCGAAGTGCACATCCGGATCATCCGTCGTGACCTCGACGGCGACCTCGCCTTTGATGCCGTGGGATTTCACGACCTTTCCTATGTTGAGCTGCATAATCAGCAAGCCTAACACGGGCGTTCAGTGGACCAGAGTCGCCGGTTTGCGCACCAACGCCCTCACCGGAGCACCGAGCGCGCGTCAACACTGCCCCACTGCAACGAACAAACCCCCGCGCGCCAGGTGGCGCCGCGGGGGCTCATGCAATGCGAGAGACGCTTAGTTCTCCTCGGACTCCTCAGCCTTCTCCTCGGATTCAGCCTTCTCCGCAGCCTCGGCGGCGGCAGCGGCCTCAGCCTCGGCAGCAGCCTTGGCTTCCTCCTCTTCCTTCGCCTTCTTGCGCTTCTCGGTGATGGCCTCGGCGGTCGGGCCGTTGTTGGCCTCTTCGAGCGCCTCGTTGAACAGCTCGAGCTTGGTCTTCTTCTCCGGAGCGACCTTCAGGGTGCCCTCGGCGCCCTCTTCGCCCTTGTGCTTCTGCCAGTCACCGGTGACCTTCAGCAGAGCGAGGACCGGCTCGGTCGGCTGCGCGCCGACGCCCAGCCAGTACTGAGCACGCTCGGAGTCGATGCGGATGAGCGACGGCTCTTCCTTCGGGTGGTAGATGCCGATGTTCTCGATGACGCGCCCGTCACGACGGGTGCGGGAGTCAGCGATGACAACACGGTACTGTGCGTTGCGGATCTTACCCACACGCTGCAGCTTGATCTTGACAGCCATGAAAAACTTCCTTTTCGGTCACTGGGCAGTGCAGACACCCGCCACTTGTCGGCGAGCCGGTTCAACCCTTCTTCTTTACCCTGCGCGTGACTGGCCGGCCGACCGCCGCGCTCCCGACCTTCCGGGGCGCGGACCAGACGGGTCCGGCGCGTACGCAGATTGTGCTGTCCCCTGGGGCGGCAAACCACCAGGCAACCCCACTTACATTACCCGGTTGAGTCACATACACCAAAACGAAGTACCACGCCCAACGGGGCCAAGTTTTTTCAAATCGGGCAGTTGAGCCGGTAATGTCTTCAGCGAATTGAACCGGATAGTACCAAAATTTTCATGATGTTGTAGGGGTTTTACGGGCTTATGGGCGAAGGAACGGCGCAGCAGTCACTTACGGCGCGGCAGGCGCAGCAGTCTCCTGGCGCGCACCCCCGCCCGCGCCCCTCGTCCTACCGCGTGGACATCGACGGCCTTCGCGGATACGCAATTGCGCTCGTCGTGCTCTTCCACGTCTTCGTCGGCCGCGTATCCGGCGGCGTGGACGTGTTCCTCCTGCTCTCCGGCTACTTCTTCCTGGGCGGCCAGCTGCGCTACGCACTGCGCCCGAACCCCAACCTCAATCCATGGTGGCCGCTCTGGCGAACCATTCGTAGGTTGGTCCCTGCGCTCGTCGTCGTCATTCTGGCGGTGCTTATCGCGGTGCATTACCTCACCCCGGAGCTCATGAGCGACGAGCTCGCGGCCCAGTTCACCGCGTCGATGCTCTACTACCAGAACTGGGAGCTCATGGCGCAGGACGCGGACTACGCGGCCGCCAGCCAGGACACGTCGCCACTGCAGCATTTGTGGTCCATGGCGGTCCAGGGCCAGTTCTATCTCTTTGGCATCCTCTTCGGCACGCTCGTCGCTGTCTTGATTACCAAGTGCAAGCTGCCACGCACGCTCGCCCGCCGCGGCGCCGTGATCGTGCTCGCGCTCATCACCGTCGCCTCCTTCGCGTGGGCGTCCCGCTTCGGGTTTATCGGCACCGGCGCGAACTACTACTCCACGTTCTCCCGCGCCTGGGAGCTCTCGCTCGGCGCGCTCCTCGCGTTCGTCCCGCGTTCGCGCTTCTTCCCGCAACGCATCGCCTGGTTGACGTCGGCGCTTGGCGTCGTGTGCATCACGATTACGGGCGCCGTGGTTGCCAATTCGCTCGCGTTCCCGGGCCCGGTCGCGCTGCTCCCCCTCGTAGGCGCCGCGCTGGTGATCCTCAGCGGCAACGACAACCCGATTTCCGCGGTCCTCGCGTCCAAGCCGATGACCTGGCTGGGTGGCATCGCCTACTCGCTGTACCTCTGGCACTGGCCACTGCTCATCATCGTCACCGTCATCGGCGGCTTTGGCACCCCGCCGGCCTGGGTGGGCACGATCGTCATCATCGTGTCCCTCGCCCTCGCGCACGTCACCCACGAGCTGCTTGAAGAGCCACTCCGCCAGCACCGGAAGCGCCCGACCGCCACGGACACTCCGCTTCTCGACGCCCGCAGGTCACTCCGCACCCCCGCCGGTGCGGCCCGCGCCGTCGGAGGCGTGGTTGTCACTTGCTTAGTCGCCGCTACTTTTACAATCCAACCGCTGTGGAACCAGAAGGTCGAGGAAGCGGAAAAGCCGCTCAATGAAACCTTTTACCCCGGCGCCTTGGCCCTGGCGGGAGTGAACGTTCCAGACGTGCCCCCGCAGCCGGACCCGAACCTCATCGCCGGTGTCTACCCGCCCGCCGGTACCGACGGCTGCATGGTGTTCCAGAACCAGGACGCGGACACCATGCCGCGCCCTGACTGCGTGTACGGCGACCCGGAGGCGAACACGACGGTGGTCATGGTGGGCGGCTCCCACATCGAGCCGTACGTGATCCCCCTTGACCGCCTGGGCAAGGAACACGGGTTCAAGGTGATCCCGTACGTCCGTCAGACGTGCCCGCTCATCCTGGACGCCGCGGAGAGCGGCGAGCTCGTCTCCCAGGTCTGCCAGGAGTGGAGCGTCAACGCGTTCAACGAAATTGTCAACCTGGACCCGGATCTGGTGGTCTCCACCTCGACGCGCCCGGAAGGCCACGCGGGAGACGTGACGGTGTCCGTGGACCATGTCCCGGACTCCTACCTCAACCTATGGGACGAGCTCGCCGCCAACAACCTTCCCTTCTTGGGATTCCGCGACAATCCGTGGATCTTCGACATTTTCGGGGAGATCATGGACCCGAACATCTGCGTTGTCAGTGGTCACACCGAGGAAGAGTGCTCCATGGCCACCAAGGACGTCTACGCCCCCGTCGACCCGGCTGCCGAGTACCTCGACGGCTCGCGCAACCAGTTCAGTGTGGACACCGCCGGGTGGTTCTGCGACGCCGAACTGTGCCGCCCCCAGATCGGCAATGTGTACGTCTACCGCGACCAGAACCACATTTCGAACGCGTACATGGCCACGCTGACGCCGCTGGTGTGGCAGGAGCTGCGCCGAGTCTTTGACACGCTGGACATCACCTACACGCAGCCCGAGCCGGGGCAAGACGGCGAGGGAGTAGCAGGCGCGCCACCCACGGAGTACGTCATCCCGCCGCTGTTCCCCGATCCGAACGCGCACGTCCCCGCCGGCGACGGGGAGGCACCGGAGGTGCCGATGCTGGGACGCGAGTAGGCGTCGATAAGCAGCCCGCTCGGGAC
Organism: Corynebacterium sp. Marseille-P8863; assembly: GCF_946902955.1. NCBI lineage: Bacteria > Bacillati > Actinomycetota > Actinomycetes > Mycobacteriales > Corynebacteriaceae > Corynebacterium > Corynebacterium sp. Marseille-P8863. The sequence goes on along the minus strand of NZ_CAMPQC010000005.1, from coordinate 58,666 downwards.
GTTAGCGCACTTTGCGACGCTTCCACCCGAGCGCCACAAACGCCTGGCGATCGCCCGCAACGTAATGCTCGGCGAGCGCGAGGGCCTCGGCGAGGCTGCTCGTCTTGCGCTGGAAGTTCTCAATCTGCCCGAAGTCGTGGCCCCACCCGACCACGAACCGGCTGCGAAGCGCGCCGCAGTCATTGATCACCAGGACGTAGTCGCCCTCCACCGCGGAATCCATTACCTGGATGAAGTCGCCCTTTGTGGGCAACTCCACCCGGCGCAGCGCGTCCAGGTTATCCGGGTCGAGAGACACGGGCTCGAAGAGGTTTGACTGCATCTGGAAGCGGGAAGGCGCATCCGGTGCCCGCGTGGCACTGTGCCACTGGGCCGCTTCGACCACCGCAGCCGGCGACCGCGCCATTGTGGCGTAGAGGTGCAGCACGTCCGGTTCCGCGAGTCCCTCGACCGAGTACACAATGCTGCCTGGGATTTCGTACGTGGCCGAATAGCCGCCCGGGGCCTCACGGATGGTGAGCCAGTAGTACTGCAGGTCTGGCTCCGCACGGCCCGAGTCGAGCGTGATGCTGGCCGCGACCACGAGCTCGTCCGCGCGGGACAAAAGCTGCAACCCCTGCGCGAACGCGGGAACGGTGGCGTCGACCCAGAACTGGACGATCGTGTTGTTCGCGCCGAGCGTCAATCCGCTGAACGGCGTCTCCTCGCCTCCGGTGGCGTTGTAGAAGACGTGCGCCCCGTTGAGCACGACCGAGACCCCATACTGGGGCGCAAGGCGCACGATGTCCGCGAGGACTCCGTCGAGCGCGGCCTTGGGCACCCACGCACGCGTCATCGCGCGAAGCCCGACCTCGTTGCCGGCGCGCCCGCGGATCGCACCGGGTGCAGAATGTGCTTGCTGCAGCTCGGAGAAGAAGGCCTTGAGCTCGGCGGGTGCGTCCTCGGCGGTGTCCGCGTGCATCCGGTGGAAGTGCCGGACCGATGCATCGGTCCATGCCTGGGCTCGCTGCGGGAGGATCATGGCAGAGATCTCCGTGAGCTCGTTGTCCCACAGCGACCGTGTTCGAACCGGGGCGTCCTGGCCGAAGAGCGCTTCTGCCTGCGCGTCGTCCGCCGTCAGGTAGGTGTGGACGAACGCCACCAGGTCGGCGCCGCTGGAAAACTCACGGGTCACAGTTGAAAACGGTGCGGTTTCCAGCGTGGCTACCCATCGGCCGTTGCCGGCGCGCCCGTATTCCAGGGCGCCACCTGGGCCGTCGTGGAGCCGCACGAGTGTGCCCTCCGGCAGATTGAGCACCGCGTCGAGCCGACGCAGAGGGAGCTCGCTGCGCTCCCGAGCGCTCGTGGCAAAGTGGGCGTCTGCCGGCGTGGCCTCGCCCCATTCGAGGTAGCCGAGCAGCGGGCTCCGGTCCGCAAACGCCAGGAGCAGCTCCCTTACCTGGGAGTAGCCTGCCACCCGGCTGGTGAGGAAACGATACTGTCCGGCATCTTCCCCGTCCACGTGGCGCCAGCGGAGGGTCCACGTGCCGTCGGCGTCAAGGCGTGCGGCCATCGCTTCCGGGCCCTCGGCGTACACCTCGACCCACGCGCCGATGGGGTCGGGCGCACGCAGCACGTCCTCAAAGGCCACATCAATAGTGCGCTCGCACACCTGCTGCCACAGGGTACCGATGCAATTGCGAAGCCCCGCGAAGCCGACCTCGTGCATTTCCACCCCGGTTCCGTTGACCAGCAACCCGGAGTCGGCCTGAAACACCAGGGCGCGATGCTGAAATGCTAGGTCGACGACACGGTTCAACACCTGGGGATCGTCCATCTGCGCATCAATGGTGAGCACGCGCTGCGCCTTCACGTCGTGCCCCAGCAGGTGTGCAAGCGCACCCGCGAGTCCCTCCATCGATGGGTCCGGTTCCTCGAACTGCTCCTGGTCCGCGAAAAACTCCTGCACGTGCCGATGATGGTGTGCGAGCACGCTGGTCGTTGGACGGAGCACGTACAGGCGTTCCGGCGCCCCGTACGGTTGCCCGCCTGGCGCCCCTTCGTCCCCCACGTTCCAGTCAAGTGCGCACATGAGCTCCCGGTTGTCCTCCACGTACATCCGGAAGACTTCGTACGCTCGGTCGAGGTCGCGGGTGAGCACGTGCCCGCGCTCGACGGCGCCATTGTTGTACCCCCACTCCACCCGGTACCAGCCATGGGCATCGTGGCGGAACACGCGGCAATAGTCCTCGGGGCTACGGTTGTCAGTAACTCCGATCCAGTCGCCGACGCCTGCTGCAGCAAACGCCTCCTGGTAGGTTGCCAACGCCTCGTCGCTGTACAACGTCGTCGAGTCACCGGAGTTGGAGCCGAGCATGTACGGACGCCGCGGCAAGGCCAAGTCTGCGGTCTGCACGGAGTCCCAATGCACTGAGTCAATAATGTCGTGCGGAGACTCCGCGGCGTTCACGAACACGACCGCGACTTCGTATTGCGAAAGTCCGGCGACGGCCCGCATGCTCCAACCGGGCCCGAAGGCCTTCAGCAGAAACGAGCCATGATCCGCGTCCTGGGGGATGGCGAGGAGCACCAGCCGCTGGTCGGGACGCTCGAGCGACTCGACGGTCAGTCGCAGCTGCCAATGGCTGAAGTGCACCATCAACGCTTCCATAAAGGCAGCCGGTGACACCGACACCCACCGATTCACGCACCTGTCGCCGTCGAACAGCTCAAGTGTGCACCGCACGTCGCCTCCAGCTGTGGCTCCCGAGGGGTTGACCAACACATGTGCACCGTCAAGCACCAGCGACACCCCGTAGCGCTGCGCGAGGTTGCCCAGCCGGTCGAGAGTCCGCAGCGAGCCGCGCCGGCGGACGGAAATCGTCGATAAGGCACGCGCCTCCACGCTGCTTTGCTCAAGCGCGAGCGAATGCGGCGCCTGCTGATTCACCTGCGCAATGAATGCCGCCATCGCCCCCTCTGCCGCGCCGTTGTGCGCGTCCCGCACGCGGTGCATCTCGCGTATCGACGAGTTCGCCCACCTCGCCGCGCGTTCCGGAAGCTCCATCGCCGTCACAGTGAGGGTGGAGGGCAATCCCATGTCAGACGACTCCGGGAAGAACTCAAGCAACGCCCCAAGCTCGTTGTTCACGTAGGCTTCCGCAACCTCGAGAAGTTCGCCGGCGGTATCGAAAGTGCGGGTCATCCCGCCGTTCAAGGCGTGGCGCATCGTCGCGCGCCACTGCCCGTCGCGGTCCCGCCCAAATTCCAAAGAGAAATTGAGCCGGTCGTGCAGGCGCACCATGACGCCCGCCGGCAGGTCGCGGATCGCCCCGAACCGGCGCAGCCTGTACTGGGAGCGTTGCACAAGGTCGCAGGTATAAAGACGCGGGACGAAGTCGACGTTGGTCCACTCGTACTCGCTGAGGGTCGGGCAATGATCCGCAAACGCGAGCAGGACGGCGCGGGCTTCCTCGTAGGTCGCAACCGTCAGGGTCCGAAGATCGGAGTTGTCCTCACGAACGGTCCACACGATTGTGAAACGGCCGTTGTCCAGGAGGTGCATGCGCATCCGGACACCAAACTCGGCGGTGCTATCGCCGAAGTTGTGCACTTGCACCCAGGTGTCCATGTCGGACGGTGCTCGAAGTGCATCCTCAAACGCGCGGTCCAGAGTGTGCTCGCTCACCTGGCACCAGACTGTTGCGATCGAGTTTGTCACCGCCGAGATTTCGGCGGTCGCACCATAGACGCCACTGGCGTCGATGTACAGATCCGATTCCCCGATAAACGCCGAAACGCGGTGCTTTAAGCACACGAAAAAGAGGAAATTCAGTGAGTGGGCATCGAGACCGTTCACCGACGCGGTGATGAGGCGAGTCGGCGCAAACTCCTGCCGCAGCCCACGCGAAAGATCGCGCGCAAACGCCTCCATCTCTGGATCGGGGAGCTGGCGCAGCGCGTCAACGTCCACACCCTTGAGAACCTTCGCCAGTTGGTCGAAGCGAGACGTGACGACGCTATTTGTTCGCAGGAAGTGGAATGGGAACTCCATACCACACAACCTACAGTGATATAGCGCACACCGCAGGGGGCGAGTGTTACTTCTTCTTCCCCATGCGCTTCATCGCTTCGCCGAAGTCGAGGTTGTCCAGGTCCATGCCGTCCATCCCCGGAGGCAGCTGCTCCTGCAGCTTCTTTAGCTCCTTCATGTCCGGCATGCCGCCGCCCATGCCTGGCATCGCGGGCATCCCCGGCATCCCTGGCATCCCGCCGCCACCACGGCGCTTCGGCGGCTTACGCTTGCCATTCTTGCCCTTGCGGCCCTTCGGCTTCTTCTTGGTTGCCGAGCGGCCACCCGGCATCCCCGGCATACCGGGCATGCCGCCACCCATGCCAAACTGGCCGGCCATCTTGCCCATCATCTTCTTCGCCTCAAAGAAGCGCTCCACCAGCTGGTTCACGTCGGAGACCTCGACACCGGAGCCCTTGGCGATGCGCTTGCGTCGTGAAGCATTGAGGATCTTCGGGTCCTCGCGCTCCGCCGGCGTCATGCCGCGGATGATGGCCTGGATGCGGTCGAGCTGCTTCTCGTCCACCATGTCGGCCATCTGGTTCATCTGCTTGCCGCCCGGCATCATCTTCAGCAGGTTGCCAATCGGACCCATGCGCCGGATCATGAGCAGCTGGTTGAGGAAGTCCTCGAGTGTAAGCTCGCCGGAAGCCAACTTGGACGCCGCTTCCTCGGCGTCCTTCTCGTTGTAGGTCTGCTCGGCCTGCTCGATCAGCGAGAGCAGGTCGCCCATGCCGAGGATGCGGCTGGACATGCGGTCCGGGTGGAAGACATCAAAGTCGTCGAGCTTTTCGCCTGTCGACGCGAACAGGATCGGCTTACCGGTCACCTCGCGGATCGACAGCGCGGCACCACCTCGGGCGTCGCCGTCCAGCTTGGTCAGGACCACGCCGGTGAAGTCGACGCCGTCAGCGAAGGCCTGCGCGGTGCTCACCGCGTCTTGGCCGATCATCGCGTCGATGACGAAGAGGACTTCGTCCGGGCTCACCGCGTCGCGGATGTTGCGCGCCTGCGTCATCAGCGTCTCGTCGATGCCCAGGCGACCCGCGGTATCGATAATGACCACGTCGTGCTTGGTCTGCTTCGCGTACTCGATACCCTGCTGCGCAACCGCGACCGGGTCGCCGTGGGAGGACCCCATCTCGTGCTCGTAGGAGTCGATGGACGTACCCGGATCCGGCGCAAAGGTCTGCACGCCGGCGCGCTCGCCGACGATCTGCAGCTGCTGGACAGCGCCCGGTCGCTGCAGGTCACACGCCACCAGCATCGGGGTGTGTCCCTGCTTCGAGAGGTGGTTGGCCAGCTTACCGGCGAGCGTGGTCTTACCCGCGCCCTGGAGGCCCGCGAGCATGATGACGGTCGGCGGATTCTTCGCCAAGTTCAGGCGGCGGGTCTCCCCGCCGAGGATCGAGGTGAGCTCCTCATCAACGATCTTGACAACCTGCTGCGCTGGGTTGAGCGCCTCGGACACGTCCGCACCGAGCGCGCGCTCCTTCACCCGCTTGATAAAGGCCTTGACGACGGTCAGGGAGACGTCCGCCTCGAGCAGGGCGAGGCGAATCTCACGCGTGGTCGCCTTAATGTCGTCCTCGGTGAGCTTGCCTTTTCCGCGCAAGCCACCGAGGGCATCTTGGAGGCGGTCGGACAGTGACTCGAACACGTCAGTACTCCTGTTCGCTTCGTCGATAAGCGTGCTAAAAGCGCTTGCTAAAAATGAACTCGTTCTAGCCTAGTGCCTGGGCGCGAAAGCCCAGAACTCAGCCGGTCTAGCCCAGCAGGTCTAGCCCAGCAGCGCGTCGACGAAGCTTTCCACCTCGAACGGCGCGAGGTCGTCCGCGCCCTCGCCCAGGCCGACGAGCTTGACGGGCACGCCGAGCTCCTCCTGGACCTGGAAAACGATGCCACCCTTCGCCGTACCGTCGAGCTTGGTCAAGACGACGCCGGTGATGTCAACGACCTCGCGGAACACGCGCGCCTGCGCAATACCGTTCTGGCCGACGGTGGCGTCGAGCACGAGCAGCACCTCGTCGACGTTGCTCTTCTTCTCCACCACGCGCTTGACCTTGCCCAGCTGGTCCATGAGGTCGGTGGAGGTGTGCAGGCGGCCGGCGGTGTCAATGAGCACCACGTCCGCGCCCTCCTGCACGCCGGTCGCGACCGCGTCGAAGGCGACGGACGCCGGGTCCGCGCCCTCCTTACCGCGCACGGTCGAGGCGCCGACGCGGCGGCCCCAGGTCTCCAGCTGGTCGGCAGCGGCGGCGCGGAACGTATCGGCTGCGCCGAGCACCACGGAGTGGCCCATGGACACGAGCACGCGCGCAAGCTTGCCGGTGGTGGTGGTCTTGCCGGTGCCGTTCACGCCGGCGACCAGGATGACGGCGGGCTTGCCCTCATTCGGCATCGCCTTGATAGAGCGGTCCATGTCCGGACGCGCGGCCTCGATGAGCGTCTCGCGCAGCATCGCGCGGGCCTCAGCCTCCGTGGACACGCCGCGCTCCGCGATCTTCTCGCGCAGATTCTCGGTGACACGCAGGGTCAGATTGGTGCCGAGGTCCGCCATGATCAGCGTGTCCTCGATCTCCTCCCACGCGTCCTCGTCGAGGTCGCCGGCAGTGAGGATCCCGAGCAAGCCCTGCCCGATCGCGTTCTGCGAACGCGACAAGCGCCCGCGCAGCTTGCCAATGCGCCCGGCAGCAGGCTCGATCTCGTCGAGCTCTTCCGCGGGGGCATCATGCTTCTCGACGACCACCTCATCACTCGGCTCAGCACCCGCTTCACGCGCAGCGCCGGCGCTCTCGGCGGTCACAGCAGCGGCTTCGGCGGCCTCGGTGGCTTCGGTCTCCTGCTCGGTGGGCGCGATGTCCTCCGGGGCCACGACGGTCTCGGAGGCCTCCGGCTCGTCAGTGTTCAGCACGACCGTCTCGTCGGTGTCGCTGGAGTCGCTGGGATTGCTGGTGTCGCGGTCGGCGGCTTCCACCGGCGCCTCGTTCTGTGCGGGCTCCTCAACCGGCTCCGCAACCGGATCCTCCACCGGCTCCGCGACAGGCTCCTCAACCGGCTCCGGAATGGGAGCCGCTGCAGCCTTCGGCTCTTCCTTGGCTACTGGGGCCACGGGCTCGTCGCGAAGCACTGGCTCCTTGACCGGCTCCTTCGCAGGTGCGTCGGGGGCGGCGGCGGGCGCAAAATTGAAACCACCCTTGGCCTGGTAATTGCCGGATTTCTCCTGCTGGGTGAGTTCCTTCGGCTCCTCCGTCTTTTCAAAGGAGACGGTCTTTTCTTCTTTCCTGCGGCGCCCGACCACGACGATGCCCACGATGATGAGGACAACGACGATGATCGCGACGATGATCCACAGTAGTGGCGAGTTCATTACTAGTTCCATATCCATGGCACCCATAGTGCCAGGCGCGGCGGAGCTAGTCAGCCGCAGGCTGCATTCGCTGCGACAGGACGCGCGTCACGCCGTCGCCGCGCATGGTCACGCCGTAGAGCACGTTCGCCACATCCATGGTCGGCTTCTGGTGCGTGATCACGATCAGCTGCGAGTCCTCCCGCAGCTCCTTGAGCAGGGCGATGAGGCGGCGAAGGTTGACGTCATCAAGCGCTGCCTCGACCTCATCCAGCACGTAGAACGGGCTGGGGCGAGCGCGGAAGATGGCCACCAAGAACGCGAGCGCGGTGAGCGACTTCTCGCCGCCGGAGAGCAAGGACAGGCGCTTAACCTTCTTGCCCGGCGGGCGCGCCTCGATCTCAATTCCGGTGGCGAGCATGTCGTCAGGCTCGGTGAGCACGAGCCGCGCCTCGCCGCCCGGGAACAGGGTGTGGAAGACGCGCGGGAACTCGTCCTCGACGTCTTTCCACGCATCGGTGAAAAGTTGCAGGATCTGCGCGTCGACGTCGTTGATCACGCCGGTGAGATCCTCGCGCGCCTTGATCACGTCATCCAGCTGCGTGGACAGGAACGAGTAGCGCTCCTCGAGCGCCTTGAACTCCTCGAGCGCCAGCGGGTTCACCTTGCCCAGCGCGCGCAGATCCTTCTCGGCTTGCTTCAGCCGCGCCTGTTCGGCGGCCTCATCGAAATCCTCTCCCGGGGTGTAATCGCGCAGGAGGTCCGGGATGGCAACGCCGAGGGACTCGGTGATCTTCTTCTCGGCTTCGTCGATACGCACCTGCGCCTGCGACTGCGCAATCTCCGAATTGTGCGCGCTGTCGGTGAGCCGCTTGAGCTGCTGCCGGGCCGCCGAGACCTGGCTGCGGGCCTGCTGCAGTCGCGCCTGCAGCTTGACGACGCTCCCCTGCCACCGGTCGCGCTCCTCCGCCGCACGGGACAACGCGTCCTGGATCCGGGCGATCAGGTCGCGGCCCTGCTCGGAGACGGTGCGGGCGAGCTCCGCCTGCGCGCGACGCTTCTGCATCGCCGCGTCGTGGCGTGCCTTCGCCTGCTTCTCGTGCTCCGCCTGCCGGCGCAGGGCGTCGCCGCGCCCCGCGCGCTGCTCCGCCGCGGCCTGCGCGGACCGGGAGGCGAGCGTGGCCTCCATCTCCATCGCCTTGACCTGGTTCAGTTCCTGCTGCGCCGAGTCGCGCTGGGCGGACGACGGCTCCTCGCTGGGTGTGTCCTCATCGTTGACGCGGGCAAGCCGGTCACGAGTCTGCGCCAAGTCCTCGCGGCGGGCGGCGAGTCGGGCCTCTGCCTCCGTGGCGCGCTGCGCAGCACGCTCATGTTCGTGTTTGTTGGCCTGCCACTGCTTTTCCAGCCGCTCGTGGTCGCGCTGCTGGCGCTCGGACTCCGCGTCGTATTCGCGCAGCGCCGCCTTCGCGCTCGCGGCGGTCACGCGCGCGTCCTCCGCGGCCAGCTTCGCGCCCTCCAACGTGCCCGAGAGCTCCTCGAGTTGGGCCTGGGCCACGTCGAGTTCCTCGCGGGCGCGTTCGATCTGGGCACTCACTTCCACCGAGGTGGTGGCACCTGTGCCGGCGGCGACCCAACCCTCGCCGACAACGACGCCGTCGCGCGTAACGGCGCGAAGCCGGGGGTCGTCGTCCACCAGCTGGCGGGCGGTGGGGAGGTCGTCGGTGAGTGCGACGTCGACAAGCAAACGCGTCACCGGCCCCAGCACCGAGGCGTCGATGCGCAGGTGGTCGAGGAGCCAGTCCACCGGGGATTCCGCGTCGAGGCGCCACGCGCTGCCGCCGCTGCGGTCGATCACCACGGTGCGGGCCGCATCCGCGAGGCGCTCGACCGTTTCTGCGGTGACGTCGCCGACCAATGCCTCCGCGTACTGGCCGAGCGCGGCGGACAGCGCCCGGTCCACGCCCGGTTCCGCGGTGACCAGCCCCGCGAGCGGCGCCGCCTCGCTGACGATCTCCGCTGCCGGCTGCTTCGGCGCCTGCTCCTGCAGCGTGGAGATGCGCGATTCCAGAGTGAACACGGCCCGCTCGCGCTCGCGCTGCTGGGCGCGCAGTTGCTCGAGGCGCTTGTCGGCGGCGTCGGACTCCGTGTAGGCGCGCACATGGGCCTCGTCCAGCGGGGCGCGCTGCGTATCCACGTTCGCTACCTGCTCGGCGGCCTCGCGAGCCTCCTTCTCCGCCGCGCGGGCGCGGGTGCGCGTCTCCTCGAGCAGCTCGGTCAGCCGCGCCACGTCCTCCTCGGCCGCAGTGATCGCGCTCTGCTGCGATTCCTCCTGCGCGAGCAGCCTCACCACACCTTCGCGCCGGTCCGCGATCGCGCGCACCTGCGCCATGTGCTCGCGCTCGGCGGCGTCGAACGCTTCCTGTTTCTCCGCGACCTCCTCGCGCAGCGTCTCGAGCCTCTCGGCGGCCTCCTCCGCAGCTTCGAGCGCCTCGGCGTAGTCCTCGTCGGCGAATGCTGCGCGGCGCAGCAGCTCCTCCGGGTCTTGGCCCGCGTAGGGCACCTGCGCGCCCGCGTTCTGTGCGCGCTCGGAGGCGATGCGGACTGTCGCATTGGCACGCTCCGCCAGGGTGGACAGCGTGAACCACACCTGCTGGGCCTGCTCCGCCTGCGGCTGCGCCTCCTCCTGCTCGAACTCGATCTCCGCCTGCGTCTGCTCCGCTTCTTCCAGTGCGGCAGTCGCGGTCTCGACCTGCTCGGCGAGGAGTTCGGCGGCGCGGGTGGCGTCGAGAAGCGTGCTGCGCAGCGTCACCACCTGGTGGCCAGCGAGCGACATGCGGGCCTCGCGCAACGTGGACTGCACGGTGGCGGCACGCTTCGCGGCCTCAGCCTGGCGGGCCAGCGGCTTGAGCTGTTTGCCCAGCTCCTCGGTCAGGTCGGTAAGGCGGTCGAGGTTCGCCTGCATGCCGGTGAGCTTGCGCTGCGCCTTCTCCTTGCGGCGCCGGTGCTTGAGCACCCCCGCCGCTTCCTCGATATAGGCGCGGCGCTCCTCGGGGCGCGACTCCAGGATTTCGGAGAGCTTGCCCTGGCCGACGATGATGTGCATCTCGCGGCCGATGCCGGAATCCGACAGCAGCTCCTGGATGTCCATCAGCCGGGCCTTGGACCCGTTGATCTCGTACTCGGACGCGCCGTCGCGGAACATGCGGCGCGTAATCGCCACCTCGGTGTACTCGATGGGCAGGTGCTTGTCCGAGTTATCAAAGGTGAGGGTGACTTCCGCGCGGCCGAGCGGCTTGCGGTCACCGGCACCGGCGAAGATCACGTCCTGCATCTTCCCGCCGCGCAGGTTCTTCGCGCCCTGCTCCCCCATCACCCACGCGAGCGCGTCCACGACGTTCGACTTGCCGGAGCCGTTCGGCCCCACCACGGCGCAAATTCCGGGCTCGAATTTCATCGTGGTCGCTGAAGCGAAGGACTTGAATCCTTTGAGCGTCAGCGATTTCAGGTGCATTGGCGTCAGTGTACCTGCCCGGGCCGCAGCCCGTCCTTAGCGTTCCTCAAAGCCGGAAAGCCCCTTCGGCTCGCCGTACTGCACGCCGACAAACTCCACGCGCCCCGGGCGCTTCGCCGTCGACGATTCCTCGTTCAGCAGCGCAAAAAGCTTCTCGACGCTCCCTCGCTCCCCCTCCGCAACAACCTCGACACGCCCGTCGGCGAGGTTCTTCGCGTACCCGCGCAGCCCCAGCTCCAGGGCGCGGGACCGGGTCCACCAACGAAAACCCACGCCCTGGACGTGTCCATGGACGTGGGCTGTCATTCTCACAAGCTGTTCAGTCATGCCACCACACTAGCCGCGGCTACTGATCCGGATGATCCGCCACCTTCAGGTCCTCCGCGCTGCGGCGGGTGACCGGGTCGGAGCCGTCCCAGTACTCCACGTTTTTCAGCCCCGGGACCATGTCCCGGTGGAAGACCGGGTCGACGCCCTTGGCGCGCTGCTCGTTGTAGTTCTTCAGCAGCTTGAAGGCCACCCCGCCGAGCGGGACGATGGCGATGATGTTGATGATTGCCATGGTGCCCGCCATGGTGTCGCCCAGCGCCCACACGAGCGGCAGCGAGCCGAAGGCGCCGAAGATGACAAAGCCGATCACGCCGAGGCGGAAGAGCAGCATGACGAGCTTCGAGTCGGTGAGGTACTCCACGTTGGCCTGCGCCAAGTAGTAATTGCCAATCACGGAGGAGAAGGCGAGGAAGAACAGGATGAAGGTGACGGCGTGGGTGCCCCACGCGCCGACGCTGTCCGCCAGCGCGGACTGGGTCAGCGACGCGCCCTGGATGTCATCGTTGCCGTAGGAAACAGCTGGGCCGAGCAGCACGATGAAGGCGGTGATGGTGCAGACCACGAGGGTGTCAAAGTACACGCCGAGGGTTTGCACCAGGCCCTGCTTGACCGGGTGCGACACCGTCGCGGTCGCCGCCGCGTTCGGCGCGGAGCCCTGGCCGGCCTCGTTGGAGAACAAACCGCGGCGCATGCCCTGGGCGAACGCGACGCCCAGCCCGGCGCCGGCGACCTGCTTGAGGCCGAGGGCGTGTCCGACGATGAGGGCGAACATCCCGGGCACCTCGGTGATGTTCATGATGATCACGAGCAGGCCGATCAGGATGTACGCGATGGCCATGAACGGCACGATGATCTGCGTCACGCTCGCGATGCGGGTCACGCCGCCGAAGATGATCATCGCCGTCAGCGCCGCAACCGCCGCGGCGACGATGCACTTCATGGCGACGGAGTCGGTGTTGAACGAGCCGCCGACTGCCTCCACGATGGAGTTGGTCTGAATGGCGTTGTACACAAAACCGTAGGTCAGCGACAGCGCGACGGCGAAGATGACGGCCAGCGGCTTCCAGTTCAGCCCGCGCGTCATGTAGTAGGCCGGGCCGCCGTGGTAGTTCCCGTCCTCGTCCTTGGTCTTCCACAGCTGCGCGAGCGTGGACTCGACGAACGCGGTAGCGCCGCCGACCAGGGCGATGATCCACATCCAGAACACGGCGCCCGGGCCGCCGACGGAGATGGCCAGCGCAACGCCGGCGATGTTGCCGGTGCCCACGCGGGACGCTGCGGAGATAGTGAAGGCCTTGAACGCGGAGATGCCACCGTATTCCTCATCAAGGTCGCGGCCCTCGCGGTCCTTGCCCTTTGGTGTCTCGGTGACCGCCTTGAGCATTTCAGGCAGGAGTCGGATCTGCACAAAGATGGTGCGGAGGCCGAAGTAGATACCGGCTGCCAGGAGCAGCCAAGGAACGACGTTCCAGATGATGCCATTGAGCGAGTCGTTCACAAACGACGTTGCGGATTCCATGGCGGGAATCTTAATGGGTGATATGAGGAAACTCGCAACGACGATGTACGCTTCCCCACATTCGTGGGCGGGCAGTTAGCCGCGTTGGCACTGGGGGCAGTAGAAGCTGGAGCGCCCGCCCACCACCATCCGTTCGATGGGGGTCCCGCAACGGGCGCACGGTGCGCCCGCTTGCCCGTATGCGTTTAACGAGCGCGAGAAGTACCCCGAGGCGCCGTTGACGTTGACGTAGAGGGAATCGAAACTGGTGCCGCCCTGCTCGAGGGCGCGTGCCATCACGTCCCGCGCGTGGTCCAACAGCGCGATGGTGTCGCGTTGGCGCAGCGAGCGGGCGCTTTTCGACGGCCTCACGCCCGCCGCCCACATCGCCTCATCGGCATAAATCGACCCGATCCCGCTCACCACCTCTTGGTTGAGCAACACCGTCTTAATCGCCGAGCGTTTCGTGCGAATCAGGCGCGCCGTTGCGACCGCGTCAAAGTCGTCCTCGAACGGGTCCGGGGCAATGTGCGCGACTGGTTCGGGCACATCGCCAGAAAACGGGGCGTACTGCCACAGCCCGAAGGTGCGCTGGTCCACGAAGTCCAGCTCGAGCGGCTCCCCTGCCACTGCGCTATCGCGGCCGGAACCGCCAAGCAGGGCCCGAATGCGCAGGTGCGGGCTGTCAACGCTGCCCGGAGCGCCGACGAGCATCTGCCCGCTCATGCGGAGGTGGATGACAAGGGCGTCGGCGCAATCCAGCGTGAGCCACATGAACTTGCCGCGCCGCCCGGTGCCGGTAATGGTTGTTCCGGGCAGGACAGCTGCGAGGTCGTGGGTGTTCCCGCGGACCGCGCGGGGGTGCAGCACCTCGACCGCGGTGAACGTGCGGCCGACCACGTGGCGATCGAGCCCGCGGCGGACCACCTCCACCTCTGGCAGTTCGGGCACTTAGTGCTCCTTGGCGGTGCCCGCCACGGCCTCGGGGTGGTCGCGGAGGAACCGGACCGCGTTGCGCGCCGCTTCTTGCTCCGCCAGCTTCTTGCTCGGGCCGACACCGCGGCCACGGGACTCCTCGCCGACGAAGACGTCGGAAGTAAAGGTCTTGTCGTGGTCGGGGCCCACCGAGGTGGCGCGGTACTCCGCCAACGGGGCCTTCAGCTCTGCGAGGCGCTCCTGCAGTTCGGTCTTCCAGTCCTTGTGCTTGCCGGAGACGGTGGCGTGCTGCAGCTTGTCGTCGAACAACCGGAGCACGACGTCCCGTGCCGCGGTGAAGCCGTGCTGCCGGTAGATCGCGCCAAACAGGGCCTCGGTCGTATCGGCCAAGATCGAGTCCTTCTTCCGGCCGCCCGTGGCCTCTTCGCCTTTGCCCAACAGGATGTGCGGGCCCAGGTCAATCTCGCGGGCGATGTCCGCCAGCCCGTAGCGCGACACGATGGCCGCACGCATCGGAGACAGATCGGACTCCGGTCGTGACGGATAGAGCTCGAACAGCTTCGTGGCCACCGACAGCCCCAGCACGGCGTCGCCGAGGAACTCAAGGCGCTCGTTGTTTGGGAGGTGACCGTGCTCGTTGGCAAAGGAGCGGTGCGTCAGGGCGAGGCGCAGGTAATCGTCGTCAAGCTGCACGCCGATGCGCTCGAGCAGCGGCGAGTGGTGCACTGCAGCGAAGGCTTGCGCAAGGGCCTCCTCGCCGGAGAGTTTGTGTTTGCGGGACCGGCTCACAGGAACTTCTCCAAACCGGCCCAACGCGGGTCAACCAGGTTGTTTTCCTCCCCTGACACGCCGTCCGGGTCGGGGACCTCGGTGTCGCCGTCGCACTCTGGCTCGCAAACCGGGTTGAACGGTAGGGTCAGGCCCGCCTCGTCCACAAACGCCTGCTCAAGGTCAACCGTTTCGTCCTCAATCCGGCGGATCTCATCGCCCGAGCCCTGGTCCTCCTCAGCTTCTGCATCGCCGACGATGAAGCCGTCGTCGCCTTCAAACACCTGCGAGATCTGCAGTGTCTTCGTGGGCGTCAGCGTCTTCAAGCAGCGGACGCACTCGCCCTTGAACTGAGCGGTCAGGCTGGCGTCCACGAGCACGCCCGAGCCGAGCGGGGTGATGGTCGCATCCACGTCCACTTCCTGGCCCTCCGGGAGGGCAATCATCTCCGGCCCCACCCTCGACGGGCTCGGGCCGGACAGGTGGACGGTGACTGGCATTCCGTCGCCGTGGAGTGCGTCGGCGACATCAACAATGAAAGGATTCTTAGCCATAACAGCCAGTATCCTACTCACGGTTTCCGCGGTCAGCTCGCTGGCTCCGGCCGCTGCGCGGGTAGCCGCGAGGCTCGTAATGGTCCGTCCTTACGTCTCCCCTGCTGTCACCGCGGTCGCGCGACGTACCGGCTGCACCGGCGCCACGGCGCAGCGCGGAACGGTCCGAGGACACAGTGCGCAGGACGGAGGACAGCGACTCCTCGAACTCCGCCAGCTTGGAATCCACGTAGTCGTCGCACTCGCCGCGCAGTCGGGACGACTCGGAGTGCGCCTGCTCGACCAAGCGGTGCGCCTCCTCGTCGGCGCGGCGCATGACCTCGGACTCGGAGATGAGGTGCTCCTGCTGCGCAAGGCCCTCGTCGATGGAGCGCTGGTACTGCTGCTTCCCGTCCTCAACGAGGCGCTCGGCCTCGGTGTGGGCGCTGTCGAGCGCGTAGTCCGCTTCCTCCTGAGCGCGCGAGGTGATGCTCTCCGCGTCCTGCTCGGCACGGGCGACCAGCGAGGTGGCCTGCGCCTGCGCGTCGCTCAACATGGATTCGGACTGGGACTGTGCGTCCCCGAGGATGTGGTCTGCCTCCGCCTTCGCGTCGCCCACGAGCTGGTCCGCGCGGTTTTCGGCACCAATAAGGATCTCGTCCTGCTTATCCAGGACGTCCTGCGCATCATCGATCTCCTTGGGGAGGGACTCCCGGATGTCGTCGAGAAGCGTGAGCATCTCGTTGCGCGGAACCATGCAGTTGGCGGTCATTGGCACGCCGTATGCACCCTCAACAGTCTTGACAAGCTCGTCCAGTGCTTCAAATACGCGATACATAGCTCAATAGCCTACTGGAATCCGCCCCGCGCGAAGCGAAGGCGGAACCAGTGTCCAACAACAACTACAACGACTGCGGCGGTTAGATGACGCCCTGCGCCAGCATCGCGTCTGCGACCTTCTTAAAGCCCGCGATGTTCGCACCGATGACGTAGTCGCCAGCATGGTCGTACTCCTCCGCGGTGTTCGCCGTGACGTTGAAGATGCCGGACATGATCTGGTGCAGGCGGCCGTCGGTGTAGTCGAAGGTCCAGGAGTCACGCGACGCGTTCTGCTGCATCTCCAGTGCCGAGGTCGCCACGCCACCGGCGTTGGCGGCCTTGCCCGGGCCGAAAGAGATCTTCTTTGCGCGGAAGACCTCCACTGCCTCTGCGGTGGACGGCATGTTTGCGCCCTCCGCCACGTACTTCACGCCGTTGGAGATGAGCTTCTTCGCGTGCTCACCGTCCAGCTCGTTCTGGGTCGCGCACGGCAGGGCAACATCCGCCTTGAGGTCCCAGATGGAGCCGTCCTCGTGGTAGGTCGCGCCCTCCGTCTCCTTTGCGTAGTCACTGATGCGTGCGCGGCGAACCTCCTTGACGTCACGCAGCAGCTCAACGTCGACGCCGTTCGGGGTCTCGACCCAGCCGGAGGAGTCGGACATGCCGACGACCGTGGCGCCGAGCTCCTGTGCCTTCTGCGCTGCATAGATGGCCACGTTGCCGGAACCGGAGACGATGACCTTCGCGCCGTCGAGGGACTCGCCCTTTGCCTTCATCATCTCCTGCGTGAAGTACACGCAGCCGTAACCGGTTGCCTCGGTGCGGACGAGGGAGCCGCCCCAGGTCAGACCCTTCCCTGTCAGGACACCAGACTCGTGCTGGTTTGCCAGGCGGCGGTATTGGCCGAAGAGGAATCCGATCTCGCGGCCGCCCACGCCAATGTCGCCGGCGGGGACGTCGCGGTACTCGCCGATGTGGCGCCACAGCTCAGTCATAAAGGACTGGCAGAAGCGCATGACCTCGCCCTCGGACTTGCCCTTCGGGTCAAAGTCGGAACCGCCCTTGCCGCCGCCGATGGGAAGGCCGGTCAGAGAGTTCTTGAAGATCTGCTCGAAGCCAAGGAACTTGATGATGCCCAGGTTCACGGACGGGTGGAAGCGCAGGCCGCCCTTGTAGGGGCCAAGCGCCGAGTTGAACTGGACGCGGAAGCCGCGGTTGACGCGGATCTCGTTATTGTCATCCATCCAGGGGACGCGGAAGATGATCTGGCGCTCCGGCTCGCACAGACGCTCAATAAGCCCGTAGTCCGCGTAGTGCGGGTCCTTGCCCAGGACGATCTTCAGGGAGTCGAGCACTTCGGCGACGGCCTGGTGGAATTCCGGCTCACCGGCGTTGCGCTGGAGCAGCTTGTCGTAGTAGCCAGCGACCTCTTGTTCGATCGAGCTCATGAGCTTTCCTTTCAATACCTGTTAGGCAGTAGGTTTCAGGATCGCGGTTCAGCCTACAGTAGGTTTCGGTCTCGCGATAGAAAACTGCCGAATTTTCATTCTTGGCAGCCAGCTACAATGCCCTCAACATCCCAGCACGCACGGAAAAAGGGGAAATTATGAGCTTGATCACAAATGACGTCGACGGTGTTGAAGCGCCCTCCGCGCGCATCGTTATTGCACCAGACTCGTTCAAGGGCACCGCCACTGCGGAACAAGCCGCACAGTGGCTCGGCGAGGGCGTCCGCAGCGTCATCCGCGACGCCGACATCACCCTCGCACCCATGGCCGATGGCGGCGAGGGCACCTCCTCCATTTTTGCTGGTGAGCGCATCACTCTCCCCACCACGGACGCCGCCGGGCGTCTCACCGAGGCGACCTACACCTACGACGCGGCCACCGAGACCGCCTACATCGACGTCGCCGCAGCCTCCGGCCTCCCCGCCGTCGCTGACCACCCGGTACCGCTCACCGGCGACACCTATGGCACCGGCGTGCTCATCGCGGATGCGGAAACGCGCGGCGCGAAGCGTATCGTCCTGGGCCTCGGCGGCACCGCCACGATCGACGGCGGCACCGGCATCCTCGTCGCGCTCGGCGCGAACCCCATCGACCAGGCCGGCTACCAGCTCAAACCGGGCGGTGGCTCCCTCACACAGCTCGCCGACCTGGACACCGCCAAAGTCAATGTCCCCGCCGGCGCGCTCGAGTGGCTGTTGCTTACCGACGTCACCTCGCCGGCCACCGGCCCCTCCGGTGCAGCCGCAGTGTTCGGCCCGCAGAAGGGCGCGTCTGCCGAGGACGTCGAGCTCCTCGACGCGGGCCTGACCCGCCTGTGCGAGGTGGCCGGGATCGACCCCGCCACGCCGGGGATGGGCGCCGCGGGCGGCCTGGGCATCGGCATCACGTGGCTCTCCACGCTGCTGCACGGCGACGCCAGCCACATCCACATCACGCCCGGCGCGCGAGCCGTCGCCGACGCGAACGGCGTAGCGGACCTGATCGGAGCTGCCTCCCTTGTGATCACCGGAGAGGGCCGCTTCGACTCGCAGACCGCGAGCGGCAAGGTCGTCGGCGCGATCTGTGAGATGGCTCGCGAGGCAGGAGCAGGCTCCCCCACCGTCGCAGTGGCGGCGGGAAGCTTTGAGGGCGAGCCCGACGGGGGCGTGCTGGCTGTGCAGCTGGAGGATATTGCCGATATCCGCGAGCAGCTCGTCCGCGCGGGCGCGCAGATCGCGGTCGCGTACCTCAACGACGGCGCTACTGGCGCCGAGTAGCCGAGGCATCAGCGAGGGGGCGGCGAAGGGTCAGCGCAGGATCGTGACCATCCACGGGAAGAGCGCGGGCACCTCGAAGCAGTCCTGCTGCTCAAGCGCGACCGGGTCGCGCGGCAGGTCCGCCTTCGGGGTAAGGATGCGCGAGAGGCCCATGGCCAGGCGGTTGTAGCTGTCCACGCCCTCGGCGCTGATGAGGTACCGGTGCACCTCGGCCCCGTCGGCGGCGGGGTCGGTGCCGCGCTCTTCTTCGTAGGCGCGCGTGAAAACGGCGAGCACGGGGGCGTCGAGAAGCACTGGGCCCTGGGCCTCGAGCGAGGCGGCGCTGAGCTTGCCGCGACGAACGAGAATGTCCAGCGCGCGCTGGAACGCATCGCCGATTTCGCCAGCGTGGGCGGGCGGGACAAGGACATCGAACTGGATGTGAGGCATGCGACAAGCCTAACCAAGGGGTTACGCTGGGTCGCATGAGCTTTCCGCTGCCCTTGCACCGCGACGCACTGTCCACCATGGCCGACGGGACGATCAAGCAGGTCAACCCGTTTTCCGGTACTCAAGTGTGGACCGTGCCGGGGCGCGGGAACCGGCCGCTATCCACACCCGCGGCCGACCCGAAGCCGCTCTCCGGGGACGACTTCACCCACGCGTGCAACTTCTGCGAGGCGAAGCAACTGGCCACGCCACCGGAGAAGTCCCGGATGGTGCGCAACGGCGAGGAGTGGCGCATCCTGCGTAACCAAATGCCGCACGAGCTGGAGCAAACACGTGCCGAATTCAGGCGCGTACCCAACCTCTTCGAAATCGTCTCCTACCAGTACTGGAAGGAGAACTACGGCTACGAGATCACCGAGGCCCAGCGCTCGCGTATGGATGGCTACTTGGCCGACCACGAGGGCCGCGAGCACATCTACAACATTGTCCGCACGCGGCTGAAGGCCTCCGGGCACCAGGGCGAGCCGGACGAGGCGACCCTCATGTCATACGTGCCCGCGTATTTTGCGGGCGGGCATGACGTGATCATCGGGCGCAGGCACTACGTTGACGGCGCGGAGAATGACTCACAGCTCGCTGGCTCGGGCACGCTCACGCCGGAGGAACACTTCGGCTTCATCACCTTCACCATCGACGCGCTCGCGGACCTGCTCGACCAGAACCGCTACGCGCCCTACGTGGTGGTGTTTCAAAACTGGCTTGCCCCCGCGGGCGCGTCGTTCAATCACCTGCACAAGCAGCTGGTAGCTATCGACGAGCGCGGGGTCCAAGCCGAGCTGGAGATCAGCAAGTTGCGCCAGAACGTGAACATGTACAACGAGTGGGGCGCGAACTACGCCAGCTACCACAACCTCGTCATCGCGGAGAACGAGCACGCCATTGTGCTCGTCGGCATCGGGCACCGCTACCCCACCGTGAGCGTCTACTCCAAGTCCCCGACTTGCGAGCCGTGGAAGCAGACCCCGGACGAGGTCCGCGGCATGTCCAACCTGCTGCACGCGGTCCACGCAGCGACGGGACCGGAGGTGTCGACGAACGAGGAGTGGCACTACAAGCCGGTGGACCTGGACCTGCCTATGCCGTGGCGGATCAACATCAAGTGGCGTATCTCCACGCTCGCGGGGTTCGAGGGCGGTACGAAGATCTACGTCAACACGCTCTCCCCGTTTGATATTCGCGACCGTGTGGTGACCAACATGTACCGGCTGCGCGAGGAAGGCGCGATCGACCCGGGCATCCGGATTGCGACGGAGTGCGCACCGGCGCGCAACGCGCTGCGCTACAACCCCGCGGTTGGGTGAACGCGGGGCGCACGCGATCGCTCGAGCGCCGCGCAAGGTGGTAAACAGGTAAATACACCCAAACCATCGAGCGTGTGGGTTGACCACACGGAGGAGCAACCTTGAGCGACACGAGCAATATCGCGTCCATAATTGAATCCTACGAGATCGATCCGGCCTGGCAGCGCAGGCTCTACGAGCTGCTGCACGCCAACCCGGAACTCTCGCTGCAGGAGGAGGAAACGCACCAACGCCTCCTGTTGGAACTGAGCTTCCTTGACTGCGAGGTCATCGCGCCGATTGGCAAGTACGGCATCTGCGCTATCTTCCGCAACGGCGAAGGCAGCACGGTCTTGCACCGTGCGGACTTCGACGGCCTGCCCGTGACCGAGCAAACCGGCGTCCCCTACGCGTCGCACAAGCGCGTCACCACGAAGGACGGCGAAGTAGTAGGGACCATGCACGCCTGCGGCCACGACATTCATACCGCCGCACTGATGGGCATGTGCCACTTCCTGGACAACACGCGCGACAAGTGGTCGGGCACGTTTATCGCCCTGTTCCAGCCTGGTGAGGAGATCGGCGCAGGCGCAGAAGCGATGGTGGACGATGGATTGGTGGACCGCATCCCCTTCCCCGAAGTCTGCTTCGGCCAGCACGTCATGCCCGGGCGCGCGGGGCAGGTCATGTCCAAGTCCGGCCCGCAGTTTGCTGCCTGCGACTCCATCCGCATCCGCATCCCCGGCCGCAGCGCGCACGGCTCGATGCCGCACAACTCCATCGACCCCACATACACTGCCGCGATGATCATCTCCCGCATGCAGGCACTGGTGGGCCGCGAGGTGGATCCGAACGACTTCGCCGTGGTCACCGTGGCCAGCATGCACGCGGGAACGACCAACAACATTATCCCGGGCCACGCGGAACTGGTGTTGAACTGCCGCTTCTACAGCGAGCGCACCAAGGCCCGCATCTACGCCTCGATCGAGCGCGTCGTCCACGCCGAGGTGCTCGCCTCCGGCTCCACCGAGGCGCCCACGATCGAGTACTTCGCTCACGGCGAGCTGATGAGCAACGACGCGGTGGTGTACAACAAGGTCCGCGCCACGTTTAATGATGTCTTTGGCACCGATTCCGTCAACGCCGCGCGCAAGACCGTTTCCGAGGACTTCCCGGTGCTGCCGCAGGCCTTCGGCGTGCCGTACTTCTTCTGGCTCATCGGCTGCACCCCGCGCGAGCAGTGGGACAAGGCCGTCGCGGCGGACCGCGTGGAACAAGACGTACCGGTCAACCACATGTCCACGTTCCTCCCCGAATACGAGCCAACGATCAAGGCGGCAACCAACGCCGGTTTGGCCGCGGTGCTGACCTATCTGGCCACTGATGCGCCCGCGAAGAGCCGGTAGGCTCGGGCAACGTAAACTCATTTTGCAAAATTCCTGGAAGGCAGAGCATGAACAACCCCGCACACGCCCCGTCGCTCGAGGCCGCGCTCGGCGGCCACGTCCGCGCGTTTTCCGGTAGCACGCCGGAAAACGCCACGAACAAGAAGTTCTGGACCGGCTTGTCCTCCGCCGTGATGGAGCAGCTGGCGGACAACTGGAATGCCACCCGTTCCAAGTACGCCGCAGGCCGCCAGGCCGCATACTTTTCCGCCGAGTTCCTGCAGGGCCGCGCACTGCTCAACAACCTGACCAACCTGGGTCTGGTCGACGAGGCACAGCGCGTGGCGCGTGAGAACGGCCACGAGCTGTCGGACGTGCTCGAGGCTGAGCACGACGCGGCACTGGGCAACGGCGGCCTTGGCCGCCTCGCCGCCTGCTTCCTCGACTCTGCAGTCACCCAGGACTACCCGCTGACCGGCTACGGCCTGCTCTACCGCTACGGTCTGTTCCGCCAGGAGTTCGTCGACGGGTTCCAGAAGGAGCACCCGGACGCTTGGAAGGAGTCCTTCTACCCGTTCATCGTGCGACGCGGCTCGGAGCAGCGCATCATCAAGTTTGATGACATGCACGTGCGCGCCATCCCGTTCGACATGCCGATCACCGGATACGGCACCGACAACGTGGGCACCCTGCGTCTGTGGGACGCGTCGCCGATGCACGAGTTCGACTACGACGCCTTCAACCACCAGCGTTTCACCGACGCGATCATGGAGCGCGAAGCGGTCCACGACATCACCCGCGTGCTCTACCCCAACGACTCCAGCTACGCGGGCAAGGTGCTGCGCGTGCGTCAGCAGTACTTCTTCGTCTCCGCGTCCCTGCAGGAGCTGGTAGACAACTACGTCGAGCACCACGGCGAGGACCTCAGCGAGTTCCACAAGTACAACTCCATCCAGCTCAATGACACCCACCCGGTCCTGGGCATCCCCGAGCTGATGCGCCTGCTTATGGACGAGCACGGCATGGGCTGGGAGGACGCGTGGGAGGTCACCTCCAACACCTTCGCCTACACCAACCACACCGTGCTGCAGGAAGCGCTGGAGACCTGGGAAGAGTCCATCTTCAAGCAGCTGTTCTGGCGCATCTGGGAAATCGTGCAGGAGATTGACCGTCGCTACCGCATCGACATGGAACAGCGCGGCATCGGCCCGGAGGAAGCGCACCACTACTCCCCCGTGCACGACGGTTCCATCCACATGGCGTGGATCGCCTGCTACGCGTCGTATTCCGTCAACGGCGTGGCCGCGCTGCACACCGAGATTCTCAAGCGTGACACGCTCGCCTACTGGTACGGCATGAACCCGGAGCGGTTCAACAACAAGACCAACGGTGTGACCCCGCGCCGCTGGCTGCGCATGTGCAACCCGCGCCTGTCCGCGCTGCTGGACCGCCTTGCAGGCAGCGACGCCTGGGTGACCGACCTGTCCAAGCTGCAGGAACTGAGCCGCTACGCCGACGACCCGGCCGTGCTCAAGGAGCTGCGCGAGATCAAGGTCGACAACAAGCGCGACTTCGCCGAGTGGATCGCGGAGCGCCAAGGCGCCGAGATCGACCCGGACTCCGTCTTTGATACCCAGATCAAGCGCCTCCACGAGTACAAGCGCCAGCTGATGAACGCGCTGTACATCCTGGACCTGTACTTCCGCATCACGCAGGACGGCGAGCGTGACATCCCGAAGCGCACCTTCGTCTTCGGCGCCAAGGCAGCTCCGGGCTACACCATGGCCAAGGGCATTATCAAGCTCATCAACACCATTGCCGAGCTGGTGAACAATGACCCGGAGGCCTCGAAGTACATCACGGTCGTGTTCGTGGAGAACTACAACGTCTCCCCCGCCGAGCACATCATCCCGGCGACCGACGTGTCCGAGCAGATTTCCACGGCCGGCAAGGAGGCCTCGGGCACCTCGAACATGAAGTTCATGATGAATGGCGCGCTGACCCTGGGCACCATGGACGGCGCCAACGTGGAGATTGCCGAGGCAGTGGGCGAGGAGAACGCCTACATCTTCGGCGCCCGCGAGGAGCAGCTTCCCGAGCTGAAGCGCAACTACGACCCGAAGCAGGTCGCTGCCGACACCCCGGGGTTGATGCGCGTGCTCGATGCGCTTGTCGACGGCACCCTGGACGACAACGGCAGCGGAGCCTTCCACGACATTCGCACCTCCCTGCTCGACGGCTTCGGCTTCGACGACCCGGACGTCTACTACACGCTCGGCGACTTCGCGGACTACCGCGACACCCGCGACCGCATGGCCGCCGAGTACTACGCAGACCCGGATCACTGGGCGAAGATGTGCTGGATCAACATCTGCGCGTCCGGCCGCTTCTCCTCCGACCGCACCATCCGCGACTACGCGGAGGAAGTCTGGAAGATCGAGCCGCGCCCGGTCAACGCGGAGCACAACGCGTCCACCGCAAACTAGGAGGCGCACACCCCAGCGGTAAGATCATCCGCACCATGATCTTGCTGCTGGACAACCGCGATTCCTACACCTACAACCTCGCCCACCTCGTGGCGAAGGTGACCGGCAGCGAACCCCTGGTGGTCCGCTGCGACGCCCCAGAGGCACCGGAACTCCCCGCGCGCATCCGCGCCGGGGAGTTCTCCCATATCATCATCTCCCCCGGCCCCGGCACCCCGGAGAGCGACGAGGATTTCGGGGCCTCCCGGCGCGCCATCGAGGCCGCAGCGGAGGCCAAACTTCCGCTGCTCGGGGTGTGCCTCGGACACCAGGGACTCGGGCTCCTCGCCGGTGCGCCGATCCACCGCGCCGCACCGCAGCACGGCATGCTGTCCACCCTCACCCATTCCGGCGAGGGTATTTTCGCGGGGCTCCCGCAGGGCATGCACGTGGTGCGCTACCACTCGCTGTGCGTCGTTGATCCCGCAGCCAGCAACCCGCGTTTGGAAGTCCACGCCCGCGCCGAGGACGGCACGGTCCAAGCGCTCAAGGTCGCGGGCCTGAACCACTGGGGTGTGCAATTCCACCCCGAGTCGATCCTCACCGAGCACGGCGAGGCGCTCATGCGTAACTTCCTCGGCCTGCCCGGTCCGTGGCGCGTGGCGCGCACACGGCTCGAGGGCGCGCTCGACACCGAGGCGCTCTTCCGCGCGCTGCGCTCCACCCTGCCTGCGACGGAGGTGTTTTGGCTCGACTCCGCTACCGGCGACGGCACCACCATCATGGGCACTTCCGCCGGGAGTCTCGCTGCGGTGTTTGGCGGTGCGGGGAGCGTCGATAAGCTTTCTGCCCAGCTGCAACGCGGGGCAGTCGGGCCGATCCCTGGCGGGCTCGTGGGCTACTGCGCCTACGCGCGCACACCCGGCGCGGGCTGGTGGCTGCGCCCGCACGCGTTTGTGGTCTACCACCACGATGGCGCCGTGGTGGAGTGCTGCGTGCTCGTCGACGAGCACGAGACACCCGAGACCGAACGCTTGATGCAGCAGCTTATCCACGCCGTCCGCACCACCCAGGCGACCCCCACCCCGCGACCGCACGAGGCGGGACCGATCGAACTTGGGACCGGGGCGTGGCAGATGGACAAAGACACGTACCTCGGGCGCATCGCGGACATCAAGGAGGCGCTCGCACGCGGCGATTCCTACGAGGTCTGCCTCACCGACACGTGGGAAACCACAATCACCGGGAGCGGTCTCGATGCGTACTGCCGGCTGCGTCGCGCCAACCCCGCGCCGTACGCTGCGTACCTGGACACGGGCACGGAGGAGGTCCTCTGTTCCTCGCCCGAGCGGTTCCTCCGCGTCCGCGGGGGCATCGTGTCCTCCAAGCCGATCAAGGGCACGATCGCACGCGAGGAAGACCCGGCGATCCTGCGGCAGGACGTGAAGACGCGGGCGGAAAACCTCATGATCGTGGACCTGCTGCGCAACGACCTGTCACGGGTGTGCGAGCCCGGGTCGGTCGAGGTACCCAGTCTGATGGCCGTGGAGACGTACGCGACGGTCCACCAGTTGGTCTCTACGGTGACGGGGCGGCTGCGTCCCGGAGTCACCGCGGCGGAGCTATTGCGGGCCACCTTCCCCGGGGGATCGATGACGGGCGCGCCGAAGGAGCGCACCCTAGAGATCATCGACAACTTGGAAGCCGGCGAACGCGGCATCTATTCCGGCACGATCGGGTACTTTGCGTTCGACGGGACAGCGGATCTGAACATTGTGATCCGCACCGCGGTCAAGCGTGGCGAGCAGCTCACTGTGGGCGCCGGAGGGGCAATCGTCTGGGATTCTGATCCCGTGGCAGAGTGGGATGAAAAGCAGTTGAAGGCCGATGCAGTAGTGGAGGCGTTGCAGTGCCCGAAAAGTTCGCGGAGTTCCCGTTAACGGAGTACGTCTGGGAGGACGGTTTCCGTCCTCGCCGCTGGCAACCCGGCTCCTACGTGGACAGGTACACCGTCGCTGATTCGTGGCGCCATTCTCGTGGCCGTGCGAACCGCCTTGACCTCCACCTCAGCCGATTCGAGGAGACCGCGGGACCGCTCCCGGAAGGGTTCGTGGAGGAGATGGTCGCCATGGCCTCCGAGGGCGAGCTGTTCCCCCGCATCGCCTTGTACAAGGGTGAACTCATTTTGCAGCTCCGGTTCGCGCCGCTGCCGCGCGACACCACGAGTCTCACCTACGCAGCCGCGCCGGACCCGCGGAAGCACCCACTGGTGAAGGGCCCCGACTTCATCCCACTTCGCTTGCACCGGCGCGAGTACATGGATACACAAACCGATGACATCGCCATCACCGACAGCTCCGGCGCGATGGTTGAAGCGTCAAACGGCGCGCTCGTCGCGTGGGACGGTGAAACGCTTGTCACCCCAGAGGGTGGCTACCTCCCCAGCATCACGCTGCGGCAGGTGACGGAGCGCGCCCGCTGGTTGGACGTTCCCGTGCGGAGGGAGGCGCTCACCGTAGAGTCGTGCCGCGACCGCCCGCTGTGGTACCTCAATTCACTCCACGGGATTAGCCCGGTGAGCGAGATCCGGACAGCGCAGGGCACGATCATCCCGCCCGCGCACGCGGCGACTGAGCAATGGCGGGAGTGGTGGTGGTCCGGCTTTACGCCCGCGACCGCAGTGCTTCACCGGTAGGCGTATCCAGGCCTGCGAGCTGAGCGGGCGTTGCATCCGCAACGATTTGGCCGCCCTCGGCACCTGCGCCCGGCCCCATCTCCACGATGCGGTCCGCCTGGGCCATCATCGACAGATCGTGCTCGACCACCACGACGGTCTGCCCGGCGTCAACCAGCTTGTGCAGCTCCGCGTTGAGCAGTGCGATGTCGGCCGGGTGCAGGCCGGTAGTCGGCTCGTCCAGGATGTAAACCGTGTGGCCGCGGCGCGAGATGCGGGAGCGCTGCAGCTCGGTGGCGAGCTTAATGCGCTGGGCCTCGCCGCCGGAGAGCTCCGGCGCGCCCTGCCCCAGCCGCAAGTATCCAAGGCCGACGGCCTGGAGCGTTTCCACCGCGCGCAGGATCTTCGGCTCGTCGGCGAAGACCGTGGCGGCGTCGTCGACAGTCAGCTCCAGCACCTCTGCGATTGTGCGGCCCTCCCACTGGACCTCGAGCGTCTCGTCGTTGTAGCGGGCACCGCCGCAGTCCGGGCAGGTAGTGTACGAACCCGGCAGGAACACGAGCTCCACCTCGATCTTGCCCGCGCCGCCGCAGGTCGGGCACTGGCCTTGCTTCACGTTGTAGGAGAATCGGGAGACGGTCCACTTGCGGCGCTTCGCCTCGTCGGTGGAGGCGTAGAGCTTGCGCACGTTGTCGAAGAGGCCGGTGTAGGTGGCCAGCGTGGAGCGCGGCGTGCGTCCGATCGGCTTCTGCGTAATCTGCACGACGCGGCTCACGCGCTCGAGGCCATCCGCATTGTCGACGGACCACCCGCGCTCCTCGGCAGGGCTGTCCTCGTCGGTCACCATTGTCGCGTTGCGGCGCAGCAGCCCCGCGAGCACGGTGCTGATCAGCGTGGATTTTCCGGATCCGGAGACGCCAGCCACCGCGGTGAACTGGCCAAGGTGCAAAGTGAAGTCCAACGCGTCGATGCTGCGGGCGCGAACACCGGAGAGCACGAGGTCGCCGGCAGGCTCGGTCGGCTCCGCCTTCAACTCAAGTGTCCTATTGCGCAGGGCGCGGGCGGTGGGGGTGTCAGCGTCGTAGTCCGCAACCGGGCCAGAGTAGACCACGTCGCCGCCGCGCTGTCCGGCGAGCGGGCCGACGTCTACAAGCCAATCGGCCTGCGCGACTAAATCCATGTCGTGCTCGACGAGGAGGACGGAGTTGCCGGCGTCGATGAAGCGACGGCAGATGTCCAGCACCGCTCCCCGCTCGGCCGGGTGGAGGCCGGCGGACGGCTCGTCGAGCACGTACGCCACGCCGAACAGGCCGGAGCGCAGCTGTGCCGCCAGGCGGATACGCTGCAGCTCGCCGCCGGAAAGCGTTTGCGCCGGTCGGTCCAAGCTAAGGTGACCCAGCCCGAGCTCCAGGGCGGAGGTCAGTGAAGGCAGAATCTGCTTGAGCAGGAGCGCCTCGGCGGAGCTGGGGTCCTCCGGATGCTGCTGAGCCAACAGCTCGTGGGCGACGTCGAGCGGGAGGGCGCCGAGCTCGTCGATAGGCAACCCTGCGTAGGTGACCTCGAGGGCGCGCTGGTTCAGTCGGCGGCCGTTGCAGGTTTCGCAAGTCCGCGACTCCATGAAGGACAGGGTGCGCTTGCGCAGCGAGTCGGACTGCGTCTCCGCGAGCGTCTTGCGCAGGTAGCTCGCCACCGAGCGCCAGGTGCCCTCGTAATTGCGCTGGATCTGGTCCTTCCCGCGCAGGGGCTTGACGGTGACTACCGGGCGCTCGTCGGTAAACAGGATCCACTCGCGGTCCTCCTGTGGCAGGTCCTCCCACGGTGAGTCCAGGTCGTAGCCGAGTGCCTGGAGGATGTCGTGGAAGTTCTTGCCCGCCCACGCGCCGGGCCACGCCTTGATCGCGCCGTCCTCAATGGACAGCGACGGGTCGGGGACCATCGTTGCCTCCGTCGGCTCGTGGACCACGCCCGTGCCGTGACAGGTGGGGCACATGCCCTCCGGCGTATTCGGGGAGAAAGAGTCGGAGTACAGGCCGTGCGGGTTGTCGCCCGCGCGGGAGTACAGGAGGCGGATGCTGTTGGACAGCGCGGAGATCGTGCCCACGGTCGAGCGCGTGCCGCCGGAGGTGGTGGACTGCTGCAGTGCGACGGTGGGCGGCAGGCCCTCGACCTGGCTCACTTGGGGGTCCACGGCGGAGCCGATGAGGCGGCGCGCGAAGGGTGCGACTGACTCGAGGTAGCGGCGCTGGCCCTCGCCGTGGATAGTGCCGAATGCGAGCGAGGACTTGCCCGACCCGGACACGCCCGTGACGGCCACGAGCTTTCCCCGGGGCATGTCGACGTCGACATTGTTGAGGTTGTGCAGGTGGGCGTCGCGGACAGAGATACTAGACATGCTGCCACCATACGTCCGTCCCTGGAAACGCGACATCGCCCCCGGCTGAGCACATGTTTCAGTGCGTCAGCCGGGGGCGATGCGGCAGCAGTTCGCGCGGAAGTCTTAGCGCGGGCTGCGGGTATCCTCGCCCAGCTGGTGGACGTGGATGGTGTTGGTGTTGCCGGAGATTCCCGGCGGGGTACCAGCGACAACCACCATGGTGTCGCCTTCGTCGTAGCGGCCCATGCCCAGCAGGATTTCGTCGACGACCTCGATCATCTCGTCCGTGGAGTGGACATCGCGGCAGAGGAAGGTCTCCGCGCCCCAGGACACGGCGAGCTGCGAGCGCACCTGCGGGTGCGGCGTGAACACCAGAATGGGCAGGTCCGGGCGCAGGCGGGCCACGCGGCGTGCGGTGTCACCGGAGGTGGTGAAGGTGACAATCGCGCGGGCGTGCAGGTTCTGAGCGATGTCCTTGGCCGAGTACGCCACCACGCCGCGCTTGGTGCGCGGGACGTGCTGGAGCTTCGGCACCTCGCCGGTGCCCTCTGCGGAGCGGACGATGCGGCTCATGGTGCGGACCACGTTGTGCGGGTCGACGCCGACGGAGGTCTCACCGGAGAGCATGACCGCATCCGCGCCGTCCAGCACAGCGTTTGCAACGTCGGAAGCCTCTGCACGGGTCGGGCGGGAGTTCTCAATCATGGAGTCCAACATCTGGGTTGCCACGATGACCGGCTTCGCGTTCTCGCGGGCGATCTGGACGACGCGCTTCTGCACGGCCGGGACCTCCTCGAGCGGGATCTCCACGCCGAGGTCGCCACGGGCAACCATGACGGCGTCGAATGCGAGGATGATCGACTCGATGGCGTCAACCGCTTCCGGCTTCTCCAGCTTCGCGATCACCGGGACGCGGCGGCCAACCTCGTCCATGATCTCGTGGACCAGGTCGACGTCCGCCGGGGAGCGGACGAAGGACAGGGCGATCATGTCCACGCCCATGTTCAGGGCGAAACGCAGGTCGGCCTTGTCCTTCTCGCTCAGGGCCGGCACAGAGATGTTCATGCCGGGCAGCGACACACCCTTGTTGTTGGACACCGGGCCGCCCTCGGTCACGCGGCACACGACGTCGTTGCCGTCGACCTCGACGCACACCAGGCCGACCTTGCCATCGTCCACAAGCAGGCGGTCGCCCGGCTGCGCGTCGTTGGCCAGGCCCTTGTAGGTGGTGGAGACGCGGTCGTGCGTACCCTGCACATCATCAATAGTGATGCGGACGGTCTCGCCGGTCTCCCAGAAGGTCTTTTCGTCCTTGAAGCGGCCCAGGCGGATCTTCGGGCCCTGCAGGTCAGCCAGGATGCCGACGGCGTGACCGGTCTCATCGGTCGCCTCGCGGACCCAGTCGTAGTTCTTCTGGTGATCAGGGTAATCACCGTGCGAGAAGTTCAGGCGGGCGACGTCCATGCCGTCCTTGACCAGCCCGAGGATGCCCTCCTTGGAAGCCACAGCCGGACCCAGCGTACAAACGATCTTTGTTCTTCTATCCACGATCTCCAACCTATCTGGATGTTGACGAACTCTTCAGGGCGACGACTCCGCCTCAGCCTTCATGACCGGGGCGATTGCCGGGCCCTGCTTCCGGTTTCCAACGGTACTCCTTTTCGTCTTCCGATGACCGTTCGGGCACAATCGGACATTCCGCCGTATCCTCCTGCGCTTCCCCGTCGACCGGGCCAGATCCCCTATTCGACTGCACCTTAGCTGCGGTTTCACGTCCCTTGGGCAAGCGCAGGAACAGGATAACCGCGATCAAGAACACAATTGCAGAAACCCAGGTGTTGACTCTCTGCCCGAAAATCATCGTCGCCTCGTCGCTTCGCATGAGCTCTACAAAGAAGCGACCGAACGTGTACCCCGCCACGTAGAGCCAGAACACGCGGCCGTGCCCGAGGCGGAACCGGCGGTCCGCCCACAGCAGCAGCGCGCAGACGAGCAGGTTCCAGACCAGCTCGTAAAGGAACGTCGGGTGCACACTGGTCAAGACCTCTCCGGTCGAATGCCCGGTCAGTGGCGCGAACTTCCCGGACTCGTCGACCCGGTAGTAGATGTCCAGCGCCCACGGCACATCCGTTTCCGCGCCGTAGAGCTCCTGGTTGAACCAGTTCCCCAGTCGTCCGATGCCCTGTGCGAGCACAACACCGGGCGCGAGGGCGTCGGCAAGCGGCGCAAACGGCACCTTGCGGTATCGCATGAGGGCCCACACCGCGAGCGTGCCGAGCGCGACCGCGCCCCAAATACCCAGGCCACCGGCGGTAATGTTGAGCGCCTGCAGAGGGTCCTTGCCGGGGCCGAAGTATTTCTCATGGTCCGTAATGACGTGGTAGAGACGGCCGCCGACGATACCCGCCGGGATCGCCACGATGGCCGCGTCCCACACCACGTCCGGGTCGCCGCCGCGCGCCTTGTAGCGCCGCACGCCGAGCCACATTGCCGCGAGGATGCCGGTGATGATGCACAGGGCGTAGGCGCGGATCGGCACCGGCCCGAGGTGCCACACGCCTTGCGGCGGCGACGGAATATTTGCCAAGTAAAAGGTTTCCACGACACATAGTGTGCCTGAGCGTGCCCCGAATCTCGAACAGGGCCTCGTGCTTATCGACGCTACCTCCGCGACGGGCAGGCCGGGTGCTGCCCAGCTGCCGCAAGCTTCCTGGTTGCCGCCAAGATGTCTCCCCCGTTCATGATCGCCTCGGCGGCCAGCACCGCGTCCGCCCCGCACGCGGCAGCCGCCATCAAGTCCTTCGCGGTCGCGACGCCGCCAAGGCTGATCTTGATCACCTCGCTGGGCAGACCCGGCGCGATTTCCGCAAACGCGTCGCGGTTGAGCGAGTTCGTCTCAAACGACCACGAGTTCACCGCGATGACGCTCGCCCCGGCCTGAAGCGCGCGGTCCGCCTCCTCTGGGGTGCGCACCTCCGCCATGACCACCATGCCGAGCGACTCCGCGCGATCCAGCAGCGCGGTGAGCCTCGCCTGCTCCAGGATCTCCACCTGGAGGGGAAGCACGTCCGCGCCGTAGCAGCGCGCCTCGTGGATCTGGTAGGGGTCAACGATCACGTCCCTGCACACCATGGGCAGCTCCACCGCTTCCCTGGCGGCCGCCATGTCCGCCAGGGAACCGTCGAAACGCAGGCGCTCCGTCTGACACGCGATGAGGTGCGCCCCGCCCTGCTCGATGGCGTGCGCCACCTCCTCGATGGACTGGTAGGTGGCGGCGGTCGGTCCGAACACCGGAGAGTTGCGCTTAATCTCCGCAACCACCCCGCACCCGTGGCGCAGCAACGCGGCTTTGGCGTCCCGAGTTGGCGCCATAGCGCGGGAGCGGGCCTTGATGTCCTGGAAGGAAACGACAGATTCGCGCTTGGCAACGTCGCGCAGGACACTGGCGACAACGGTGTTGACCTTGTCGGGCGCGTCAGCCGTGTGCGGTGCCAACATGACTACCTCCAGGAGTCTTGACTCTTGTCCATAGAATAGACGGATTGGCCGCTGCGCACGAAATCTCCCCTGGTTACTGGTCCCGTCGGCGCACTGATCGCTCCGGGCGCTCCGGGCGCTCCGGGCGCTCCGGCTGGCCTAACTGTTCGGTCGGATCGATGTCTGCGTCCAGCGCGTCCCACAGGACGCGACCCGAGTCCGGGCGTGCCTCGAGGTCCTCATGGATCTTCTCGCGGCGCACCGTCTCCTGCTCGTACTTGTTCAGCTTCGCAGAATCCTGTCCCGGCTTGGCCGCCAGCAGCACGCCGCCGACCACCGCAACGAGGCAACCGAGCAGCGCGCCGATCGGCCCGAGCGGTGCCACCGTCGTGGCAGTAATGTCGGCCCATTCCGCAATCACAGCTCCTGATGACTGGGATTGTTGCGCGGTCTGCGCGGTGTCGGACCCCACGCTGAGCAGCGTGTGCACCCGCTCGGGGTCGATCGTGCCGAGCAGCGTCGTCGCCGGCGAAATCGCGCCGCCGACGCCCGCGAGCGCGCCAACGATGCCCACCGCGCGCCGACCCCAGCGCCGCAGGGCAACGCCTGCGATCATGCCGACGATGAGCAGCAACGCGACCGCCGTCGTCTCCGTGGACCACTCCGCCCCGCGGATGGCCACGCTGCCTCCGCCGGAGAGGTCGTCCTGGTAGTCCACCTGGATCCAGTCCATGCGTGCGAAGGCCCACAGCGCGGCACCGCCCACGCCGAGCGCGATCGCGCCCGCGCGGGACCAGCCCTTCGACGGTTGGCTCATGTTGTGCTCCTTAGTAGTCGTGCGCGTCAGAGTAGCTGGTCCGCGTCAAAGCAAGTGCGATCGCCCGTGTGGCAGGCCCCACCGGTCTGTTCCACCGTGACAAGGAGGGTGTCGCCGTCGCAGTCCAGACGCACCCCCGTCACGCGCTGCACGTTCCCGCTGGTCAGTCCCTTAATCCAGTAGTCTTGGCGGGAGCGCGAGTAGTAGGTCCCGCGCCGCGTGGCCAGCGTGTAGGCCAGCGCGTGGTCATCCATCCACGCCATCATAAGCACCTCGCGGGTGTCCGCCGCCTGCACCACTGCCGGAACGAGTCCCGCGTCGTTGCGCTTCAAGCGCTGCGCGATCTCCGGATCGAGCGCATAGTCGGCGGGATTATCGCTGTGCTGGGTGTCCACTTACCGGACCTCCTTGCCGGCATCCCGCAGCGCGTCCTTCACCGCGGCGATGGAGACCTCGCCAAAGTGGAAGATCGATGCGGCAAGCACCGCGTCGGCACCTGCATCGACCGCGGGCGGGAAGTGCTCCGCTTTACCGGCGCCGCCGGAGGCGATCACCGGGATCGTCACGGACTCTCGCACCGCGCGCAGCAGGTCCAGGTCGAACCCCTCCTTCGTGCCGTCACCGTCCATGGAGTTCAAGAGGATTTCACCCACGCCCAGGTCCTGGCCGGTGCGGGCCCACTCCACGGCGTCGATACCTGCTGAGCGCGTGCCGCCATGGGTGGTGACCTCGAACCCGGACGGCTGTTCCGCGCCGCCCTCGGGGACGCGCCGCGCATCGACGGACAGCACGATGCACTGGGCGCCGAACTCCTCGCTGAGTTCACGCAGCAGCGACGGGTTCGCGATGGCTGCGGTATTCACGCTCACCTTGTCCGCTCCCGCGCGGAGGAGCTCGCGGACGTCGTCAGCAGAGCGCACTCCCCCGCCGACGGTGAGGGGAATGAACACCTGCTCCGCGGTGCGGCGCACGACATCCAACATGGTGCCGCGGCCCTCCTTCGACGCGGAGACGTCGAGGAACGTCAGCTCGTCGGCGCCTGCCTCCCCGTACTTCTTGGCCAGTTCGACCGGATCGCCGGCGTCGCGGAGGTTGGCAAAGTTGACCCCCTTGACCACCCGACCCTCGTCCACGTCGAGGCACGGGATCACACGAATTGCAACGGGCATGGGAGGGCACGTCCTTTCGGGCAGGGCTACAGGGCTACAGGGCTATCTACACAATGGACTTCATCGTACTCAGGGTCCGAGCGTGCGCCTCTGGGGTGCCGAGCAGGGCACCGACGGAGTGCATGTGCCAGGGCTTGCCTACGGCGTCGGTCACGCGCGCCCCGGCGCAGCGCGCTAGGCACACGCCCGCCGCGTTGTCCCAGATGTGCGGCGAGAAGCTCACGGCCGCCTGGTAGATGCCCTGCGCCACGAACGCCAGGTCCACCCCCACGGAGCCGGAAATGCGGGGGCGCAGCTCCGTCTCCGCGAGCGCCCCGACAAGTCCCAGGCGCATCCGGGCAGGGAACCGCTGCCGGTCGTCCGAGCCGACGGAGCCCACGCCAACCTGCCACGCGGACGCCGTCCGGCTGTTCACCGGTGGCAACGCATCCCCGTTGAGCATGACCGGGCCGCCCGCGACGGCGCTCAGCTGCATGTCCATCAGCGGGATGTCCGTCAGCGCGAGGACCGGCTCGCCGCGCACCACCAGCGAGACCAGAATCGCGCAGTTGGGGTTGCCGGACGAGTAGTTCGACGTGCCGTCGATGGGGTCCACGACCCAGCACGCGTGCTCGTTGAGCTCCCCGCCCTGCTCCTCCCCGAAGACGGGCACGCCGGTCTCGGACTCGAGGCGGCGGCGCAGGAGCGCCTCGATGGCCAGGTCCGCTTCGGTGGCGAAGTCCCCCTTCCCCTTATCCAACGCCGGCGCCGCGCCGAGGTGCGCGGTGAAGAGCTCGCGAGCTTGCGCTACCACGTCGCGCGCGGCGTCCATGCACCCGGGAAGGTCGACGCCTGTCCCCGCCGCATCGGTGTTGGAATCGGGCTGGTGCAACTCGCTCACGTGCGGTGCCCCTTCTCCTTCGTCTCGCAATTAGTCCTGGGCCGCGGGCGTGGCGTGTGCCACCGCGTCGAGCGCTTCGGTCAGCGTGAACTTCTGCTCGTAGAGCGCCTTGCCAATGATGGCCGAGTCGATGCCTTCCTCCGCGTAGCTGGCCAGCTCCCGCACGTGGTCGAGTGTGGCGATCCCACCGGAGGCGGTCACCGCAGCGTCGCTCGCCGCCGAGACCTCCCGCAGCAGTTCGATGTTCGGACCGGTCAGGGTGCCGTCCTTGCTGACGTCGGTAAGCACAACGCGCGCGCACCCCGCCGCATCGAAGTACTCCAGGACCTCCCAGAGATCGCCCCCGTCCGAGGTCCAGCCGTTGCCCTTCGTGCGCCACTCGCCGGCTTCCTCGCGCACCGCCAGATCCACCGCGATCTTGTCACCAAAACGCGCGATGACATCGGCCGCCCACTGCGGGTTCTCCAGCGCTGCGGTACCGATGTTCACGCGACGCGCACCGGTGGCCAGGGCGCGCTCAAGCGAAGCGTCGTCCCGAATCCCCCCGGTCAGCTCCACCTGCACATCAAGCTTGCCGACGATGTCCGCCATCATCTCGTGATTCGACCCCCGCCCAAAGGCAGCGTCCAGGTCGACGAAGTGGAGCCACTGCGCCCCCTGCTCCTGCCAGCGAAGGGCAGCCTCCAACGGGTCGCCGTAGCTCTTCTCCGTCCCGGCCTCGCCCTGCTCGAGGCGGACGGCCTGGCCATCAACAACATCTACGGCGGGCAGCAGTGTGAAATCCATGCACTCATGGTAGCAGCGCCGCAGCGCGTTTAGCGCAGCGTGTTCACCCAGTTCTCCAGCAGCACCAGGCCCGCGTCTCCGGACTTCTCCGGGTGGAACTGCGTGGCCCACAGAGGGCCGTTCTCCACCGCAGCGACGAACCGGCAGTCGCCGTGCGTTGCCCAGGTGACCTTGGGGTACGCGATGTAGTCGTCGGCGGATAGCGCGAAGTCGCGCACCCCGTAGGAGTGCACGAAGTAAAAGCGCGTCTGCGGGTCCAGACCGGCGAACATCTCACTGTTGTCCGCGATCTCGACGGTGTTCCAGCCCATATGCGGCAGCACCGAAGCCTCGAGCTTCTCCACCACCCCGGGCCACTCGCCGAGCCCCTTGGTGTCCACGCCGTGCTCCACGCCGCGGTCAAACAGCACCTGCAGGCCGACGCAGATCCCCAACACCGGGCGCGAACCGGCGAGGCGCTGGCCAATGACGCGGCCACCGTTGACCCGGTTGATGCCGCGCATGCACGCGTCGAACGCTCCCACCCCAGGAACAAGCAGGCCGTCAGCCTCCACCG
This sequence comes from Corynebacterium sp. Marseille-P8863, assembly GCF_946902955.1. NCBI lineage: Bacteria > Bacillati > Actinomycetota > Actinomycetes > Mycobacteriales > Corynebacteriaceae > Corynebacterium > Corynebacterium sp. Marseille-P8863. The sequence continues at coordinate 21,755 of NZ_CAMPQC010000005.1, read as the reverse complement.
CCACGTGCGGGTCTTGTGTGACGGTCACCTGCGCGCCGACATGCTCGAGGGCGCGCTGCGCGGAGCGGATATTGCCCGCCCCGTAATCAAGCAGGGCGACGCTGGGGGCACTGCTCGGCGTTGTCGCGTGGTCCGGGCGCTCAGGGGTGGCGTTCATGGTGGCTCATCTTACCGGTCGCGGCGGCGGTGGCGGCGCGGTGCCTGCACCGACTGGAGCCGGGCGGCGAGGTTGTTCACCTCAACCACGCGGTGGCGGCCCAGCTGGCGGTCCAGCAACGTCACCACCAGGCCGATCATGATGACGGCCGCGGAAATGCCAAACATGGGTGAAAACGCCATCGTGGTCAGCAGCATGCCGTAGAAGGTTGAGCCGAGCCCGGTGCCACCGTCGTAGGCCACGTTCCAAATCGCCGCGGCTTCCGAGGTCTTGGACCGGGGCAGCCGGTAGAACATCATGGTCAGCGCCTCGTTCTGCACGGCGCCGAAGCCGAGTCCGTACAGCAGCGCCGCGAGCACCATCCACCACACAGACAGCTGGAACACCAGGATCACGGCGATGAGGAAGACGCCGAGGGCGGCGGTGATTTGGAAACGAATCATCACGGTACCCGGATACCCCACGCGGTCCATGACGCGGCCCGCGTAGTAGCGCGAGAGCATGGAGGCGAAGTTCATGAACCCGAGCATGAGCCCGCCCAGGGTTGCGCCGGCGACGGGGTCGAGCTCGCGCATCGACGCCGGCAGGAAGTTCGTAATCGCACCGTATGCGGTGGTGACGAACATGAGCGCGAGCGCAGGGACGAGCACCAACCGCCAGATCGGCACGTAAATGTGGTCCGTCTCCGACGTTTCCTTCTCCGGCGGCGGGATGGGCGGGATGCCTTGGCAGGCCACGAGCGCGAGCAGGCCGACGCCGCCTGCAATCAAGTAGACAGCGTCGTACCCGATGCGCTGGACCAGGGCCATGCCAGTGGGCAGCGCGATCATCTGTGCCAGGCCAATCATGATGCCCACCACGCCGGTCGCGCGGCCCAGCAGGCGGATGGGTACCAGCTCCGCGACGATCGCCGCCTCAGCTACCGTCAGCGCGCCGAAGCCCACGCCGCGGATCGCGGAAATGGTGAGCACCTCGGGCGCCCCCATCCCGAGGAGGTACCCCACCGCGGGGAAGCCCAGGAGGAACGCGGAGACCGACATCACGGTGGTGTAGCCGAACTTTCGCAGCAGCCGCGGAGTAAACACCTGTGTGGTGACGGTAAAGAGCATGAACACACCGGTCGTGGTGCCGGCGAGTGTCTCGCCCCCGCCAGCGTCAAGGACGGCAGTGGGAACGACGGGCAGGAGCAGGGCCCACGCGCCGAACGCGCACGCCATGGCCACGAAGACCGCTTTGAGACCGCGTGCCTGCCACACGCTTGTTAGGGAATTGATCTCTTCCGTAGTCACAGGACGACGGGAAAAGAAGGACACCTCACACCACCTTTGCCATGTTGAACAGCGCGAACACGAATGCCAGCGCAGCGAGTAGAGCTAATACGATTGTGACGGCCTTTGAGCCGTGTTGATACGCCGACCACACTCCCCCAGCGAGCAGCCCGGCAAGCAGGAAGAGGACGACAACCCACATTCCGGCAGCGACGTTAAACACCTACAGCGCCCCCTTCGTCGACGGCACCCCCGAGATACGGGGGTCGCGCTCCACCGACTGGCGCAGGCTGCGGGCCACCGCCTTGTACTCCGCCTCCGTGATGTGGTGCGGGTCGCGCCCGTAGCGCACGTTGAGGTGGAGCGTGAGGCGCGCGTTGTACGCCAGCGTCTCGAAGAAGTGGCGGTTGATCACGGTGGCGTAGTGCCCGCCGATGACCTGCCAGTCCATGTGCTCGGGCTCGCCGTGCATGACAAAGTAGGGCCGCCCGGAAAGGTCGACGACACCTTCCACCAAGGTCTCGTCCATGGGCAGCAGCATCGATCCGAACCGGCGGATGCCGCGCTTGTCACCGATGGCGTCGATAAGCGCCCAGCCCAGTGTGATGGCGGTGTCCTCGACGGTGTGGTGGGCGTCGATGTGCGTATCGCCCTGGGCACGCACGGAGAGGTCGAACGCACCGTGGGTGCCAAACGCGGTGAGCATGTGGTCAAAAAACGGCAGGCCGGTGTCAACCTCGACCTGGCCCGTGCCGTCAAGGTTGATCTGCACCGTAATGTCGGACTCGCTGGTCGTGCGGGTCGCGGTGCCGATGCGCTGCGTGGCTGGAACCGGGGACTCAGTCATGGGAAACCTCCTTCGCTGCGGTGAGAAATGCGTCGTTTTCGTGCGGTAGGCCGATGGTCGCGCGGAGGTGGCCGGCCACCCCGACGTCGCGAATCAGCACGCCGCAATCGAGGAACTCCTGCCACGCGGCGGGCGCGTTGGCAAACGGCCCGAAGAAGACGAAGTTCGACTCGCTCGGCACGACATCGTAGCCCATCTCCTCCAGCCCCGCCTGGACTCGGTCGCGCTCCTGCGCGAGCTTCTCCACGGTTTCCAGGGTCTGCCCCGCGTACCGAAGCGCCACGCGCGCGGCCGCCTGCGCAAGCACCGAGAGGTGGTACGGCAGCCGCACGAGCATCACTGCCTGGATAAACGCAGGCGCCGCGACGAAGTAGCCGAGCCGCCCGCCCGCAAAATCGAAGGCCTTGGACATGGTCCGCGACACCACGAGCTTCTCCGGGTACCGCTCCAGCAGCGTCACCGCCGAAGCGCTCGGCGAGAACTCGGCGTACGCCTCGTCCACGATCACGATGCCCGGCGCGGCCTGGATGAGCCGCTCGATGTCGTCCAGGGTCGTTACGTCGCCAGTCGGGTTGTTCGGCGTGGTGATAAAGATGACGTCGGGCGCATGCTTATCGACGCCCACCAGCGCCGCCTCAAGATCAATCCGGAAGTCCTCACCGCGCGGGACCGCGATGAACTCCGTTTGCGTGCCCGCAGACAGAATCGGGTGCATGGAGTAGCTGGGGATAAACCCCATCGCACTGCGGCCGGGGCCGGCGAAGGCCTGCAGCAGCTGCTGGAGGATTTCGTTCGAGCCGTTGGCCGCCCAGACGTTGTCGCGGGTGACGCGGACGCCGGTTTGGCCGCTGATGTAGGCGGCGAGGTCGCTACGAAGCGCGAGCGCGTCGCGGTCCGGGTAGCGGTTGAGGTTGCCGGCGACGGCGGCAACTTCCTGCACGAGAGCGTCGATAAGCTCCTGCGATGGCGGGTACGGGTTCTCATTGGTATTCAGCGCGACCGGGACCTTGAGCTGCGGCGCGCCGTACGCGGACTTGCCGCGCAGTTCCTCGCGCAGCGGCAGCCCGGCGAGCTCGGTGGACGCGGCGAGTGTGCCGTCCTGAAACTGCATGGTTAGCGGCCTCCTTCGAGTCGTGCGCGGATGGATTCGCCGTGGGCGGGCAGCTGCTCCTCGGCGGCCAGGGTGATGATCGCCTGGCCGATCTCCGCCAGCGCGGCCTGGTCGTACTCGATGAGGTTGACCGGCTTGAGAAAGGTGTGGGTGGACAGGCCCGCGGAGAACCGCGCGGTGCCGGACGTGGGCAGGACGTGGTTGGAGCCGGCGGCGTAGTCGCCAAGCGGCACCGGCGAGTACGGGCCGACGAAAATCGCGCCGGCGTTGGTCACGCGCTCCGCAACCTCCCGGGCGTTGGCGGTGTGGACCTCGAGGTGCTCCGGGGCGTAGGCGTCGGCCACGGCGACCGCGGCGTCCATGTCGCTCACCAGCACGATGCCGGATTGCGCCCCGCCCAGCGCGCTGCGGGCACGCTCGGCATTGAGCGTGGACGTGGAGTGCTGCTCCACCAGCTCGTCGACGCGGCGCGCGAACGCTTCCGAGTCAGTGATGAGGACACTGGCCGCCTGCTCGTCGTGCTCCGCCTGGGAAATAAGGTCCAGCGCGACGTACTCGGCGTTGGCGTGCTCGTCCGCGATCACCGCGATCTCGCTGGGGCCCGCCTCTGCGTCGATGCCAACCACGCCGTTGACCAGGCGTTTGGCGGCGGCGACGAAAATGTTGCCGGGCCCGGTGACCATGTCCACCGGCTCGAGCTCGACTGCGTCGTCGCCGAACGCCATGAGCGCCACGGCCTGTGCGCCACCGACCGCCCAGACCTCGGTGATGCCGAGCAAGGAGCAGGCGGCGAGCGTGGTCGGGTGCGGCCAGCCGCCGAACTCCTCCTGGGGCGGTGTGCACACCACCATGGAGGTGGCACCCGCCTCCTGCGCCGGGATGACGTTCATGAGCACGCTCGACGGGTAGACCGCCTTGCCCCCGGGGACGTAGAGGCCCACGCGGTTGATGGGAACGAACTTTTCGGTGACGTGCGCCGACGCCGCCAGGCGCGTCGTGTGCGCCGCTGGCTTCTGCTCCGCGTGGACGCGGCGGATGCGCTGGATGGCCAGCTCAAGCGCGTCGCGCACCGCGGGGTCAAGGTCGGCGACGGCCCGCTCAATGACCTCGGCGGGCACGCGCACCGACGCGGGGCGGATCCGGTCGAACTGTTCGCCGTATTCCAGGGCTTTCGCAGCTCCTCCGGTGCGCACGGCCTCCACCATCGGCGCCACGGTGGGCAGGACCGCGTTCACGTCCGTCCCGCCGCGCGGTAGTGCGCGACGGAGCTCGGATGTCGTCGGCGTGGTGTCCCGGAGGTCGGTGACGTGCAGCATGGAAACTCCCAACATCGCTCGCGTTGCTTTGAGGTACGGGGCGCGGCCTTTGCGTGGCTGTGCCCCAGGACGTTTCCAGTGTAGGGGTCGGGACCGCTGCGCGCGGCAAGTTCGTCAGTCAGTTGGCAGTTCGTCCCGCTCCACGACGAGGGACAACGCGTTGGAGGCCCAGTAGATCAGGGAGGAGACAAACGGGCCGACCAACCATGCAGCGCCGAGTTTGGCGGGAGGCACCATCTCGATCTGCTGGCCGTCGGCCAGGTTCGCGTGGTCCAGAGGGTGCAGCGCCGCGGCGAGCACGTCGCCGGTAACGGCCACCGTCAGGACCGCGGAGACCGCGCAGGCGATGAGCCAACACAGCGAGCCGAGGCCTCCACGGGTGCGTCGAGAAGCGAACTGGTGCAACGCGACGACGGCCAGGACGACGCCGATGGCCAGAGTGATCAGGCTGAACCAGCCGGTCGCGGCGAACTCCACGTTTGCCGGGCTGGCCACCTGGTCGATGGCGAGCCTCCCGTCATCCGCCGTGCCCACGTACGCCGGGCGCAGCCAGCCCCACACGAGGCCGCCGCCGATACCGAGCAGCAGCGCGCACACTACAAGGCCCGCGTCCGCCCCGATCCGGGCTGGGAACCTCGGGATGCGGGGCCGCGACGCGGGCTGGGGTGTTTCTAATGCAGTACTCAACGAAGGGCGCTGACTAGTTGCAGAGCTTCCAGCGGCCATCCTCGCGCTGGAAGAGCTGGGTCTGGGTATCCTCGCCGGAATCATTCTTGGCCGTCACGGACGCGGAGGCGCGGTCGCCGTCAACACGAACGTCCGCCAGGGAGATCTCGGACTTCGGCAGGTCCATGGTCATGCCGGCATCTTCCTGCATCCGCGCCGCTTCCTCGACGGAGTCCAGGGTCATGCCCTGGCGCTCAAGCTCCTCCATCGCAGGGTCGCGCACGGCCTTGCAGGAGTTATCCAGGATGGTGCGGGTCCAGGTGGCGAGCGACTCCGGGTTGGAGACGGCCTCGACGACCTTGGTCATCTCGTCGATGTCGCCCTGCGACGCATCCTGGCCACCGGCGATCGGCTCGTGGGTGACCTGCTCGTACTCACCGTCCGCAAACGGGTTAGCAATGGTGGGCACATCGCCGTTCTCGCCCTGGTTGTCGGAGCCGGAATCCTTCTCGCCGGAGTGCTTGGCATCCTTCTCCGAGGTCTTCTTCGCGGCGTCCCCGCCCTTGGAGTCCTGGTCCTTCTGTCCGTCCTTCTGGTCCTTGTCGTCCCCGGACTTCTTTTCCGATTCCTTCGCGGCGCCGTCGACGGACTCGGTGTTGTCGGCCCCGTTGTCCCCGGCGGCCTCAGCTGCTGTGGACAGACCGCCGCCGTTGGTTTCCTCCCCTGAGCCACACGCAGACAGTGTCAAGGTCAGGGCGATTGCCGTGACACCTGCTGCAGCAGCTTTCGTCGTCTTGGTGGAAAACCTCACGAATTACCTCTCTTCATCTCCCGGGAAGTCGGACCGCCCGGGTTCGTATCACTCTTGGACGCGCGAACGCACGCTCGAGATACTTGTAAGTTGTCTCGACCATCCTAACAACACCCAGCTGGGGCAATCGTCGAGTTGAGGTGACAACATTCTGGGCGCTTCCTGTGAGCAATCGGGGCAACGAACCTTCCGTGCCCAGGCGGCGCCACAGTTACGATGGAGCATTATGCAGTTGACCCGGTACACCATTACCGCATCCGCGCTGCGCATTTTGGCAGAGTACGGGCTCGCGGACGTCTCAATGCGCCGCGTGGCCACTTCACTCGGCGTTGCCCCGGGGGCATTGTATTGGCACATCGAGAACAAGCAGGAGCTCATCTCCTGCCTTGCCGCGGAGATTGTGCGACCAGTTGCAGCCGACGCCGCGGGGGAGGCGACCGCGCCGGAACAGCTCGCGCGCGCCCTCCGGGAGGCCGTCCTGGGCATCCGCGATGGCGCCGAGGTCGTGCTCGCGGCAATGAGCCAGCCGGGAGCGCGCATCCGCGGGGAGCTTTCCACCGTCTTTGAGGAGGCAGTGCGGGAAGTCGCGAACGAGGGCGCTCCGGCAAGTGTCCTTCGCTCAGCGGCGGCGGGCCTGGTCACCATGACGCTTGGCGCGGCGACGATGTACCAATCGGGCGCGCAGCTAGCGGAAGCCACCGGGGAGCGGCCGGTGGTGGGCGCCGAGGAAGCGACGCGCGAGCACGAGGAAAGCGTCGCGCTCCTCATGGCGGGGTTGCGCGCGGGAGGCACTGCGGGCGAGGCGGGCGCGTAGCCGGGACCGGGCGCGCAAATTTGGCTAGGATCGGGCGACATGACTGAACCTTCTGCACCTTCTGATGCACCCACCACCTCCGAGGCACCGATCGTGTGGCCAGGATCCGCATACCCGCTTGGCTCCACCTACGACGGAGCCGGCACGAACTTCGCGCTGTTCTCCGGTGTCGCCGATGCCGTCGAGCTGTGCCTGATCGACGACGACGGAGCCGAAACGCGCGTCCCCCTGGAAGAGATGGACAACCACATCTGGCACGGCTACCTCCCCGGCATCGCCCCCGGCCAGCGCTATGGCTACCGGGTCCACGGGCCGTGGGACCCGGCTGACGGCAAGCGCTGCGACCCGAGCAAGCTGCTCATCGACCCCTACGCGCGCGCATTCGACGGCTCCTTTGACACCCACTCCGCGCTGTTTTCCTACGACCCGGACGCTGAGGAACCCGGCACCGGCCGCAATGAGGAAGACTCCTTGGGTCACACCATGCTTTCGGTCGTGATCAACCCGTTCTTCGATTGGGGCGACGACCGCAGCCCGCGCATCCCCGACGAGGAAACGGTGATTTACGAGTGCCACGTCAAGGGCATGACGCAGTCGCACCCGGACATCCCGGAAAACCTGCGCGGCACCTACGCCGGTATGGCACACCCCGCAATGGTGGAATACCTCAAGGACCTCGGCGTCACCTCCGTCGAGCTGCTGCCGATCCACCAGTTCTTCCAGGACGACCGCCTGAAGGAAATGGGGCTGCGCAACTACTGGGGCTACAACACCTTCGGCTTCTTCGCCCCGGAGCACGACTACGCCTCCACCTCCAACCCCGGCGACGCCGTGGCCGAGTTCAAGCACCTGGTGCGCGCCTACCACGAGGCGGGCATGGAGATCATCCTGGACGTGGTGTACAACCACACCGCGGAGGGCAACCACATGGGCCCGACGATTGCGTTCCGCGGCATTGATAATGAGGCGTACTACCGCCTGGTGGACGATGACAAGTACCACTACATGGACTACACGGGGACGGGCAACTCCTTTAACGTGCGCGACCCGCACTCGCTGCAGCTGATTATGGACAGCCTCCGCTACTGGGTCACTGAGATGCACGTCGACGGTTTCCGCTTCGACCTCGCCTCCACCCTTGCCCGCGAGTTCTCCGATGTGGACCGCCTGGCCACCTTCTTCGACCTCGTGCAGCAGGACCCGGTTGTCAGCCAGGTCAAGCTCATCGCGGAGCCGTGGGACGTCGGCGAGGGCGGCTACCAGGTGGGCAACTTCCCGTCGCTGTGGAGCGAGTGGAACGGCAAGTACCGCGACACCATGCGCGACTTCTGGCGCGGCGAGGGCTCCACCCTGGGCGAGTTCGCGTCCCGCCTCACCGGCTCCTCGGACCTGTACCAACACAACGATCGCCGCCCGACCGCGTCGATCAACTTCATCACCGCGCACGACGGCTTCACGCTCAATGACTTGGTGAGCTACAACGAGAAGCACAACGACGCGAACGGCGAGGACAACCGCGACGGCGAGAGCCACAACCGCTCCTGGAACTGTGGCGTGGAGGGCCCGACGGACGATCCGGAGGTGCGCCAGCTCCGCGCCCAGCAGCGCCGCAACTTCCTCACCACGCTCCTGTTGTCCCAGGGCACGCCCATGATCGCCCACGGCGACGAGTTTGCGCGCACCCAAGGCGGCAACAACAACGTCTACTGCCAGGACAACGAGATCGCCTGGATGAACTGGGACCGCCTGGACGAGGCAAACGAGCTCCACGACTTCACCAAACGCCTCATTGCCATCCGCAAGGCCCACCCCGTCTTCCGCCGCCGTCGCTTCCTCTCCGGTGGTGCGCTGGGTGAGGACGTGCTGGACCGCGAGATCGCCTGGCTCGTCCCGGACGGGCAGCAAATGGAACAGAAGGACTGGGACTTCGCCTTTGGCAAGGCGCTCATGGTCTACCTCAACGGCGACGCGATCTCCGAACCCGATTCGCGCGGCCGCCGCATCACGGACGATTCCTTCGTGCTCATGTTCAACGCCCACTACGAGGACATCGAGTTCCGCATCCCGCCGCAGAAGTTCGGCGCCAAGTGGGAGGTGCTCATCGACACGACCGAGCCCCTGGGCTACCCCGTCGGCTTCGATCCCGCCGACGCCGAGGGCACCCTGACCGTGCCCGCCCGCTCCACCATGGTGCTCAAGCAGATCGAGCCGCCGGTGATGCCGGAGGACTAAGGGGCAGGTGCTTATCGACGCCCCACCGCCCCGGTAGACTAGTGCGAACCCGCATTTGCCTGTGATTGGAGAGTAGTTCACGTGATTTCCGCCCACGGCGCCCTGATAACGGTGACCAACTCAAAGGTGGTGTGGCGCCCCTCGCCCCTCGCCGCCGCCCTCGCGGGCGAGTCCGACGAGCACAGCGTGGACGTCGCGGACATCACCAAGGTGACCACCGAGCCCGGGGACGGGTGGCAAGAAGGCCGCCTCACCATCACGCTCGGGGCTGGGGACACCAAGGTGGTGCGCTTCGCGCCCGGCGAGGCGTCGCAAGTAGAAGCGCTCGCGTCGCTGGTGGCTGCGGCGCGCCGGGGCGAAGCCCCGGACGTCGATAATGCGGAAGCCTCTGGCGCGATCCCCGGCTTCGATTTCGTGGGGTTCGACGTGGAGACCGCCAACCCCAACTGGGGCTCCATCTGCCAGATTGGGCTGGTCAAGTTTGTGGACGGCGAAGAGGTCGACCGCGTGTCGTGGCTGTGCCAGCCTCCGGAGAGCTGCAAGCTGTTCGAGCCGGGCAACGTGGCCATCCACGGGATTACCGCCGATGATGTAGCTGACGCGCCCGGCGTGGCTGATCGCATCGACGCGATGATTGACTTCGTCGGCGAGCTGCCGTTGGTCGCGCACAACGCGCAGTTTGACGCCTCGGCGCTGCACAGCGCGTGCGTGGCTACGGGGCACCCGGTGCCGCCCATGCTGTTCGCGTGCACGCTCGCGCAGTCGCGCGCGGAGCGCCTTGACGTGCGCAACCACCGCCTGCCCACGCTTTCGGAGTATTTCGGTGTGGACCTGGACAACCACCACGACGCGTGCGCCGACGCGGCCGCGTGCGCCGGCATCATGCTCGGTCTGGCGCGCCGGGCGCACCACACAGGCTCCCTGGCCAACTTCGTGCACAACAGTGGCTTTGTGCTGGGCACCATCGAGCAGGCGAAGGTCACGCCGGTGACGCGGGACCGCTCCGGGACGCGGAGTGCCGCGCAAGCGGAGCTGCTCGTCGCCGGCGGCGTGCAGGCCGTCGTGGAGGCTGCCGCCGCGCCGCGCGGCAGTAACCAGGCCGGGCCGAAGCGCGGTGGGCAATCCGGCTCGGGCAAGGGGTCGGGGGCCTCGAGCGACGGGCAGCGCGGCCCGGCTCCCTGGCAGTCTGTGGCCACGCCCGACAAGGTCCCCGAGCCGAACGTGGACGCCAGCCCGGATTCGCCGCTGTACGGCCAGCACGTCACGCTTACCGGCGAATTCGAGCCCTTTGACAAGGGCACGCTCTGGAACGGCATCGCCGAGCACGGCGGCCAGGTGGGCAAGAACGTGACCAAGAAGACGACGATCCTGGTGGTCGGCGCCTGGAACAGCGTCACCTCCAAGGAAAAGCGCGCCAAGGAACTGCAGGAAAAGGGCCAGGAGATCCAGATCTGGCAGGCGGATCGCCTGCTTTCGGTGCTCGGGCTTGACGACGAACCACCGTTCTGACCTGGCAACTCCCCCTCCGTCAAAAAACTTTCAACTTTTTTGGCAACGCATGGAACCGGGGCGGCAGTTTTTGCGTCTAATAGTGCATGACGCATTTTTCTGACACCCTGGCTCCCCGCGCTCCGGAGCTGCCCGCCTTACTCATCCCCCGCCTCGCCCGGCGCGACGAGCGCTATTCCACCGGCCCGTACGCGTGGCTCACGCCCGGGCTGTGCTCCTCAACCGCGTACGTCAGCCTGTCGCCCGGCCTGGCGTGCGTGTTTGACACCCCGGCAACGGCCGCGCTCACGCACCAGCAAGTGGGCATGTTGGGCTTTTCGGAGCACCAAGCGTGGAAGCACGCTGCCGCGCGCCTGCTCCGCTTCGCCGAGGAGCGCGGCCCGGAGGAGGCGTTTTGGGTCCGGGACGCGTCCATCGCGCTCGGTGGCGCCCCAGGCTCGCTCCCGCGCGGCGTTGAGGTCCAAGCGCTCGGGTGGACGGCCGCGGGGTGGGTGACGCACCCGACAACCTTCGACGTGCTGCACTCGCACTTCACGGAAGTGCTGCGCCCGGAGCACGAATTGCTGTACCACGTTGCTGATGACAACAAGTTGTTCGTCTTCGACGCACCACCAAGGGACGTCGCTGGTGTCGTTGGTTGGGAGCGCCTGATGCGGTACTCACTCGGCTTCCCGCTCCTGCTGTGCCGTCCGCGCAAGGTACGCCGCTTTTACTAGCCACCTCGCTATGGTGAATGGGGTGTCCCTGTGTCCCCGTTCATTCCAGCTCAAGGAGCAACACGACGATGCGTCGACCCATCACTTCCACCTACCGCCTGCAACTGCGCGGCCCGGGGGCCGACCCGTCGGGCCGGGCGTTCGGGTTTGCTGAGGCGCAGGCGCAGATCCCCTACCTGCGCGACCTAGGGGTATCGCACCTCTATCTCTCCCCCATCTTTACCGCCATGCCGGAGTCCAATCACGGCTACGACGTCATTGATCCGACCGAGGTTAACCCGGAGCTGGGTGGCATCGAGGGCCTGCGCGAGCTCGCCCGGGCAGCACACGACGCCGGTCTCGGCATCGTGCTGGACATCGTGCCAAACCACGTGGGCGTGGAGGTCCCGCACCGCAACCGCTGGTGGTGGGACGTGCTCAAGCTTGGCGCGGACTCCGAGTTTGCCACCTACTTTGATATTGACTGGCACGAGGACAACGGCGCCGGCGGCAAGCTCGGGCTCCCGGTGCTGGGCAAGGAGGGCGACGAGGAGCAGCTCCGCCTCACCCACCTGGCCGAGGATGAATTCCCCGCAGGCGCTGCCCCGGGCGGGGAAGATGTCCTGGCCTACTTCGACAACTACTTTCCCCTCGCGCCGGGCTCCTACGACGGGCTCGACGACGACCCGTTCGAGGTCTACCAACGCCAGCCGTACAAGCTGATGTACTGGCGCGACGGCGTAATCTCGTACCGCCGCTTCTTCTCCGTCAACGGGCTCGCAGGGGTGCGCCAGGAAGATCCACTTGTCTTCGAGCACACGCACCGGCTCCTTCGCCAGTTGATCGCAGAAGAGCTTATCGACGGCGTACGCGTCGACCACCCCGACGGGTTGACCAATCCCTTCGCGTACCTCTCCCGCCTGCGGGACCTCGTCGGGCACGACCGGTGGCTCGTGGTGGAAAAGATCCTTGGCGTCAACGAGCCGCTCGACCCGCGCCTGCACGTCGACGGCACCACCGGGTACGACGCGCTGCGGGAACTCGACGGCATCTATCTCAACCGCTCGGCCGAGGACACGTTAAGCATGCTCGCCCTGCAGCAATCCGGCTCGACCTGGGACGAGGAGGCCATCGCGGCGAGCGAGCAGCAGCTCAAGCACGACGTCGCCTCCTCCGAGCTGGGCGCCGAGGTACGCAGGCTCGTTCGCGCCATCCGCCGCGACAACTTCTCCGCGGTGACCGCGGAAGTCTCGGATGAGCAATTGGCGTCGACAGTGATCGAGCTGGTCGCGGCGATGCCCGTCTACCGCGCCGACTACCGGTCGCTCTCGCGCATCACCTCCAGCGTCATCTCGGACATGTCCAAGCGCTTCCCCTCCCGCCGCAACGCGCTCGACCTCATCTCGGCTGCCTTCCTCGCGTCCGGCGAGGCGAAGAACCGCTTCGCCCAAGTCTGCGGCGCCGTCATGGCCAAGGGCGTCGAGGACACGCTGTTCTACCGCGCGAGCAGGCTCGTGGCGCTGCAGGAAGTCGGCGGCGCGCCGGGGCGCTTCGGCGTCGGGGCGGCGGAGTTCCACTTGCTGCAGGACGAGCGCGCCGGGCTGTGGCCGCACGCGATGACGTCACTGTCCACGCACGACACAAAGCGCAGCGAGGACACCCGCGCGCGGATCATCGAGCTCACCGAGGTGCCGAACGACTTCGCCGAGCTGGTGCGGCAAATTGTTGCGCTCGTGCCGCCTCCGGACAGCGCGACCGGCCACTTCCTCCTGCAGAACATCATCGGCGTCTGGCCGGAGGACGGAGAGGTGACGGACGCACTGCGGGAGCGCCTGCACGGCTACGCCACGAAGGCGGTGCGCGAGGCGGCGCTCCACACCACCTGGGTGGACCCGGATGCGCGCTACGAACAGCGGGTGCTGGACTGGGTGGACGCTGTCCTGTACGGACCGGCCGCCGCGCGGGTGAGCGCGTTCGTCCGGCAGCTGCACATCGGGGCGGTCCAGGTGTCGCTGGGCCGCAAGCTGCTCCAGCTGGTCGGGCCGGGGATTCCGGATACGTATCAAGGCCAGGAGTTCGTGGAACTTGCGCTCGTGGACCCGGACAACAGGGCCTTCGTCGACTACACGGCCCGGGCGCAAACGCTCGCACAGTACGACGCCGCCCGCAGCGGTGAGTCATTCGACGTGGCTCGGTTCCTGTACGGCGAGGTTCCGCCGACCCCCGAGGCGCTGGCAGAGCGCGGCAACCACGCGAAGCAGGCGGTCACGGCGGAGGCGCTGCGGCTGCGCCACGAGCGGCCGGAGGTATTTTCGGAGGGCTCGTACCGGGCCGTGTTCGCGCTGGGTCCCGCGCAGCACCACCTCGTCGGCATGGCGCGAGGTATGCAGGGCGAGGACGCGCAGGTGATTGGGCTCGCCACCCGGGAGCCGCTCAAGCTGGCCAGGACCGGCGGCTGGGGCGAAACGACGGTGGACCTGCCGGAGGGCACGTGGGTCGAGCGCCTGAGCAGGCGGGAGTTTCGCGGGACTGTGCAGGTCGCCGACGTGTTCTCCGCGCTGCCGGTGGCGCTGTTCGTGCGTGCGGGGGCGTGAGGATGGGACTGTGGGGGCGTCGATAAGCATGCAGCGGGGTATGCTGTAGCTTCTGATGAGCAACGAGCAGGAGAAGCGCGCCCGGGCGGGCAAGGGGGCGCGGAAGGCTGAGGCGAGGGTTCCCGACGCGACCATCGCCCGGCTCGGCTCTACCTATTTCAACTGGCTCAATGCGCACGAGGACCCGGCGACGGCGTTCCGCCACGCGCTACACGAGCTGATGCGCGATGCCGCCGTGAACTTCGACCGGGTGGACGTGCGGATCAAGACGTGGCCCTCGCTGAAGGAAAAGGCGCGCAAGATGCGCGACGGCGAACCCGTCTACCCGGAACCGTGGACGGACATTAAAGACATCATCGGGGCGCGCATTACGGTACTGCACTCCACCGAGATCCCCGCGGTGCAGACGCTGCTGGCGGAGGAGTTTGAGGTCCTGCGCAGCGTGGATAAGGCGGAGGAGACGCGCGTGGCCGGCGGATTCGGCTACGGCTCGCACCACCTGGTGCTGCGGGTGCAGGAGAGCTCCGAGGGGCTCGAGGAGTATGTGGGGACCGCCTTCGAGGTGCAAATCCGCACGGTGCTCCAGCACGCTTGGGCCGAGTTCGAGCACGATGTGCGCTACAAGCGGGCCGTTGAGGACGTCGACCCGCAGGTGGACCGTGCGTTCACGCTCGCGGCCGGGCTCATCGAGTTGGCCGATCAGCAGTTTGACCAGATCGCCGGGATCACGGATGTGAAACCTGCGGAGGGGGCGGACGTGGAGGCGCAGATCGCGCCGGAGACCCTGCCGGGCATCCTCACGGTGCTGCTCGGTTCGCGCTACCCACTCTCGCGGGCGGCGGACTACCGGTTCCTCAACGAGCTGCTGCGCGCGCACGGCCTCGAGCGGGTCTCGCAGGTCGCGGAGCTGCTCAACCCGGCGGACCTTGAGGCGGTAACCAACGGCCTGCGCTACACATTCGTGCCCGGGCAAGTCAGGCTTGTCGACGACCTCCTGCTCAACCGCTACGGCACCGACCACATCGAGCGCACGTGGGACGCCGGCAACCGACCGAAGGTGCGCCGGGCGCGGCTGACCAAGCGGCTGGCGCAGCTCCGCGCGGCGGACTAGCGGCGCCGGCCCAGCAGGCGGTCGGTCTCGCGCCGCTCCTTCTTCGTCGGGCGCCCCGCTCCCCGCTCGCGCTTGGGCATCGTGGCGAAAATATCCATCGGGGGCGGTGGCGGCGAGTGGTCGAGGTAGCACTGCTTGGCCACGGGCGCCCCGACGCGCTTGCGCACGGTTGCTGTGACCTCCAGGTCGCGGTAGCGGTGGTCCTTCCACACGCGCACCGCGTCGCCGGGCACGACCTGCGCGGCAGGTTTCACCGATTGCTCGTTCAGCTTGACGTGCCCGGCGCGCACGGCCTCCGCGGCCTGGGTGCGGGTCTTGAAGATGCGGACGGCCCACAGCCAGGCGTCGATCCGCACTGCCTTTCCGTCGGGCCTTCCGTCGGGTTGGGTCATTCGCCCGCGCCTTTAGTACTCGTCTTTGTGGTTCACGATCTTCTGTACCTTCATCCAGTTGGCCACGCCGCCGACCACGGCGACGACGAAACCGAGGATGAGCAGCGACCATGAGCTCGCGATGAGGCCGAGGGCGACACCGCCGACCACTCCGCCGCCGGCCCAGAGGACGGCGTTCCGGCTGTACTTGCGCACAGCTTCCTTGCGGCGCGCGATGGGGTTATTGGGGCGAGGCTGCATCGTCATGCTGCACAGTCTATCGCGGGATCACACGCAGCCGGCGTTTGCCGCGGATCAGTCGGTCGTTTCCACCCACCGGTGCCCGGCTTCCTTCGACTCGACGGTGCCTTGGGTGGACGCTGCCAGGTGGGCGTCGACAAGCTCGCGCTGCCCCGGGGCGAACCCGAGCGTGTACGTGGCCAGTGACCCGTAGGCGATGTCTACGACCTCGATGCCCGCGTTGCGCAGTTCCGACTCGATGCGTCCGGCCTCGGCGTGCGGCAGGTTGACGGTGATGAGCTCGCGGAGGTTGCGGGTGGCGCGCGCCAGGTCCTCGAGGGCGCCGGTCACCGCGTGCGTGTACGCGCTGACGAGCCCGCCGGTGCCCAGCTTGGTGCCGCCGAAGTAGCGGATGACCACGGCGCATACGTTGACCAGGCCTGAGCCTTTGAGCACCTCGAGCATGGGCGTGCCCGCGGTGCCGGACGGCTCGCCGTCGTCGGACGAGCGCTCGATGGGCTGCGCGCCGTCGACGTGGACGATGAACGCCGAGCAGTGGTGGCGCGCATCCGGGAACGCCTCGCGCGCTGCGTGGATGAACTCGCGCGCCTCGTCCTCCGATTCGACGCGTCCCACCCAGGTGATGAACCGGGAACGTTTAATTTCAAGTTCGTGGGTGGTCGGCGCGCCCGCGGCGGGCAGCTCGTAGGTGCTCAGCATAGGGGTGAAGTCTACCGGCAGGGGACGTCATTGCAGTGCTCGAGTCGCCTCCTTAGGCTGGGGAACATGAGTGAATCACACAGCACAAACACTGCGAATAATGCTGCGTCCCACACCACCCCGGCCCAGTTTGAGGTATGGGCCCCGAAGGGCCAGCAGGTGCGCGTGACCGTCGACGGCGAGGACCACGACATGCAGCCCGACACGGAGCGCGCAGGCTGGTGGGCGCTCGACCCCGCCACCATCGCCCCGCAGCCGGGTCAGCACTACACCTTCTCGCTCTTCGACGGCACCCAGTGGTCCATCCCCATGCCGGATCCGCGCACGCGCCTCCAGCCCGAGGGCGTGCATGGCCCGTCCGAGGTCGTGAGCACCGACTTCGCGTGGAACGATGACAACTGGTCCGGCATCCCCACCAAGGACATGGTGATTTACGAGCTCCACGTGGGCACCTTTTCCCCCTCCGGCACCTTCGCCGGCGTGATTGAGAAGCTGGACTACCTCGCCGAGCTGGGCGTCAACACCATCGAACTCATGCCGCTGCAGCCCTTCGCCGGAACCCGAAACTGGGGCTACGACGGCGTCGACTGGTTTGCCATCCATGAGACGTACGGCGGCCCGCAGGGGCTCAAGGAGCTTATCGACGCCGCGCATACCCGCGGCATCGCCGTCCTCCTCGACGTGGTGTACAACCACTTCGGCCCGGAGGGCAACTACAACGACGAG
The DNA here is from genome assembly GCF_946902955.1 of Corynebacterium sp. Marseille-P8863. NCBI lineage: Bacteria > Bacillati > Actinomycetota > Actinomycetes > Mycobacteriales > Corynebacteriaceae > Corynebacterium > Corynebacterium sp. Marseille-P8863. The sequence goes on along the minus strand of NZ_CAMPQC010000005.1, from coordinate 4,567 downwards.
TTCGGTCCGTACCTGACGGACGGGCTCACCGCCTGGGGCGAGGTCATCAACATCTCCGGCCCCGGCTCAGACGAGGTCCGCGCCTACATCCTGGATGCGGTGCGCCAGTGGCTCGGCGAGTTTCACGCTGACGGGCTGCGCCTGGACGCGGTGCAGACCTACGACGACCGCCTCGCCTTCTCCATCATGGAAGAAATCGCCCGCATCGGCGACGACCTCGCTGCGGACACCGGCGTGCCTCGCACCGTGATCGGCGAGTCCGACCAGAACGACCCGCGCCTGATCAGCGCCCCCGAGCGCGGCGGCTACGGGCTCGAGGGGCACTGGCTCGACGACCTCCACCACGGGATCCACACGCTGCTGACCGGAGAGAAGCAGGGCTACTACGCGGACTACGGCACCACCGAGATCCTCGCGGATACGCTGCGAAACGGCTACCGGTTCCGCAACTCCTTCTCGCAGTACCGCGCCCGCACGCACGGCCGCGAGCTGGACCTCTCCCACGTCGCTCCGTGGCACCTGGTGTCCTACACCACCAACCACGACCAGACCGGCAACCGCGCTGCGGGCGACCGCCCGAGCCAAAACCTCACCCCGACCCAGCAGGTGCTCAAGGCTGCGGTGCTGCTGCACTCCCCGTTTACCCCGATGCTGTTCATGGGCGAAGAGTTCAGCGCGGACACCCCGTTCCCCTTCTTCGTCTCCCACTCCAATGAGCAGATTCTGGAGGGCACCCGCCAGGGTCGCCTCCACGAGTTCTCCCGCCAGGGCTGGGACCACGACGAAGTGCCGGACCCGGGCAACGAGGAGACCTACACGTCCGCGAAGCTGAACTGGACCTTTACCGACGAGCAGCAGCAGGTCCACGACGCCTACAAGCGCCTGATCCAGCTGCGCCGCGAGCACGGCTGCAACCGCGAGGACCTGCGCACGCTGCAGGTGGACAACGGCGAGAAGTGGCTGACCATGGCGGACGGTAGCGCTGACGGAACGGTCGTGCTGGCTGCGAACTTCAGCGACGAGCCGGTCACCGTGCCGGTCGGCGGTACCCTGCTGTACTCGTTCACCCACCCGCAGGTCGGCGATGACGAGACGGTGCTGGACCCCTGGGGCATCGCCTACATCCAGCGCTAGGCAGCGCCCGCTTGGCCCGCTGGGCTAGCTCGGCCCACTGGGCTTGCTCGGCTAGCTGGAGACGATGAACTCGTACTCAGGCGTGCCGGGCGTGAGCTGGCGGCACTCGATGACGGAGTCATCCATGCGCTCCAGCAGCGGCTCCAGGTCGCTCGCGCGGGTGAGCTCCAGGCCGACCAGCGCCGCGCCGGTCTCGCGGTTGTTCTTCTTCAGGTACTCGAACAGGACGATGTCATCGTCCGGGCCGAGGATGTCGGTGAGGAAGGTACGCAGCTGTCCCGGCTCCTGCGGGAAGTTCACCAGGAAGTAGTGCTTGAGCCCGCGGTGCACCAGGGAGCGCTCCATGACCTCCGCGTAACGCAGCACGTCGTTGTTGCCGCCGGAGATGACGCATACGACGGTGGACCCCGGCTGGACCTTCATCCCGGCCAGTCCCGCCACCGACAGCGCGCCCGCGGGCTCGGCGATGATGCCCTCGTTTTGATACAGCGCCAGCATCTCGGTGCACACCGCGCCCTCGTCCGCGCGCAAAAGGTGCGTGCGCCCTTGGTTGTGCTCGATCACCTCGAACGGGAACGCGCCGATGCGCTTGACCGCCGCACCGTCGACGAACGGGTCAATGTCCGTCAGCGTCACCGGACCCCCGTGCTCGAGCGCTGCGGCGAGCGACGCCGCGCCGCGCGGTTCCACCCCCACCACGGCCGTGCGCGGCGACATGTCTGCCACGTACGACACGATCCCGCCGAGCAGGCCGCCGCCGCCGACGGGCACCATGATGGTGTCCAGCTCCCGGCCAAGCCCCGTCAGCTGAGCGAGGATCTCGGCGGCAACCGTGCCCTGCCCGATGACGGTATCGCGGGCGTCGAAAGGCTCGATGATTGTTGCCCCGCGCTCGCGGGCGTCGGCACGAGCCGCCTCCGCCGCCTCGTCGAACGTATTGCCCGTCACGACGAGCTCGACGTTGTCGCCGCCGTGGACCATAATCCGATCGCGCTTCTGCTTCGGTGTGGGCTTGGGCACGAAGATCTTGCCCTGGATCCCTAGCGCACGGCAGGCGTACGCGACGCCCTGCGCATGATTGCCAGCCGACGCCGCGACCACCCCCGCTGCGCGCTGCTCAGCGGACAGGCGAGAGATGTTGTAGTAAGCGCCGCGAATCTTGTAGGAGCGCACGTCCTGCAAATCCTCACGCTTGAGGTACACATCTGCGCCGTACTGCTGCGACAGCCGCGGGCAGTACTGCAGCGGGGTCGGCTCAATCACCGAGGAAATTTTCGCCTGAGCAGCTTGAATGTCGGCAGCGTGGACCGGTTGGTAGTTGCTCGTTGACTGTTCATTGTGCTCGGTGGCTGCGTTCATGGTGGACAAGTCTATCCGTGAACAGGTATTCGCGCGGGCTATCGCCGCCAGTTTTCATTCACCCGCACGGTTCACCAAGTGTTCACCACGCGTTCTCCTTGGAACTACCTGCCCACTTTAGGATGCCCATTACGTTGTTAGCAGTTCCACCCCAGGGCACCGAAGATTCATAACCTGTCCGCCCGATTGGGCGGGCTATGTTTACTTCCGTTCCCTCCGTCTGAAAGGACAGGGGAACTAGTCACTGGCTTCGGTATGGCTTATATTCGCCCTGTTAAGAAAATGATCCGGGGGGTGATGTCGCCGAAGACAGTGACATACTCAAACTGCTAATAGGAACCTGACCCAGCCCAGGTGGTATGAGGTCTCACAGTAATGTGGGTGCCAGTCCAAGTATGTCCGACCAACCCCAGTGATGAAGCTTAAATAGTCCAACTTCTCATTCATCGCTAGGAGGCACACACCCATGGCCTATGACTTCGTCATTGGCGTAGACGTCGGCAAATACTTCCACCACGCCTGCGTCCTCGATCCCCAAGGCAGGCAAGTCCTATCCAAACGCATCAACCAGCATGAAGGCTCACTACGCAAGCTCTTCGGCAAATTCCTCACCGACAACGCCTCGGTCCTGGTCATTGTCGATCAACCCAACAACATCGGCCGATTAACCGTCGCAGTCGCCCAAGACATGGGGGCAGATGTTCGCTATCTACCAGGGCTTGCGATGCGACAGCTCTCTCGCATCCACGTCGGCAACTCCAAAACCGATGTACGCGACGCCTACGTCATCGCCCATGCCGGTCTTAACCTTCCAGATTCCTTGCGCAGTGTCGACCGCGTTGAGGAAGTCTTTATCCAGCTGAAAGTACTCAACGGTATTGACGAAGATCTCGCCCGGGCCTACACACGCCTGATTAACCAGATGCGATCCGCGCTCGTAGGAACCTATCCTGCATTCGAACATGTTCTGCGCGGACAGATGATTCACCGAAAATGGATCCTCCACCTACTTGCGAAATACGGTGACCCCACCAAGATTCGACGCATCGGTAAAACACGCCTAGCAGCCTTTGCGCGCAGTCACAAAGCGCGCAATCCCGAGCCTGTCATCGATGCCATGCTTGCTGCCATCCACGGACAGACCGTGTCCATTGCCGGCGCAGAATACGCCGAACTTGGCGTAGCAATGTCCGCCAAAGACGCACTGGCCAAACTAGAGCATCGCAAGGAAATAGAAGCACAGGTACTCAAGCTCATTCAAGACATTCCTCAAACCGAGATTCTTTTATCCATGCCCGACATCGGCCCACGTAGCGCAGCACAGATCCTCATGACCGTTGGCGATATGTCCGACTTCCCCGATGCAGCGCACCTAGCGTCCTATGCAGGCCTATCACCACGGACAAATCAATCAGGAACGTCCATTATGTCGAATTCGCCCAACCGCGCTGGCAACAAAAATTAAAGAACGCCCTATGGCAATCGTCTTTTGCATCGATCAGATTCCACGAGCGTTCCCGGCAATTCTATGAACGAAAACGCAAAGAAGGCAAAAGACACAACGCCGCAGTCGTCGCACTCGCACGCCGACGCCTCAACGTCCTCTTCGCCATGATGCGAAACGGCGAGCTCTACCGAGACATCCCCACAATCCAGGAGGCCGCAGCAGCCTAAAGCCACCAGACCCCCATCCAAGCCGATTGCACAGCAAGCCCAATCGGCTCCTCAAGGTACCCAAAACAACATCTACGAGACGAAGCAGAAGCCGTTCACACCCCCAACAAGCCCACCCGCGGAGTTGACAACCTATATAGGAACACCCCCCTGAAGCGTCCTGGGTTTAGTTCCTACCTCTGCTAAGGAAGGATTGGCACTATGCCCAGAAAGTATTCCGCCGAATTCAAGGAGAAGGCGGTCCATCAAGTCCTAGAGATGGTCCGTCTGGAGTCCTGCTCACGGCAACGCGCGTACGAGGAAGTCGGAGAGCTCCTTGGCGTGTCCCACCACACGTTACGCGCCTGGTACCGTGACAGCGTCGCCCATGAGCAGACGGCACCAACAGGTGGCGAAACCA
>NZ_CAMPQC010000004.1:0-208354 GCF_946902955.1 Corynebacterium sp. Marseille-P8863 | reverse complement strand
CAGGATTCCAGACGGACCATCTCTAGGACTTGATGGATCGCCTTCTCCTTGAATTCGGCGGAATACTTTCTGGGCATAGTGCCAATCCTTCCTTAGCAGAGGTAGGAACTAAACCCAGGACGCTTCACCTAGAGTTCCAGTCGTTCACACACTGTTGCGCGCGTGCATTTAGTAACACCGTGGTGAGTATCGGGTAACGCGATGGTGAGTATCGAGTAACACTGCAGTTTTCGGGGGAAGCTCTTTGGTGACCGCGTGACTTCAGGGCACGCGGCATTGCCAAAGGAGTCCGATTGTGACTGACTACAGGGCGGTGATGGACCTTGTGCTCAAAGGTTGGTCCGTTCGCCAGATCACAGCGGCGATGGGATGCTCGCATTCCACCGTGCAAAAAGTTCGTAAGATGCTGCAAGCAGAGCAGATCACGACCACGGCCCAGATTGCTGGGCTTAATGATGAAGCCGTAGCTGTGCTGTTTCATGACGGAAGATCCACAGGTCAGGGTGTGTTCGTCCCGATCGATTTCGATTCCGTGGTGAAAGCACGGACCGGAAGACATAAGACCACGCTGCAGGTCCTGTGGGGCAAGTACACCTCAACGCCAGCGCTGCCGGGGCAGCGGTACTACAGCTACGAGCGGTTTCGCCAGCTTGTGGCGCAGCATGTTGATGCCACCGGGGTAACCGCCCGGATCGTGCACGCACCAGCTCACACTATGCAGGTGGACTGGGCAGGAACGAAGATGCGCTTGTTCGACCCCACCGGGGGACGTCCAAGCAAGCTCAGTGTGTTTGTCGCCTCGCTGCCGTATTCCGGGATGCTGTTTGCTTGTGCGTGTAACAACGAACGACAACAAGCGTGGCTGGACGCGCATATGCAGGCGTTTGAGTACTTCGGCGGGGTGGCAGAGGTCATCGTCCCGGATAACGCCTCGACGGCATCGAACGCGATCAGCGCCGCTGATCGCAATCGTCGTGTCAACACCACGTACGAGGAGTTTCTGGAGCACTACAACACCGCTGCGCTGCCAGCGCGGGCGAGACGGCCGAAAGACAAGGCCAATGTTGAGGCAGCGGTCAAAATCGTTACCCAACAGGTCATCCATGCTCTTGACGATCATCAGTGCGTCAGCCTTGATGAGCTCAACAGTCGCATACTCAAACGAGTTGACGCGATCAATGCGCACACCCCGTTTCGTGGCAACACCACCAGTCGGCGGCAGCTGTTTGAAGAGTTTGAAGCAGAGTTGCTCACTGACCTTCCCAAACAGCGGTGGCAGCGCACGGAATGGAAGCGGGCCAAAGTCGCTCCCGACTTCCATATCACCGTCGCCAGCGTGCATTACTCCGTGCCCTACACACTTGTCGGCCGCACTGTTGATGTACGCATCACCGGCAACACGCTTACGGTCTTCGATGCCGGCGAGCGGCAAGCAGTACATACGCTTGGGCACCAACACGGCGCCTTCGTCACCGATACCGACCACATCCCGCCGCAGATGGCCAACACCCATGGACTTTGGACCTGTGAATACTTCCTGCGCGAAGCTGCCCGGGTAGGACCGCACACCCGCCGGGTCATCGCTGAGCTTATGGATGCGCGCCCAATCAAAGCACAAGCGTTCTTCTCATGCCGCAACGTGCTTTCCATGGGAAAACACGACAACAAGCCCGTCTTGGAAGAGGCCTGTAGACGGCTCGTCGACCTTGACGGCCGACGTCAGGCAGTGTCCTACACCGCCGTGAAAAACATGATGGCAGCCGTGCGCAAAGAAGACACGGTACGCACCACCACACAGCCTCACCCCAACGCGCGAGATGCCGCTGCCACCTCCACCACCGCAAAAGCGCCTAGCAAGCGTGATACGCGCGGTGCGTACCTCGGCGGCGCGGAGCAGTTCAGCATCGAAAACCTCACAAAGAAAGGAAACAACTAACCCATGGATGCGCCACAACCAGCATCAACAACCGCACGATTCTTAGACGAATCAGTCCTGCCCATCTTCACACAACTGCGGATGACCGCCTTCGGCCGCACGGTCATCGACATTGCCGCGGATCAAGCATTCGACCAGTGGAGCTTCTCCGACAAAATCCTCTACGCGCTCGATAAAGAAGTCGCGGCCAGGCACGAAAGACGAGTCAACAAACTGCTCAAAGCATCACGATCGCCAAACCCCGATGCTTGTGTTGAAGACATTGTCTACACGCCCAGCCGCAACATCAACAAAGAGCAAATCGCCCGACTTGCTCAATGCCAATGGTGCCAGGATTCGAAAAACGTTGTCATCCTGGGCAAATCCTCCGTTGGCAAGACCTACCTCGCCCAAGCACTGCTCAACGCAGCGTGCAGAAAGGACTATTCCGCTAAGTTCTTCCGCACCGACACCTTGGCCAACCAGCTTGCCGTGCTGCATCACTCGGATCCTGAACGCATGAAATTCCTCGAGGCCATTCACAACACCGATGTGCTCGTACTCGATGACTTTCTCACCACCCCGATCAACGAAGCCACCGCACACCAACTGTTGACCATCATTGCGGAACGAGAAAACCGAGGAGCGACCATCGTGACATCCCAGTTCGCCCCCATCGAATGGTGCAAGTCCATCCCCGACGCTGTCATCGCTGAGTCGATTCTCAACCGGTTCGCCGTCGGTGCCGAGATCATCACACTAGAAGGAGACAACATGCGCCTGACCCACTAACCTCACCTAACCCCCAAAACGCCCGGGTGTTACTGGATACTCACCCGGGCGTTACTCGATCCTCACCATGGCGTTACTAAATCAGTGGTCTGAACACCTCCTAGAGTTCCAGTCGTTCACACACCGACCTGGGCGCGTTATACGCGCCATTTGGAGATGACACACTGTGACCCAGATGTCCATCGCGGGCGTTTCCGACTTTGTAGAGAACGTCTCTGCAGATCTGGAGCGTGCAAACTCTCAGATCCAGAGCAATCTGGGCATCCTGAACCCGCAGGAAACCTTGTAAACCGCGGGTAATACCGCGAAGTGCAGCACTGGGGCACCATCCCCGCTGAAGGGGAGGGTGTGTCGGTGCTTTTTCATCTCCTCAGTGTCGGGGAGACAGGGAGACGGGGAGACCGGGTACGATTCTGATGCAACGCTGTGGATCCTTAGCCCCGCATTGGGGTATATCAACCGAAAGTTGGGGTGCCGGGAACCTTATGGCAGCTCTGCGCGACTACTCTCCCAAGAATGTAAACAACCCGTTACGTTCGCGTGACGTTAAAAGGAGAGCTTATGCAACGCACTATCACAGCCACCGCCGCTGTCATCGGTACGTTGGCGCTGGCAGCACCAACCGCCTACGCCCATGACTCGGTGATTAGCGGCACTCCCGACAACGAGTCCACCGTCCAAGCTTTCCCCGACACCATCTCGCTGGAGTTCTCGGGGCAGCCGCAGGAGGGCTTCAACACCGTTGCGCTTTCCCGCGCATCGGACGGCGAGGTGCTCTTTACCGGCGAGCCGGAGATCGACGGTCGCGTTGTCACCATCGACGTCCCCGACGAGGTTGAAACCAATGCCGAGCCGGGGGAGTACACGGTCGGCTATCAGATCATTTCCTCTGACGGGCACTCGACGAAGGGGATGTCCAGCTTCACCTTCGAGCCGGGCGAGGCCGACACCGCACACAACGCCGACAGCACTGAAGCCGCCGACGAAGAGGGCGGCAACTCGGGCCTGTTGACCATCCTGGGCATCCTGGTCGGCGTGCTCGTCTGCGCTGGTGCTGCCGTCGCCGCGCTGGCGAAGTCCCGGAAGTTCCGGGCGTTGAATGGTGAAGACGCGGCGTCGACAAGCGAAAAGCGATAGGAAGCAGACGATGAAGATTACCCGCACAATAGCGACCGCGCTTGTCGCGGCGACCGCCCTCGGCGTTGCAGGCTGCAGCCCCTCCAACCAGGAGGACTCGGCGCAGCCAAGCACGACTGCGGCTTCGAGCGCGGTGAATGAGTCGAGCACGGCGAATGATGCCGAAGCGCAGCTGCAGGGCGCGGGCGACATCAAGCTCGAGGACGCCACGGTGCGCGCGAAGGCGGCGGCCGATAGTGCCGAGGGCTCGGACATGACCGCGGTCTTCGGCACCATCCACAACACCTCGGACCACGACATCACCATCACCGGGTTCTCCACCTCGCTGGGGGAGGCGGACTACCAGATCCATGAGACCGTCGACGGGACGATGCAGCAGAAGGAGGGCGGCATCACCATTCCGGCCGGCGGGTCCGACGAGCTCGCGCCCGGCGGCGATCACCTCATGATCATGGGGTATGCGCCCGAGATCGCTGCAGGTGACACCGTGGACGTGTTCTTTGAAACGTCCGACGCGGAGGGCGGCGAGCAGGGCATCGTTGTCCAAGGCGTGGCCGTACGCTCCATGCTGCCCGGTGGCGAGGAGTACGGCGACGGCGGCGAGATGACCGCCCACGAGCACGCGGACAGTCACTAGGCAAGAAGGGGTAGGCACGACGATGGAGGTATCTCGGCGCGGATTCTTGGCGGCGGGCGCGGGAGGGGTCGGTGTGACGTCGATAGGCATGCTCTCCTCATGCGCGGAGCAACCGGACGCCGCGCCGCAGGAGCTCCCGCTGCGCAGCGCCTCCATTGCCTTCGACGGCGCGCACCAGGCAGGCGTGCAACAGCCCGCGCAGGCGAGCCTGAACCTCATCGGTTTCCGCTTGAACCAAGGCGTGGACGCAAAGGCAATCGTGCGGCTCATGCGCCTGTGGACGGAGGACGCGCGGCGGCTGACCGCGGGGCAAAACCCGCTGGGAAGCCTCGAGCCGGAGCTCACCACGTGGCCGGCGAACCTCACCATCACCTGCGGGTTTGGTCCGCGGATCTTCCAGGTCGCGGCGCCGCATGTCGCGCCCGCATGGCTTCACGGCATCCCCGCGCTGTCTCGCGATCAGCTCGACCCACAGTGGGGGCAGACTGATCTGGTGCTCCAGATCTGCTGCGACGACCCGGTGATGGGCGCGTGGGCGATGCGGCACATGACGCGCGCCGGCGTAGATTACGTGCGTACCGCCTGGGTGCAGCAAGGGTTTGTCAACGCGCACGGGGCGACGCCGGAAGGCGAGACCCCGCGCAACCTCTTCGGCCAGGTCGACGGCACCGTGAACCCGCGCACCGACGAGGATTTCGCGCAGCAGGTGTGGATCAACGAAGGCCCGCTGGCGGGTGGGACCTCGCTGGTGGTGCGCAGGATTGCGATGCACCTTGACACCTGGGAGCTGCTGGACCGCCGCTCTCGCGAAGAGGTCATCGGCCGCACTTTAGCCACTGGTGCTCCGCTGACCGGCGGCGACGAGTTCACCGAGCCCGACCTTCAGGCCCGAGACGCCTACGGGCTGCCGGTGATCGACCCGAACTCGCACATGGCCCGCGCCCGCGCCACCGGCGCCAAAATCCTGCGCCGCCCATACAATTACAGCCTGCCGCCGGAGCCGGGTGCCACCGAGCTTTCCAACGTCGGCCTCATCTTCATGGCCTACCAGCAGGACCCGGACGCGAGCTTCACCCCGCTGCTCACTCACCTCAATGAGGCGGACCGCCTCAACGAGTGGATCACCCACATCGGCTCTGCCGTCTACTACATCCCGCGCGGCACGGCGGCGGGCGAGTACTGGGGCCAGGGCCTGCTCCAGGGCTAGTTTGCTTATCGACGCCCACTCGCACCCCACCCACCCAGTCCAACCAACCCCGGCGGGGTAGTATTACCAACGATGTGCTGGGCCCGCTGTGCCCGGCGCAGGACGGAACGAACACGTGGGGTGCGTCCAGGTATGGCGGACCCCTTTGACGCGCAAAGGAGCGCCAATGGCCACCGATGTAACCGACGTAGCCGATGAGGCCGATGAGAATGTACAGGTAGAGTTCGCCCCCTTCGAGGTCCCCGCTGGGACCCCGGTCGGTGCCACAATGCGCGAGCTAGAACTGCCCAACAAGGGCGACAACGCCATCGTTGTTGTCCAGGACGAGGCGGGGGAGCTCAAAGACCTCTCGCACGTTCCGTCCGAAACCGCCACCTTCACGCCGGTCCCCGCCAACACGGAGCTGGGCCGCTCCGTCATCCGCCACTCGTGCGCGCACGTACTCGCGCAGGCCGTGCAGGCGGAGTTCCCGGGCACCAAGCTGGGCATCGGTCCGGCGATCAATGACGGCTTCTACTACGACTTCGACGTTGCCGAGCCCTTTACGCCGGAGGACCTGAAGAAGCTGGAAAAGCGGATGAAGAAGATCATCAAGCAGGGCCAGAAGTTTGTCCGCGGAGTGTACGAGTCCACTGACGTGGCGTCGGAAAAGCTCGCGAACGAGCCCTACAAGCTCGAGCTGATCCAGGACAAGGGCAACGTTGACCCGAATTCGGACGAGGCGACCGAGGTCGGGGCGGGCGAGCTGACGCACTACGACAACGTCAACCCGCGCACCGGCGACGTCGAGTGGTTTGACCTCTGCCGCGGCCCGCACGTGCCCACCACCAAGTACATTCCGGCGTTCGCGCTCACCCGCTCGTCTGCGGCGTACTGGCGCGGCGACCAGAAAAACGCCGGCCTGCAGCGCGTCTACGGTACAGCCTGGGAGTCCAAGGAAAAGCTCGCCGAGTATATGACCATGCTGGAGGAGGCGGAGAAACGTGATCACCGCCGCCTGGGCAACGAGATGGACCTGTTCTCCTTCCCCGACGAGGTCGGCTCCGGCCTGCCGGTGTTCCACCCGGACGGCGGCATCGTCCGCATGGTGATGGAAGAGCACTCGCGCCAGCGCCACCTGAAGGCCGGCTACTCCTTTGTAAACACCCCGCACGTGACCAAAGGTGACTTGTTCAAGAAGTCGGGCCACCTGGACTGGTACGCGGACGGCATGTTCCCGCCGATGCAGCTCGACGGCGAGGTCGACGAGGACGGCAATGTGACCAAGCAGGCCGTTGACTACTACGTCAAGCCGATGAACTGCCCGATGCATAACCTCATCTTCGACTCCCGCGGCCGTTCCTACCGCGAGCTGCCGCTGCGCCTGTTCGAGTTCGGCACCGTCTACCGCTACGAGAAGTCCGGCGTGGTCCACGGCCTGACCCGTGCGCGCGGCTTCACGCAGGATGACGCCCACATCTACTGCACCGAGGACCAGCTGGAAGAGGAGCTGACCAGCGTCCTGGAGTTCATTATCTCGCTGCTCAAGGACTACGGCCTTGATGACTTCTACCTGGAGTTGTCCACCAAGGACCCGGAGAAGTACATCGGCGACGACGACATCTGGGATCGCTCCACCAACATCCTGCGCTCCGTGGCGGAGAAGTCTGGCCTGGAGCTCGTTCCGGACCCGGCGGGCGCGGCCTTCTACGGCCCGAAGATTTCCGTGCAGGCGCGCGACGCCATCGGCCGCACCTGGCAGATGTCCACCGTGCAGCTGGACTTCAACCTGCCGGAGCGCTTCAACCTGGAGTACACGGGCCCGGACGGCGCTAAGACCCGCCCGGTGATGATCCACCGCGCGCTCTTCGGCTCCATCGAGCGCTTCTTCGGCGTGCTGCTCGAGCACTACGCCGGTGCGTTCCCCGCCTGGCTCGCACCGCACCAGGTGGTGGGCATTCCCGTGGCCGACGAGTTTGCGGACCACCTCGAGGGCATCGTGAGCAAGCTGCGCGAGTCCGGGATCCGGGCTGAGGTCGACCACTCCGACGACCGCATGCAGAAGAAGATCCGCACCCACACCACCGGAAAGGTGCCCTTCATGCTGCTCGCTGGCGCACGGGACGTGGAGGCCGGCGCGGTCAGCTTCCGCTTCCTGGACGGCACCCAGGTCAACGGCGTGCCGGTGGACGAGGCCGTCGAGCTGATTACCAACTGGGTTGCTGAGAAGCTCAATGCGCAGCCGAGCGAGGAAGCCATTGCAGCGCGCCGAGGGTAGGGACGACGTGGCGTCGGCAAGCTCGAGCCCGCGCGACTACGTGGACTCGGGAGCCGGCGACGCGGACCGGCTGCAGCGACTTTGGGCCCCGTACCGGTCCAACTACATTGCAGCGATGCCGGAGCGCAGCGCGGACCCCTTCGTGGAGATCCCGAAGGGGAGCGACGAGGACGGGCTGATCATCGCACGTGGTGAAACCGTCTACGCGCTGCTCAACCTCTACCCCTATAACGCGGGCCACTTGATGGTGGTGCCGTACCGCAAGGTTGCGGCGCTTGAGGCGCTGACCGACGCGGAAACTGCGGAGCTCATGGTGTTTGCCAAGCGCGCCATCCGCACGCTCAAGTCTGTGTCCAACCCGGAGTCCATCAACGTGGGCCTGAACTTGGGCAAGGCGGCGGGCGGATCGGTGAGCGATCACCTGCACCTGCACGTGGTTCCGCGGTGGGCGGGAGACTCGAACTTTATGACTGTGATCGGCGGGACGAAGGTGCTGCCGCAGCTGCTGCGCGAGACGCGCGCAGTCCTCGCGGACGCCTGGGTGGCGCTCGAGCGCGACACCGACTCCGCCGAGGCGCCGGAAGGAGGCGACGATGCTGAGCGTCCACGGGCGTAAACCCGCTGCCGTGGTGGTCAAACCGGTTGCCAAGGCGCTGCTCAAGGTCGGGATGACCCCAAACGTCACTACGCTTGTGGGCACCGCGGCGACCGTGCTCGCCTCCGTTGTGCTCATCCCCACCGGCCACCTCGTTTGGGCTGCGTTGCTGTCTATCTTCTTCGCCGCGTTCGACATGGTCGACGGCACGATGGCGCGACTGCGCGGCGGGGGCACCGCGTTCGGGGCGACGCTGGACGCCAGCTGCGACCGCATTACGGACGGTGCGCTCTTCGCCGCCATCGCCATGTGGCTCATCTACGTGGACAACGCGCAGCCGTACAATGTGGCCGTCTGCCTTGCCGTGCTGGTGCTCTCGCAGGTGATTAGTTACGTCAAGGCGCGCGGAGAGGCCGGCGGGCTGCGCATCGTCGGTGGGCTCATCGAGCGCCCCGAACGGCTCATCATCGCCCTGGCGGGGCTTTTCCTCGAGGGCTTCGGCGTGCACCACGCCATCGAGGTGTCGCTGTGGGTCCTCCTCGTCGGCTCCGTATTCACGGTGGGCCAGCGCCTGCTGTACGCGGCGCGCGACCCCAAGTCCGACGGCAAGCTGGCACCACCCGCGGGGGCGTAGATGGCAGTACTCGACCCCGTGACGGCGGGGTACCTCGCCGGCTGGAAGCTCGTGGGACGGCTGCCCGAATCCGTCACGGACCGGGTGTTCGCGCGGGGCGCTGATTGGGCGTCCGGCAACGGGGCGGGGCCGGAGATGCTCCGCCGCAACCTCAGCCGCGTAGTCGGACCCGAGCACGTCACGCGCGCCCTGGTGCGCGACGCGATGCGTTCCTACGCGCGCTATTGGCACGAGGCGTTCCGCCTGCCGCAGCTTGCCGGCCAGCCCGGGCTGCTCGCCGAGCTCGATGCAGGCGTACAGGGGCGGGCGCTTATCGACGCCTCCCTGGACAAGGGCCACGGCTTGATCCTCACCCTGCCCCACACCGGGAACTGGGACATGGCCGGCATGTGGTTAGCGCAGCGCTACGGGGGATTCACCACTGTCGCCGAACGGGTCAAGCCGGAGGCCTTGTTCGATGCGTTCGTGGGCTTTCGAGAGCAGCTCGGCTTTGAGGTTCTCCCGCTCACCGGCGGGCAGCGCCCTCCGTTCGCACGGCTGAAGGAGGTCCTCCGCGGGAACGGGATCGTCTGCCTCATGGGGGAGCGCGACCTTACCGGGAAGGGCATCGCAGTGGACTTTTTCGGCGAGGAAACCACCATCCCGGCGGGGCCTGCGAAGCTTGCTCAGGAGACGGGGGCAGCGCTGTGTGTCGCCCACTCGTGGTTCGAGCGAGACCCGTCGCTGCCGCGATGGGGGTTTAGCGTCACCGGCATTGATGTGCCGGAGGCGACGCCGTGCGCTGGCCGGGAGGGGCTTGCGGTCGCAGCGCAGCGAGTCGCGGACGTATTCGCCGCGAACATCGCTCGGCACCCGCGGGATTGGCATGCGCTGCAGCCCATTTGGCCCTCGGACGCGGCGTGGCGCAAGCAAGCGCACCCGCGGCGGGAGCCGATTGCGCAGGGCGGGGAGGCGTAAGTGCGCATTGGCATGGTTTGCCCATATTCCTTTGACAAGCCCGGCGGGGTGCAGTCGCATGTGCTCGATCTCGCGCGCGTCTTCCGCGCCCGCGGGCACGACGTCCGGGTACTAGGGCCGGCGTCGGCGAGCACTCCACTGCCACCATGGGTGAGGCGCGGCGGGCCCGCGGTACCCCTGCGCTACAACGGTTCGGTGGCGCGCATCGCCTTCGGTCCGCAGGTGAGCCGGGTGACCCGAGATTTCCTGCGCAGCGGCAACTTCGACGTCCTGCACGTGCACGAACCAAACTCGCCCAGCTACTCCATGGTGGCGACCCGCCTGGCGCGGGGCCCCATTGTTGCGACCTACCACGCGTCCGCCCGCAGCTCCTACGCGCTCCGGTTCGCGCTGCCCATGCTGCGCGGAAATTTGGAGAAGATCCGCGGCGGGATCGCGGTGAGCGAGCTTGCTCGGCGCTGGCAGGTGGAGCAGGTGGGGACGGACCCGATTGTCATCCCGAACGGGGTGGATACGGCCCTGTTCCGCCGCGCGAGAGAAGCGGCGGACAGGTGGAAGGCCAGCGCCGACACGGACGCGGTGGAAATCGTGTTTCTAGGCAGGCTGGATGAACCGAGGAAGGGGCTGGGGACCTTTCTGGGTGGTGTGGAAAAGCTTGGCCTCCCAGTACGGGTGACGGTGATGGGCGCGGGGCACCACCGGCCGGTGCCGGGGGTGCGGTTCGTCGGCGCGGTGAGCGACGCGGAAAAGGCGGCGATCCTCGGGCGCGCGGATATTTTCGTCGCGCCAAACACGGGCGGGGAGTCCTTCGGCATCGTGCTGGTGGAGGCAATGGCCGCCGGCTGCGCCGTGGTGGCGAGCGACTTGGAGGCATTCGCGCGCGTGTGCGGCGCTGATACTACGCAGCCCGCCGGGGTGCTGTTTCCCGTCGGCGACGAGGACACGCTCGCAGACTGCCTCCGCACGCTCGTTACAGACCCACAGCTGCGCAGGCAGTTGGTTGCACGCGGCACGCAGCGAGCCCGCGACTACGACTGGGCAACCGTGGCCGATCGGATCATGGCGGTCTACGAGACGGTGGCGCCGGTCGGGCCCGGGGCAGCAGAGAAGGTGTCGGTGCGATGACCTGGCTGGCAGTGTGCGCTGCGGTGGCGGTCACCGCGTTCCTTGCCTGGGCGTACTTCACGGCGCAGCGGCTTGACCGGTTGCACATGAGGGTGGACCGCACCCGTGACGCGCTGCAGGCAGCGCTCGACCGGCGGTGCGCTGTCGTCGCGGCGACACTGCCCGCGCTGCGCGATCAGGCGCGGGCAACGGAGGAAGTGCGGCTAGACCCGCGAGACATTGCACACCGTCTCCGGCGGGAGGACGCGCTGTCCGTGGCGCTCACGCGCGTGCAGAAAGAGTGCGCGGGGAGCGCACCGGAGGTTGCACACTCCCTCCGTGACGCGGAGACCCGCGTCTTCCTCGCGCTGCGTTTTTACAACGAGGCGGTGTCAGACACGCGGGCGTTGCGGCTGCGTCCACTTGTGCGCGCGCTGCACCTCGGCGGTACCGCGGCACTGCCGGAATACGCAACGATGACCGAGCTGGAGGGCCCCGCCCCCGCGCGAAATGCGTAAGGTCGTGTCACATGAGCGCTACTTTTTCGAACCTTTCGGAGTCCCCGACCTACATCCAGCGCATTCTGGATCTTGAGCGATGCGACGGAGACGAGCCAGACACCTTCCGTGGTGCGGCGATGCACTCGGACCATTTCGTGCGCACGTTTGGAGGACACGTGGCGGGTCAAGCGCTCGTGGCCGCCACGCGCACAGTGGTGGACAAGAAGGTGCACTCGCTGCACGGCTACTTCCTGCGCCCCGGGGACGCGAACGCGGAAACCGAGTACCGCGTCGGCCGCCCGCGCGACGGCCGCAGTTTTGCCACCCGCACCGTCGAGGCACTCCAGGGCGGGGAAGTGCTCTTCTCCATGCAAGCCAGCTTCCACCGCGCCGGCGATGAAGGCCCGGAGCACTCCGACGAGATGCGCGTGGTTCCCACGCCGGACGAGCTGCCCGCCGAGACGAAAGCGCCCAACCTTGGGCCAGGGTCGCGCCACGACCTCAACGAGTGGGACATCCGTGTGGTGCCGCCGGAGATGTACTCGCCGAACCAATACACCACGAGCCAACAGGTGGTGTGGTTCCGATCGACGCGGAGGTTGCCGGACGAGGACACGTTCCACGCGTGCACGCTGACCTATATGTCAGACATGACGCTGTTGCACTCGGCGCTCGCCGCGCACCCCGGCCACCAGGTCCAGCTGGCCTCGCTGGACCACGCGGTGTGGTTCCTGCGTCCTTTCCGGGCCGACGAGTGGCTGCTCTACGACCAGATCTCGCCGTCTGCGCACGCCGGGCGGGCCTTGACCCACGGCCGCATCTTCGACCAGCAGGGGCGCCTGGTCGCCGTGGTGGTGCAGGAGGGGCTGACGCGCAATCTTCGCGAGGGCGCCCACGCCGTGCCCGAGCGGGATCCTCGCCCGGAACCAAAGTAGCGCCCCAAGCAGGCCCCCGGAACGGGGTGAGCGGGAGACACGTATACTTAGCCAAGTTCATCTACTCGCGACGAAAAAGGGGTGCCAGATGTCGGGCCACTCAAAGTGGGCTACTACCAAGCACAAGAAGGCTGCGAACGACGCGAAGCGTTCCAAGCTGTGGGCGAAGTTGATCAAGGACATCGAGGTGGCCGCTCGTACGGGCGGCGGCGATCCTGCAGGCAACCCAACGCTCGATGACATGATCAAGAAGGCCAAGAAGGCCTCGGTGCCGGGCGACAATATCGAGCGCGCCCGCAAGCGCGGCTCCGGCGAGGAAGCTGGCGGCGCGAACTGGGAGTCCGTGATGTACGAGGGCTACGGCCCGAACGGCATCGCGCTACTCATTGAGTGCCTGACCGACAACCGCAACCGCGCGGCTACTGAGGTCCGTACCGCGATGACCAAGAACGGCGGCAACATGGGCGATTCCGGCTCCGTTGCTTACATGTTCAAGCGCACCGGCATCGTCACCATGAAGAAGGGCGAGCTGACCGAGGACGATGTGCTCATGGCTGTGCTCGACGCTGGCGCCGAGGAAGTCAACGACCTGGGCGAGGAGTTTGAGGTCGTCTGTGAACCCTCCGATACGCAGGCCGTGCGCGACGCGCTCAAGGCTGAGGGCATCGAGGTCGAGGGCGCGGATCAGGACTTCCGCGCAGACATCGAGGTCGACGCCGACGTCGCCGCCGCGAAGAAGACGCTCAACCTCATCGATGCGCTCGAGGATTCGGACGACGTGCAGAACGTGTACACCAACATGAACATCTCCGACGAGGTCGCCGCCCAGCTGGACGACTAGCCTCCGCCGCGTCGCCCCGCCGCGCGCCCGACTCGTACGGGTGCCCGGCGGGGCTTTCGCGCTTATCGACGCCCTGTGGTAGAACATTTGTGTTAGATGGTTCATTGCTCGTGGGAGGTTGGAATGCAGCTCGAGGGGCTCCGCGTCATGGGGATTGACCCAGGCCTGACCCGGTGCGGCCTTTCCGTGGTGCAGGCCGGGCGAGGTCGCCAGATCTTTCCCATCTCGGTAGGAGTGGTGCGCACCCCGTCCGACGCGGACCTCTCCGAGCGCCTGCTGCGCCTGTCGCGCGCGGTCTCGGAATGGATGGACGAGTACCGCCCAGACGTGATCGCCATGGAACGTATTTTTGAGCGCGGCAACGTCTCCACCGTCATGCACACCGCCCACGCGGTCGGGGTTCTCGTCCTCGCAGCGGCGGAGCGTGGCATCGCGGTGCATATGTACACCCCTTCCGAGGTGAAGAAGGCCATTTCCGGCAACGGACGCGCGGACAAAAAGCAAATGACGGTAATGATTACCCGTATCCTTGGGCTTTCGGAGCCGCCGAAGCCCGCGGACGCGGCGGACGCGCTGGCCATCGCGGTGTGCCACTGCTGGCGGGCCCCGCTGCTCGCACGGAGCGCGCACGCTGAGCGGCTGGCCCAGGCGCAGCGCACAAGGACAAAGGAGAAGGCATGATTGATTCCCTCAACGGCGAGGTCATCTCGATCGGGTTGGACCACGCGGTCATCGAGTGCGCCGGCGTCGGCTACCGCTTCTTGGCAAGCCCACCCACGCTGGCTGCGCTGACCCGTGGTAAGCAGCGCCGCGTGCTCACCTCCATGGTGGTCAAAGACGACGGCGTGACGCTCTACGGCTTCGCTGACGACGACGCGCGAGAGATGTTCCACCGCATGCAAAGCGTCACGGGACTCGGGCCCAAGTTGGCGCTCGCCGCGCTTTCCGTCTTCAGCCCCGCTGAGTTGGCCACCCACATCGCGGAGCAAAACGCCAAGCGCATCCAAACGATTCCCGGCGTGGGGAAGAAGATGGCGGACCGCATCGTGCTCGAACTCAAGGACAAAGTTGCCACCCTGGCTGCTCCCGAGCAAGAAGCACCCGCCCCCGCCGCCACAACCTCGTTTGCCACGGAGCAGGTCGTTGAGGCGCTCGTCGGACTCGGCTTCCCGGAGCGCAGTGCCCGCCCGGTCGTTGACGCGGTCGCGGCAGAGCAACCGGACGCGGCCAGCTCCGCGCTCCTGCGCGCGGCCCTGACCCAGCTGGGCAAGAAGTGAGGCCCCAATGTCAGATGTAGAAAAGACTGAATTTTCCCTCCCGGATAGCATGGCGCGCCCGGGCAATTCGCTTATCGACGCCACTTCGCAACCCGAAGAGCGTGACGCCGAAAAGTCGTTGCGCCCGAAATCCATCAGCGAGTTCATCGGCCAACCGAAGGTCCGTGAGCAGCTGGGCCTGGTCCTCGCTGGGGCACGCAGCAGGGACGTCACCCCGGACCACATTCTGCTGTCCGGCCCGCCGGGCCTGGGGAAGACAACGATGGCCATGATCATCGCGCAGGAACTGGGGACCTCGCTGCGCATGACCTCCGGCCCTGCACTGGAGCGCGCGGGCGACCTGGCGGCAATGCTGTCCAACCTCATGGAGGGCGACGTCCTCTTCATTGATGAGATCCACCGGATCGCCCGCCCGGCCGAGGAGATGCTCTATATGGCGATGGAGGATTTCCGGATTGACGTGATCGTCGGCAAGGGCCCCGGCGCCACGTCGATCCCCCTGGAGATCCCGCCGTTTACCCTCGTCGGCGCGACGACTCGCGCCGGAATGCTCACCGGACCGCTGCGCGACCGCTTCGGGTTTACCGCGCAAATGGAGTTCTACGACGCCGAGGACCTGACCAAGGTGGTCACCCGCGCGTCCTCCATTTTGGGAGTGAGCATTGACGAGGACGCGGCGGTGGAGATCGCCTCGCGCTCGCGCGGCACGCCGCGTATTGCCAACCGCCTCCTGCGGCGCGTGCGGGACTGGGCCGATGTGAACGGCGACGGCCACGTGGACCTCGCGGCCGCGCAGGCGGCGCTGGCGGTGTTTGACGTGGACGAGCGCGGCCTTGACCGCCTCGACCGTGCCGTGCTGGACTCGCTCATCCGTGGCCACGGTGGTGGGCCGGTGGGTGTGAACACCCTGGCCATCGCGGTCGGCGAGGAGCCCTCGACCGTCGAGGAGGTCTGCGAGCCCTACCTCGTGCGCGCTGGGTTGATGGCGCGGACGGGCCGCGGCCGCGTCGCCACGGCGGCGGCTTGGCAGCACCTGGGCATCACGCCGCCTCCGGAAGCACCGGGCCAACTCAACCTCTCGTAGGCACACCTGCGGCCTATGAAACAATGGGCGCATGGAAATTGTTTACATCCTCATCGTCCTGGCCATCTTCTTGCTCCCGTCGCTGCTGATGATGCGCAGCCAGAAGAAGCGTCAACGCCAGATGCAGGAGATGCAACGCTCGATTGCCCCCGGCGACCGGATCGTCAACGTCGCCGGTTTCCACTGCACCGTGGTGGAGAACAACGGCGAGACACTGCGGGTGGAGCTGGCCCCGAACGTCGTGGTCACGATGGAAACCGCGGGCGTGATGAAGCGAGTGGATCCGCAGGGTTCCACCCAGGCAGACGTGCCGGCCGACGCCGAGTAGCCAGCGCACCTGGCACCCAGCCCGACGCCTCCCAGATGCCGGGGGAGGGGTCGGGCACCAATTTTTTGCCCCAATGCCGTAGCATAATCCGTTGTGCAAGTGCCGGACACCCGTCTCGGGTGCCCTGGGCAGCAAAGATCAAAGAACAGCAGAGGAGTCAGCTCAGTGTCCTCAAACACTCGGCGTTCCGGCGAATTGAGATCAAAACGTACGTGGCCAGGCAAAGCCCTGGCGCTGTTTTTGCTCATCGTCATCGGCGTGTACGCATTAGTCTTCTTTACCGGCGACAAGTCGGCATCGCCGAAGCTCGGCATTGACCTGCAGGGCGGTACCCGAGTCACCCTCGTTCCGCAGGGTGAGGAGCCAACGCGCGAGCAGCTTAACGACGCCCGCCGTATCCTGGAGAACCGCGTCAACGGCATGGGCGTCTCCGGCGCGACCGTCGTGGTGGACGGCAACACGATCGTCATCACCGCCGCCGGCGACGACACCTCCGAGGTCCGCAACATCGGCCAGACCTCCCAGCTGCTGTTCCGCCCGGTGGAGGAGATGCCCTCCCCAGATGCCGCCGCAATTGGCCCGGCAGTGTTGGACATGGCAAACCAGTGGGTCAAGTACGGCGTGATGACGAAGGAAGAGGCGCAAGCGCTCCTCGACCAGTCGATGGGCGGCCAGGACGGCCAGCCAAACCCGAATACGCCGAAGATCGAAGCCGATCCGCTGCCCGAGCCCGAGGGGCCGGTTGAGGTCGCGGACCGCCGCTCCGAGGTGACGGAGATGCTCCGCGAGTCCCGCCAGTCCGACGACCCGACGAAGCAGTTCGCGTCCTTCATCCTCTTGTCGCAGAAGTGCGCCACCCAGGAGGTCGACCCGCTCGCGGGTACTGACGCAGAGGATCGCCCCCTGGTCGCCTGCGATTCCTCGACGCGCCAGCCGCTGCTCCTCGGCGAGGTACCGCTGCTGGAGGGCGTGACCGAGGAAGACGGTCCGCGCCTGACCGGCGAGCAGATCGACACCGCCCGCCCGATTACCGGCGGCTACAACCCGCAGAGCTCGCAGATGGAGATCAGCTTTGCGTTTAGCCAGAACGGCGACGTCAATGGCTCTTCTACCTGGGCTGCACTGACCAGCGAGATGATTGGCAAGCAGATCGCCATCACCCTGGACTCCCAGGTCATCTCCGCACCGCAGATCCAGGGCGCGACCCCGGTCGGCTCCGCCACCGCCATCACCGGCGACTTCACGCAGGAAGAGGCCGAGGGGCTGGCCAACAACCTCCGCTACGGTGCGCTGCCGCTGTCCTTTGCCGGTGAAAACGGCGAGCCGGGCGGCACCGCGCTGACCGTCCCGCCGTCACTCGGCCTGGCCTCGCTCAAGGCGGGCCTGTACGCCGGCCTGGTTGGCTTGGCACTGGTCGCCCTGTTCGTGTTCGCGTACTACCGCCTGTACGGCCTGATTTCGCTGGCCACCCTGGCGGTCTCCGGCGTCCTGGTCTACGGGTCCCTGGTGCTGCTCGGTCGCTGGATCGGCTACTCGCTCGACCTGTCCGGCATCGCCGGTCTGATCATCGGTATCGGTACGACGGCCGACTCCTTCGTGGTGATCTACGAGCGCATCAAGGATGAGGTCCGCAAGGGCAAGACGTTCCGCTCCGCCACAGCGTCCGGCTGGGACCGCGCGAAGGAGACCGTGGTGACCGGCAACATGGTCACGCTCATCGGCGCGGTGATCATCTACTTCCTGGCTGTGGGCGACGTGAAGGGCTTCGCGTTCACCATGGGTCTGACCACGGTGTTCGACCTCCTCGTCACCTTCCTGGTCACCGCGCCGCTGCTCATCCTGGCGTCCCGCAGTAAGTTCTGGGGCAGGCCGTCCGTCAGCGGTATGTCCAAGGCGTTTGCCACTGCGAACAGGAAGAAGGACACTGACACAGACAAGGACACTGACACAGCTCGGACCAAGGCCGCCGAATCGACTGGGTCGACGGTGGTGGAGGTCGGCGGGGGAAGCGTCGATAAGCAACTGGCCCCCACTCGCGACGACTCTGAGGAGAAGTAACCATGACGAGTTCTATTGCGAACACCGCGCCCGCGGCTCAGATGGACCGGCGCGAGCGGCTGCACACCGAGGACGGCGCCATCGACTTCGTCGGACGCCGGAAGCTCTGGTACTCCATCACCCTCGGCCTGCTGGTCGTCGCCGTCGTGGCGATGCTGGCACGTGGGTTCAACCTGGGTATCGACTTTGAGGGCGGCACGAAGATGTCCATGCCCGCTGGCGACCTCGTCGCCGAGGAAGTCGAGGACACGTTTGTTGACGCCACCGGGGTGACCCCGGAGCTGACGCAGATCGTCGGCGCTGGTGACGCGCGCACCCTGGAGATCAATTCCGAGCACCTGAGCCAGGAGCAGATCGACCAGGCTCGCCAGGCAATCTTTGAGCAGTACCAGCCGAAGGACGAGAAGGGCGACGTTACCGCGAACGCGATCGGTGACTCAACCGTGTCCGAGTCGTGGGGCGACACGATTACTCAGCGCATGCTGCTGGCAATGCTCGTGTTCGTCATCGCCGCGGCCGTGTACGTGGCAGTGCGCCTGCAGCGCGAGATGGCGTTGGCCGCACTGGCCGCGCTCGTGGTGGACGCCGTCCTCATTATGGGCTTCTACGCGCTCTTCGGGCTCGAGGTCACCCCGGCGATGATCATCGGCCTGCTCACGGTGCTCACCTTCTCTCTTTATGACACGGTCATCGTGTTTGACAAGGTGAAGGAGAATACCTCCGGAATCCTTGATTCGCGCAGGTCCACCTACGCGGAGCAGGCGAACCTGGCGATCAACCAGACCGTGATGCGTTCTATTTCCACCACCGTGATTTCCGCACTGCCGATTATCGCGCTGATGATCGTGGCGGTGTGGATGCTCGGCGTGGGTACGCTGCGCGACCTGGCGCTCATCCAGCTCATCGGTGTGATTGAAGGCGTGTTCTCGTCGCTGTTCCTGGCGACCTCGCTGCTGGTGACCTTCATCGAGCGCCGGAAGAAGTTCCGCGACCACAACGCGGCGGTGCAGGCGTTCCGCAACGGTGACACCGCAGAGCACGGCGAAGGTGCTGAGGGCGCTGAAGGCCTTGAGGGCACTGTGGCGGAGCATGGGAAGCGCACCGTCGGATCTATTTCCCAGCGCACCTCCGGCGAAGCTGACGCCGCTGGCAAGGGGACCGGGGCGGACTCGTTCGGCGACACGCCGGGCGGGGCTGCGACCTGGAGGCCGGGGCGCTAGACAGAAGGAGAGTCACGCAGTGCCACAGCACGGGAGAACACACCGAAAAACAGACGGAACACGGCGCGCACATCAGGTGGGCCGAGGCGCGGTGGCGTCGCTTAGCGCAGCTTGCCTGTTGGCGGGGACGCTCACGGCGTGTAGCGGCGGTGATGAGGACCCGAACGGGAAGCTCGACGAGCAGCATTTCGGATACCAGGTGTCCGGTCCGCTCCTCACCACCAACGCCGGCAGCCTCGAGGGCACGTCCACGCAGGCGCACCGCCTGTCTGGCCGTCTGTACCCGGGCGTGTTCGTGCCGGGGCCGGGCGGGGAGATGATCCCGAACACGGACCTGATCAGTGCGCAGCCCCTTCCAGGCCCGCAGCGCCGCGTAACCTACACCATCTCGGACAACGCCGTCTTCTCCGACGGAACGCCGGTGACGTGCACCGACTACCTGCTCGCGTTTACGGCGGGACAGCACCCTGAGATCTTCGGGTCGCACCTTCCGCTTTTCGACGACACCGAGGCCCTCGACTGCACCTCGGGCAGTAAGACCTTCACCGTGGTGTTCAAGGAGGGCCGCGGGGACCGGTGGCAGGACCTCTTCGGTGCCGGCACCGTGCTGCCCGCGCACGCTGTAGCGCGGAAAGCGGGGAAGAGCGTCGAGGAGCTCAACGCTGCGCTGCAATCCGAGGATCCCGCACAGCTCGCCCCGATTGCGCAGATCTGGCACCACGGGTTCGACTTTGCGCAATTCGATCCGGAACTTCAGGTTTCTTTTGGCCCGTACGTGATTGAGAGCTACGGCGCTCAGGGAGAAGTGAACCTGATTGCCAACGAGCACTACTACGGCGACCGGCCGGCGATCGATCACCTCGTTATCTGGCCTGGCACCGCGGACAGCGGCGAGCTGTACCGCGGGGGCGGGCTCAAGGTCGCAGACCTGGACGACCCGAACCCGGAGTGGTTTGACGTGAACGCCGAGCACAACCAGGTCGACATCTCCACGGTGGTCGGGCAGCTCTCCGAGATGCTCACCTTCCCTGAGACCGGGGTCTGGGCCATTCCGGAGAACCGGCAAGCACTGTCGCGGTGCCTTGACCCTCGCGGCGTGGCGGCCGTTTCGAGCGAGCACGCCGGCGTGCAGGTTCCGCCCGCCCCGGTCCACGTGCTGCAGCAAGACGATCCGCTCACCTCCCGCGTGGAGGACGTGGCGGCGCCCTTCATGGACGTCAATATCGACGCAGCGAGCGTTTTGAGCGGGACGGAGGTGCGCGTGGCGTACCCGTACCCGAATGCCCGCCAGGCCGCGATGGTCGAGGCAATGCGCCGCAGTTGCGAGCCCGCCGGCGTGAACATCGTGGACGTGACGGGGGAGGGCAAAACGCTGGCGGATCTGCCGCACCTTGCCACCAACGAACAGGGTATGCAGTTTGTCACCGACGGCGAGGTCGACGCGCTGCTGCGCCCGGTCGACCCGATGAAGGAGTACCCCGCCGCAGCAAACCAGGGCAACCAGGTGGGCAGCCTGCGCGCCCAGGAGCACGCGCTGTGGGAGCAGCTGCCTTCGGTGCCGCTGGCCGCGCAGCCCCGCACGTTCGCTGTGAACCGCGGTGTGGGCAACGTCGTGCCGTACACCGGTCTGGCGGGAATCGGCTGGAACATGGACCGATGGCGCATCATGCCGCAGGATGCAATACCATCGTCATCTGGTGGGCAGCAATAGTTCCCGCTGCCAGAATTCACTCCGTACCAACACTCTGATAACGAGGATGCCCCGGCCCATGGCTAAGACAGACAACAAGTATTCGTCCGCGCAGGAAGCGCTCGCTGATAAGGTGCGCCGCGTACCCGACTTTCCAGCTGAGGGCGTGTTGTTCGAAGATCTCACCCCGGTGCTTGCCGACGCCGACGCGCTCAACGCCGTCATCCGCGAAATGGCTGAGGCCAGCAAGCAGCTCGGCGGTGACCTCATCGGCGGTTTGGATGCCCGCGGTTTCCTGCTCGGCTCCGCTGTCGCCTTTGACATGGGCGTTGGCATCCTGGCCATCCGCAAGCAGGGCAAGCTGCCGCCGCCGGTGATCACCCAGGAGTACCAGACCGAGTACAGCACCGCGGCGCTCGAGATCCCCGAAGACGGCATGCAGCTTGAGGGGAAGCGCGTCGTGCTTGTCGACGATGTCCTTGCCACCGGTGGCACGCTCGTGGCTGCCACCAACCTCATCGAGCGCGCAGGCGGCAAAGTCGTCGGCTACGTGGTCGTGCTCGAAGTCGACGGGCTCGGCGGCCGCGAGCGCCTCGGCGACGCCCCGTTGGTGGTTTTGGACGACGGAGGGCGCTGAAGCGACTAGAATCAGACTCTTACACTGACTTTCGTTTCGGTGTGCAGTCTGGTTTAAAGTCTGGCGGGAGGCCCCGGTGTCGCACGAGAAAACTTCTAAGCGCTCAGGTCAAACGGTGCGTAGCGTCTCCGCGCGGCTGGCGCGCTCGCTCACGGGCGGCGGGCGCCCGAAGATCAATCCGGTCCTGGACCCGCTGCTTTCGATTCACCGGAAGTACCACCCGAAGGCCAGCGTTGAGCTGCTCAACCGCGCCTACGGGACCGCCGAGCGCCTGCATGAGGGCGTGTTCCGCAAATCCGGCGACCCCTACATCACCCACCCCCTCGCTGTAGCGACGATCTGCTCTGAGATCGGCATGGACACCACCACCGTGGTCGCCGCGCTCCTGCACGATACGGTGGAGGACACCGACTACACCCTGGACGACCTGACGGCTGACTTCGGTCCGGAGGTGGCCCGTTTGGTCGACGGCGTGACCAAGCTGGACAAAGTGGAGCTGGGTAAGGCGGCGGAAGCGGAGACGATCCGGAAGATGATTGTCGCCATGGCGAAGGACCCGCGAGTGTTGGTGATCAAGGTGGCGGACCGCCTGCACAATATGCGCACGATGCGCTTCCTCCCACCCGAGAAGCAGGCGAAGAAGGCGAAGGAGACGCTCGACGTCATCGCGCCGTTGGCACACCGCCTCGGCATGGCGTCGGTGAAGTGGGAGCTGGAGGACCTGGCCTTTGCCATCCTGTACCCGAAGAAGTACGAGGAGATCGTACGCCTCGTGGCGGATCGGGCCCCCTCGCGTGACCGGGCGCTTCAAGAGCTCACGGAACAGATCCAGTCTGAGCTGAAAGCCAACGGTATCGAGGCCGAGGTGATGGGGCGCCCGAAGCACTACTGGTCCATTTACCAGAAGATGGTGGTGCGGGGACACGAGTTCAACGAGATCTTCGACCTGGTGGGCATCCGCGTCCTGGTGGATACGGTGCACGATTGCTATGCCGCGGTCGGCGTCGTCCACGCCCTGTACTCGGCCATGCCCGGACGGTTCAAGGACTATATTTCCAACCCGCGCTTCGGCGTCTACCAGTCGCTGCACACTACGGTGATGACGGACACGGGCCGCCCGCTCGAGGTGCAGGTGCGCACCCACGACATGCACTACAACGCCGAGTACGGGGTTGCGGCGCACTGGCGCTACAAGGAGACGAAGGGCTCCCACAAGGGCAACCAGAACGAAGTGGATGAGATGGCGTGGATGCGCCAGCTTCTGGACTGGCAGAAGGAAGCGGCTGACCCGGACGAGTTCCTTGATTCGCTGCGCTACGACCTGACCAGCCAGCAGCTCTTCGCGTTCACCCCGAAGGGCGACGTGGTGAACTTGCCAGCGGGGTCCACCCCGGTCGACTTCGCCTACGCCGTGCACACGGAGGTGGGGCACCGGTGCATTGGTGCGAAGGTCAACGGCAAACTCGTGGCCTTGGAGACCAAACTGGAATCCGGCGACCGGGTGGAGATCTTTACCTCCAAGGACCAAAACGCCGGCCCGAGCCGGGACTGGCAGGACTTCGTGGTCTCGCCGCGAGCGAAGACGAAGATCCGCCAGTGGTTTGCCAAGGAGCGCCGCGAGGAGCACCTGGAGGCGGGGCGCGACGCGCTGGCCGCGGAGGTGCAGCGCGGAGGGCTGCCCATGTACCGCCTGTTCACGGCGGAGTCGATGCGCAGGGTGGCCAAGCAGCTGCACTACCCGGATGTGGACGCCCTGTATACCGCGATCGGAGCCGGTCACGTCTCCGCGCAGCACGTGGGCAAAATGTTCGTCGACCTGTTTGGCAACGAGGAGGACGCGGTCGATGCGCTCGCGGACCGCGCCCCGATGTCGGAACTGGTGCGGCGGGATCCGCGCGAGTCCGCCAGCGGTATCCTCGTGCAGGGGAGCCCAGACGTCATGGCGAAGTTGGCCAAGTGTTGTCAACCGGTGCCAGGTGATGAGATCTTCGGCTTTGTCACCCGCGGCGGGGGAGTCTCGGTCCACCGCACCGACTGCACCAATGCGGCCAAGTTGCGTGAGGAGCCGGAGCGGCTTATCGACGTCGCGTGGTCCACAAAATCCACGGCAGGCGGTGCCTCGCTGGCCACCCTCCAGGTCGAGGCACTGGACCGCCACGGGCTGCTCGCAGAGCTCACCGGCGTCATGACGGACCAGAACCTCCCGATCTTGGCGCTGTCTTCCCAGGCTTCGGACGACCGGATCGCTAACGTACGGTTCACCATCGAGGTGTCCGACACGAAGCAGCTGGGCGCGCTGATGAATCAGTTGCGGAACGTGGAGGGCGTCTACGACATCTACAGGGTGACGTCGTAAAGCGCGCTCTGCGTGCCGAAGTTGAACAGCGGGTGAATTCTTGGCGACGTCCGCCTTGAATCTCAAGGCCGACCTGTCACAGTACGTACGTTGTGCTGCGAGCGAGCTGATCTCGCGCTAGAAAACAGTGAGACCCCTATTTCACACGCAGAGGAGTTCCAAGTGTTTTCTTTCCGTCGCGCCGGCGCGCTGATCGCCGCAACTACGTCGACCGCGCTGGTGGTCACCGCTGTCCCGGCTTTTGCCGCGGACGATGAGAAGGTGCAGATTAGCATCGCTAACTTCACCGACTTCCACGGCCGCCTCGAGGCGAACCTGTCCACGGACAAGGAAACGGGCGAGGTCACCCCGAAGAAGGGCGACGAGATGGGTGCCGCAAACATCGCCGGCATCATCAACTTCCTGCGAGACAAGAACGCCAACACTATCGTCACCAGCTCGGGCGATAACCAGGGCGGCTCGGCATTCGTCTCCGCGATCTCAGACGACAAATACACCATGGACTTTGTCAAGGCCGTTGGCACCGCGGGCTCCGCTGCTGGCAACCACGAGTTTGATAAGGGCTACAAGGACCTGATTGACCGCATCAACCCGGGTACCGGTGACATCCAGCTCGGCGCGAACGTGTTCAAGGAGGACGGCTCCCGCGACCTGGAGGCCTCGAAGATCGTCGAGATTGACGGCGTGAAGGTTGGGCTGGTGGGCACCACCTCCAACCTGACCAAGAGCAAGTCCAGCCCGGATAATGTCGCCGGCCTGAACTTCACCGACTCCTCCGAGCAGGTGAATAAGGAAGCGAAGAAGCTGAAGGATGAGAAGAAGGCCGACGTGGTCGTCGCCCTCATCCACGACCCGGTCGAGACCGGCGCGCCGAAGCTGGACCCGGAGTATGTCGACTTCATGTTCGGCGGCGACAGCCACGTGAACGTGGTCAACGCCGATGCCCCGGTGCCGAACGCACAGTCTTGGGAGTACGGCAAGGTCGTGACGGACCTGGACTTCACCTACAACAAGACCACCGGGGAGATCGAGGCACCGGCGTTCGAGCAGTACGACGCCGAGTCCCTGGTCACCCTGGACATCACCCCGGACGCCGAGGTGCAGAAGATCGTCGACGAGGCGAAGGCGGAAGCCGGCAAGCTCGGCGAGGAGGTCGTGGCCAACGTCCAGGACACCTACCTGCGTGGCTCCAACCCCGGGGAGAACACCGGCTCGAACCGTGGTACCGAGTCCACCGCGAACAACATGCTCGCTGAGTCCGCGCTTTACGCGATGGACAAGTCGCTCGACGAGCACATCGACCTGGGCATCATGAACGCTGGCGGCGTCCGCGCGGACCTCGAGGCCGGCGACGTGACCTACCAGGAGGCCTTCCAGGTCCAGCCGTTTGGCAACGACATCTCGGTGGCAACCTTGTCCGGCAAGGCCATCAAGGACGCCCTCGAGCGTCAGTGGCAGAGCAAGGAGGACGCCGAGAAGTCCGGCCGCCCACGCCTGGACATGGGCCTGTCCAACAACGTCGCCTACACCTACAACCCGGAGGCTGAGACCGGTGAGCGCATCACCTCCGTAACCATTGACGGTCAGCCGCTCGAGGACGACAAGGACTACCGCATTGCAGGTTCCTCCTTCCTGTTCTCTGGCGGCGACAACTTTGTGAACCCGGACGACGTCCGCGACCTGCTCAACGTTGGCTACAACGACCTGCAGGCGTTCGTTGACTACCTGAAGTCCGACGAAGTTGGCGTGCGCAAGGGCCAGAAGGACGTCGGCGTGGTCCTGCCGGAGGAGCTGAAGGCAGGCACCACCGCCTCCATCAAGCTCTCCTCTCTCAACTACTCGTCCGAGGGGGAGCCGATGGCAAAGCAGGCCACCGTCACGCTTGGCGACGCCACCGCGACCGCCGACATCGACGCCTCCACCACCGAGGCGGACAACGGCCTGGGTGAGCAGGGCCGCGCGACCGTGGACATCGAAATCCCGGCCGAGGCCGCAGGCGAGCAGACGCTGACCATCACCACCGACGCTGGCACCGAGCTGACGGTTCCGGTCACCGTTGCAGCCGCTGACCCGAAGCCGACCGAGGAGCCCAAGCCGTCCGAGGAGCCCAAGCCGTCCGAGGAGCCGACGCCGGGCGACGAGCAGGGTGCGCAGGACGGTAGCACCGCAAACCTGGGCACCATCATGGGCGCCGTTGCAGGTGTGCTCGCCCTCCTCGGCCTGCTGGCCGTCGTCTTCGCTGGTCCGATCGACCAGGTGCTTGGCCCGATCGCAGAGCTTTCCTAGCAGCCTCCCCGTAGGGGAACTAACCTGGCGCAGCGGCGCCGTCCTCCTCTCAATGTTGAGAGAGTGGGACGGTGCCGCTGCTCGCGTTCAACGACACTGTCTGTGACCGGGATCGGCGATGCCCGGGCGTGGCGGGCTCATACCCCAGAGGTTCGCTCGACCCTGGGTGCCGCAGCAGCGGTCCGTTGGGCCTCCACCAGGCTCTACCACCCAATCAGCGCCTACTTGACGAGAATGGGTTGACGAAGATGCGAGAAGAAGGGACCGCGACGTCCTCGTCACCCGATTCTCGTCAAGTAGGCCAAACCCGCTCATGACGCCGAGCGAGGCACTCGTTGAGTCGGCGGGCAGGGCAGAGCATCGCAAGCAAAAAGCCCGGCCACAGGGGCCGGGCTGTGCTCACGCGCCCAAGGGTGCGCGGTGACTCCGCAATTACGCGCGCAGGTACTTGTCCAGGAACGCGAACAGGGTGCCCAGAGCGCCGATGACGGCGGTGAACACTGCGATCCAGTCGCGGATCTCGGACGGGGACATGTCCTTGACGGAGGAACCCTCGTCCTTCTTGTTGTTGTCGCCGGTCTTGACCTTCGGGCCGTTGGACGGCTTGGAGGTCGTGGTCGGCTTCGACTCGGTGGTCTTGGTCGGCTCGGCCTTGGTGGTTTCGGTCGGCTCAGCCTTGGCGGTCGCCGTCGGGGTGGTGGTGCGGGTGGTGACCGTGGTGTCAGCGGTAGCTGCAACTGCGCCGGTGGACATGACAGCTGCTGCGGTTGCGGCGGCGAGGAGGCCCTTGCGGAACTGCATCTGATTCCCTATCTTTCGGAGATCTTCGATTGAACGTTGATTACCTTAGCCAGACACCAAAGGGTACGCAACAGTTTTCCCGGCATTTCTTCAATGTTCTCGCAACGCAAGATGAACTTTAAATGAACTGCTCACGTGCGTTTTGTGTCATGTCGGGTGCGCTCAAGAGTGTCTGGCGGCACGAGCAACGATACCAGAAGGTATCGCGCGTGCTACTTGACAGTAGCGGAATTGATCTTAACCTCTTCGGCGGGCGCGCCGTCCTGGCCACCGTCCTGAGTACCCTTCTCGGCGATCGCGTCGAGGGTGTCAAGGCCCTCCTGGTTGATCTGGCCAAAGTAGGTGTACATCGGGGGCAGGATGGAATCGCCGTAGTTGAGGAAGAACTGCGAACCGTTCGTGCCCACGCCTGCGTTGGCCATCGCAATGGACCCGCGCGGGTAACGCTTCTGGTCCTGCTGCAGGGCCATGGATTTGTACTGTTCCTTCTCCTCGTCGGAGACACCCTCGGGGATCTGGAGCTGGGACTCGTCGACGGACTCGAGGGCCTCGTCGGTGGGGAACTCGTTGGCAAATTGGAAGCCAGGTCCGCCCGAGCCGGTGCCGGACGGGTCGCCGCACTGGAGGACCTTGAGGCCTTCGTTGGTGGTCAGGCGGTGGCACACGCTGCCGTCGAAGTACTTTTCCGAGGCCAGGTGCTCGATGGCGTTGACGGTACAGGGCGAGACGCTGCGGTCCAGCTCCATGCCGATCGGGCCTGCGCTGGTGTCCAGCTCGACGTTGACCTTGCCCTCCGTGGAGACGTCCTCGGTCTTCGGCTTGCCAGCCTCTGCCTCACCTTCGCCAGCCTGTGGGCTGTCGTTGTACGAGCAGGACACGGTCGCGGGCAGCGCCGTCGCGCGCTCGGTGGCAACCGCTTCGAACTGGGAGGGGTCGATGCTGGGCTCGGTCTCGGAGGACTCGGCGGCTTCCGAGGAAGCGGTGGTGTCCTGGGCCGTGACGTCCTCGCTTCCGTCATTCTGCGTCGCGGCGAAGTAGATGCCGCCGCCGACCACGGCAATCACCACTGCGGACAGCGCCGCCACGGTGAGCGGCTTGGACTTCTCCTTGCGGTCGCGGGAATCAAGCTCGCGCTTGAGGTGGGTGAGGGCTTCTTCGCCCCGTTTTTGGTTGTCGGCCACCTGAGATACCTCACTTGTGTGTTGCGTAGCGTCGCTAAGCGCTGGTGCGCTCGGCAGGTGAATTTCGGGGCTTAAGCCTAGCAGTGCTTGGGCCGCCGCTTGATCAACCCTTGCGAGGCCTGACTCGCGTCCATAGAATCGCGCCCATGGCTACCGTTACTTTTGAAGGCAATGAGACCACTACTTCCGGCGAGCTGCCCAAGGTCGGCGACGCGCTGCCCAACGCAACGCTCGTCGCGGGCGACCTGAGCGAGAAGTCCCTGGCGGACTACTCGGGCAAGCGCCTCGTCCTGAACATCTTCCCGTCCCTGGACACCGGCGTGTGCGCGAACTCCGTGCGCAAGTTCAACGAGCTCGCCGCGTCCCTGGACAACACCGAGGTCCTGTGCATCTCCAAGGACCTGCCGTTCGCGCAGCAGCGTTTCTGCGCCGCCGAGGGCATCGAGAGCGTCGAGGCGCTGTCCGCGTTCCGCTCTTCCTTCGCCGACGACTTTGGCCTGACCCTCGAGGGCTCCCCGCTCAAGGGCCTGTGCGCTCGCGCCGTCGTGGTGACGGACGCTGACCACAAGGTCATCCACACCGAGCTCGTCTCCGAGATCACCACCGAGCCGGACTACCAGGCAGCAGAGGACGCGCTGAAGTAAGCAAGTCTGCTCCCCGCACGCGGGCGTTTCCGGCCACTGGGTCGGGCGCCCGCTTTATTATTGCCGTATGAAGCTTTCAGGTTTTGCCGCAGGCCCGTTCCAAACCAACTGCTACGTGCTCCTTTCGGAGGAGTCACGCGAAGCGGTGGTGATCGACCCCGGAATGGGCGCCTACGAGCCCGTCACCGAGTTTCTCACCCGCGAGCAGGCGACGCTTGCCGCCGTGGTGTGCACCCACGGCCACCTTGACCACACGCGGGACGCCGCCCGTTTCGATGTCCCGGTGTACATCCACCCAGACGACGAGTTCATGCTCGACGGCGGCCTCGGCCTGCCGGACTCGACCCGCCAGCTCTTTGACGCAACGTCGATGCAACCCCCGCGCGAGGTGCGCTCGCTTCTCGACGCCCACTCGCTCACCCTCGCCGACACCACCTTTACCGTCCGACACGCCCCCGGGCACTCGCCGGGATCTGTGCTGCTCGTGGAAGACGCAGCGGAGGAAAAGACGGAAACGGCGGGGGAGACCGGCCCGCTGGTCTTCTCCGGCGACGTCCTGTTCCGCGGCGCGATCGGCCGCACGGACTTCGAGCACTCGGACCCCGCCGCGATGCGCGCGTCGCTGCGCGGCCCCGTGTGGGACCTCGACGACGTTTGCGTCGTGCTGCCCGGCCACGGACCGACCACGGTGATGGGGCAGGAGCGCGCGACCAACCCGTTCCTGCTGCAGGCCAACCCGGACCGCTAAACTTTGAACTCGTGAGTGAATCGAAGAAGACCGAGAAGGTCCAGCCGCTGTCCGCCCCGAAGGGCCTGCCCGATTACGTGCCGCCGCAGTCGGCGACATTCCACCGCGTCCGCGACGAGTTCGCGCGGCAGGCTCACCTGGCCGGGTACCAGCACGTTGAGCTGCCGGTCTTCGAGGACACCACGCTGTTCGCCCGCGGCGTTGGCGAGTCCACAGACGTGGTGTCCAAGGAGATGTACACCTTTACGGACCGTGGCGACCGCTCGGTCACGCTGCGCCCGGAGGGCACCGCGGGCGTGATGCGCGCCGTCATCGAGCACAACCTGGATCGCGGGTACCTGCCGGTCAAGCTGAACTACTACGGCCCGTTCTTCCGCTACGAGCGCCCGCAGGCCGGCCGTTACCGCCAGCTCCAGCAGGTCGGCGTGGAGGCGATCGGCGTGGACGACCCCCTGCTGGATGCGGAGGTCATCGCGCTCGCGGACCGCTGCTTCCGGTCCATTGGTTTGACCGGGTTCCGTCTAGAGCTGACCAGCCTGGGCGACCGCAACTGCCGCCCCGAGTACCGCCAGAAGCTACAGGACTTCCTGTTCTCCCTTCCGCTGGACGAGGAGACCCGCCACCGCGCCGAGATCAACCCGCTGCGCGTGCTTGACGACAAGCGCGAGAAGGTCCGCGAAATGACCGCGGACGCCCCGCTCATGCTCGACTACCTCGATGACGACTGCCGCAAGCACTTCGACCAGGTGCGCGCCTCCCTCGACGAGATGGGCGTGGAGTACGTGGTGAACCCGCGTATGGTCCGAGGCTTGGACTACTACACCAAGACCTGCTTCGAGTTCGTCCACGACGGCCTCGGCGCGCAGTCCGGCATCGGTGGCGGCGGCCGCTACGACGGGCTCATGGCGCAGATCGGTGGCCAGGACCTCTCCGGCATCGGCTTCGGCCTCGGCGTGGACCGCGCCGTGCTCGCCCTCGAGGCGGAAGGCGTCACCCTCGACGGGGTGGATCGCCGCGTCGACGTGTTCGGTGTCGGCATCGGCGAGGCCGCGCAGGCGCGCATGGCAGTGCTTATCGACGCCCTCCGCGCCGCCGGTGTCTCCGCCGACATGGCCTACGGCGGCCGCGGGCTCAAGGGCGCCATGAAGGGCGCCGACCGCGCCGGTGCCAAGTACGCGCTCGTCCTCGGCGACCGCGAGCTGGAGTCCGGCGAGATCGCGA
Source organism: Corynebacterium sp. Marseille-P8863 (assembly GCF_946902955.1). Taxonomy (NCBI): domain Bacteria; kingdom Bacillati; phylum Actinomycetota; class Actinomycetes; order Mycobacteriales; family Corynebacteriaceae; genus Corynebacterium; species Corynebacterium sp. Marseille-P8863. The sequence goes on along the minus strand of NZ_CAMPQC010000004.1, from coordinate 177,312 downwards.
TAAAGGACCTCGCCGCGCACAGCCAGGAGACCGTGGGGCTCAGCGCCGAGGCGGTTATCGCGCAGCTGCGCTAGCACTCAGTGATGTTGACTGGCAGCCCGAGCTGGACTGCCAGGCCGCCCATCGAGGTCTCCTTGTACTTGGTCATCATGTCGCGGCCGGTCGTCGCCATGGTCTCGACGACGTCGTCGAGGGTGACGATGTTGGTGCCGTCGCCAAGCTTGGCCAGCCGGGCTGCGTTAATCGCCTTGACCCCGCCGATGGCGTTGCGCTCGATGCACGGGACTTGCACCAGGCCGCCGACCGGGTCGCACGTGAGGCCGAGGTTGTGCTCGAGCGCGATCTCGGCCGCGTTCTCAATCTGCGCCGGCGTACCGCCAAGGACCGCGCACATGCCGGCGGCGGCCATCGCGGAGGCTGAGCCGACCTCGCCCTGGCAGCCGACCTCGGCTCCGGAGATCGACGCGTTTGTCTTGATGATGATGCCCACCGCACCAGCGGTGAGCAGGAAGTTTCGCGCCTGCTCCTGGGTGAACGCGCCGTCGGTGAAATCGCGGCAGTAGTGCATCACCGCGGGGATGATGCCGGCGGCACCGTTCGTGGGCGCGGTGACGACCTGGCCGTGGGCGGCGTTTTCCTCATTCACAGCAAGCGCGTAGAGGTTGACCCACTCCATGGCGTCGAGGCCGCGGGCAGTGGATTCCTCGTACTCCGCGGTGAGCAGGCGGTGGAGGCGGTGGGCGCGGCGCTTCACGCCAAGGCCGCCGGGCAGGGTGCCCTCCGTCTTCAACCCGTGGGCGACGCATTCCTGCATGACGTCCCAGACGGCGTCGAGGTGGGCGTCGAGAAGCGCTTTGCCATGCAGCGCCTCTTCGTTGGCGCGGACGAGCTCAGCGATGGACAGGCCGCTTTCTTCACAGAGTGCGACGAGGGTCTTCGCGTCATTGAACTCGTACGGCGCGGGCTCGTTGTCGCGGACGGTGGCCACACCGGCTTCGTTGCGGTGCTCCTCCATGCCGGTGCGGTCCAGGATGAAGCCGCCGCCGACGGAGTAGTACTCCTTGCGGGTGGCGATGCGGTTGCCGTCGGCGTCCCAGGCGTCAAAGATGAGGCAGTTCGGGTGCTGCGAGACCGGAGTGGGGTTAAACGTCACCTCGTACTCGACCTCGCCGGCAGGGCCCGAGATCGTTCCGTGTTCGGGCACCGGGTCGCCGGGTTTCGGGGCGATGTCGGCCGACGTGGTCGTGGGGGTGTAGCCAACCAGGCCGAGCAGCGTTGCGCGGTCGGTGCCGTGGCCCACACCAGTGGCGGCGAGGGAGCCGCGCAGTTCCACGCGGACGAATGCGGGCAGCACGCCGAGTTTTTCGACGAACGCGAGGGATGCGCGCATCGGGCCCACCGTGTGCGAAGACGACGGACCGATACCGATGCTGAAAAGGTCAACGACGCTAACAGTATTGTGGGGCATGCGCGCGATGATACCGCATCGTGGGATTAGCTCAGCGTCCCCGTGTGGCCTTCCAACAGCTGGGAAAACGGGACGAAATCTTCGGCAGGGTCCGTGCCGGTGCGGCGAGTGACGCCCTCCGGCGGGCCGCTCAATCCTTCGACCGCGCCGCTGGTGGTGACGATGCGCGCTGCGAGCTCGCTGGCAGCGCGGCTGATCCGCCGCTGGAACGAGGCGCCGTTGGCATCGCCGAAGTCAGCAGTGGCGGCGAAAAGTGAGGTGGGGACCACCGTCGCGTGCAGGTACGTGAGCAGCGGGCGCAGCGCGTATTCGGTGACGAGGGAATGGCGCTCGGAGCCAGCTGTCGCGGCGACGATGGTGGGCATGTCGGTCAACGCGTTGGGGTCCAGGGCGTCGAAGAACATCTTGAACAGGCCGCTGTAGCTGCCCTGAAACACCGGGGAGACCGCGACGAGGGCGTCGGCGGCGGACATGTCTCGTTTGACCTGATCAAGCCTGGGGGAGGGCATCCCGGTGAGCATGAGCTGCGTGAGCTCGGTGGCGTACTCGCGGACCTCGATCGTGGTGACCTCGAGGTCTTCGCCACGCCCGCCGACGGCGGAGCGGACCGCCGCCGCGATCTCATCCGCCACCTGTCTCGTGGTGGACGGCTGCGACAGACCTGCGGTGACTACCATGAGCTGCTTCATGCTGTGGTGGGTGCTCCTTCGCTACATTGCCCGGCTATTCGTGCTTGGATTGCTCCTGTGCTTCTCCGGGTGAAACGCGAAAGTGCGCCAGATTCTTCCCATCGCGCTTTGCACGTGCGAGGGACGCAAACGTGGGAGGGTCGCTCGGAACGTGGACCGGGCGGCGCGCTTCCATCCTTCTGCGCAGCTCAGGGACCACTTCCGTGCCGAGGCGCTCGATCTGGCGGAGCACCACCTCGAGTGGGAGTCCGGCGTGGTCAATAAGGAACAGCTGGCGCTGATAGTCCCCGACCCAATCAGCGAACTGCATCGTACGCTCGATGACCATCTCGGGAGTGCCCACGGTCAGCGGGGTGATGTCGGTGAACTCTTCCAGCGAGGGCCCGTGGCCGTAGACGGGCGCGTTGTCAAAGTATGGGCGGAACTCGCGTTTCGCCTGTTCCTCAGAATCCGCGATGTACACCTGGCCACCGAGCCCGACGATGGCCTGATCCGCCGCGCCGTGCCCGTACGCGGCGAAGCGCCGACGGTAGATGCCGACCATCTTCGCGGTGTGCTCCTTGTTCCAAAAAATATTGTTGTGGAAGAACCCATCGCCGTAGTACGCCGCCTGCTCGGCGATCTGCGGCGAGCGGATGGATCCGTGCCACACGAATGGCGGCACGCCCTCAAGCGGCGCGGGCGTGGTGGTGAACCCGTGCAACGGGGTGCGGAACGTGCCCTCCCAGTTGACGTTCTGCTCGCGCCACAGCCTGCGCAGGAGGTGGTAGTGCTCCACCGCGAGCGGGATGCCCTTGCGGATGTCCTTGCCAAACCAGGGGTAGACGGGGCCGGTGTTACCGCGCCCGAGCATGAGGTCCATGCGGCCATCCACCAGGTTCTGCAAGAAGGAGTAATCCTCCGAGAGCCTGACAGGGTCCCGTCCGTGGTGGTGATCAGCGTGGTTGACGTGGAGAGCAGGATGGAGGAGGTTTTCGCACCAATGTAGGCCAGGTGGGTCGTCGGAGAAGACGGGACGAACGGCGGGTTGTGGTGCTGGCCTGTGGCGAAGACATCGAGCCCGACCTCCTCGGTCTTCAGCGCGATCTGTGTCATCGCGTCGATCCGCTGTTTCTCGGTCGGGGTCGCGCCGTTGGTGGGGTCCGCGGTGACGTCGCCGATGGTAAAGACGCCGAACTGCATCCGTGGGTGTCCTTTCCGTTGATCGTCGCGGTTAGCGGGCCGCCAGTAGGGCAGGAATGTCGGTAGCCACCAGTACCGCGAAGGGGCGCTGGCTGGGTGAGCCGGACTCGGTGATGATGGCCAGGCGGGGGAGCGCGCCGCTGTCCAGCGGCGTGGTCAGCGCATCAACGGCTACTGCGGCGGTGACGGACCGTGGCAGGAAGACCGGCTGGTCGTGCCGCCCCGACAGATCGAGCACCTGCTTGACCGTGGTCGGGGTGAGGTGGTTGTTTGCGTCCAGTTCGCCCGCCACCCAGCGAGCCAGCGCGTTGGTGGTGAGCAACCCGACGCAGGCGCCGGCGTCGTAGACGGGGAACTGCCTGTGGCCGGTCTCCCGCAACGCGCGCAGCGGCTCCCGGATGTCGTCGTCCGGGGCGAACGTAATCACGGCTTGCGTCTGGACCACTTCGAGGGCCAGCGCCGGGGTGAGCAGCGCGTCGCGCAGACGCTCAATCTCGTCCACGGTCTCCTGCAGCGGCTCTGCAATGGGGCGCAGGTCGCGGTACTCGCCGTGCGAGATCGCGTTGCGCAGCTCCGCGTACTCCACAAGCAGGTCAGCTTGGTCGCGGCTCACCACGCCCTTCTTCGCCGCCTGCCTGGTCATCCACTTGAAGGAGTCCGACTTCTTTGCCCCTAGCTCCTCGCGCAGGAAGCCTTCAATGGCGTTGAACGCGGCCATAAACGGCACAGCGCGGTTGGCGCGGTTCTGGGGGGATGACGTTTCGCTCATGCCCACGAGGGTAGCGGTGGTGGCACGTGGGCGTCGATAAGCGATGTGGCTCTAGGCGTCCTGGTAGACGCCGCGGTTGAGCGTGTCGCAGGCGGACATCTGGCCGGTGGTGTAGCCGGACTTGAAGGCCTCGGCGCGCTGCTCGGAGGAGCCGTGGGTCCAGGAATCCGGATCCACATCGCCGCCGGACTTGCGCTGGATGCTGTCGTCGCCGATCGCCTGCGCGGTCTGAATTGCCTGGTTGAGCTGCTCGTCCGTAATCGGCTCGAGCGCCGCGTCCGGCCCCTCGGAGGCGTGCTTGGCCCAGATGCCGGCGTAGCAATCGGCCTGGAGCTCGATGGCCACGGCGGCGGAGTCCTCGCCCGGGTTCTTGTAGTCGCTCAGGCCCAGGGTGCCCTCGAGGTTCTGGATGTGGTGGCCCATCTCGTGCGCGGTGACGTACTCCTGGGAGAGCGCGCCATCGGAGCCGCCCAGCTGGCCGAGCTGCTCAAAGAAGGACACGTCGAGGTAGGCAGTGGTGTCGTTTGGGCAGTAGAACGGGCCGGTATCGGCCGTTGCGTACCCACAGCCAGTACTGACATCGCTGCGGAATAGGTTGATGTCTGCGGGGGTGTACTCAATGTTCGCCTGCGCCGGCAGGACTTCGGCCCACACCTGGTCGACCGAGCGGGCGGTGGCCTCCGCGCGGCAGTCGTCGTACTCGTTCGCCGCGCCCGGGGCATCGCAGTGGCTCAGGTCGTAGTCGCCCTGGGCGCCGGGGCTTTGCTGGGACTGGCCCTGCGGGTCCGAGGGGCCGCCGGTGAGCCCGCCCAGGCCGCCGTTGAGGAAGAACACAATAGCCAGGAGAATGATCGTGCCGATACCGCCGCCGCCCACGGCGATGGGGATGCCGCCGCCTCCAGCCCGGCCGCTGCCGGAACTCGTCTGCGCGCGGCGGCCTTGGCCCTGACCAAAATCATTCTTAAACGTCATGCTGCAAATCTTGCCAAAAAACCGCGTGCAGCGCTGCATCCCCGCGCCTGTGCCGTGCAGAGAAGAAGCGAAACGGGGCGCTTCAACGCTTGACGACGCCTACGGGTAGAGTTTTTGGCGTTCAAGTTTTGCCCTCACGTGGAAGGACGTGGAAGAGACCGTGCTGCGCACTCACCTTGCGGGTGATCTCCGCAAAGAACTCGATGGACAGACCGTTACGCTCACCGGTTGGGTGGGCCGACGCCGCGACCACGGCGGCGTGATCTTCATCGACCTGCGCGACCGTTCCGGCCTGGCGCAGGTTGTGTTCCGCGAATCCGAGGTGGCGGAGGCCGCGCACGACCTGCGCAGCGAGTACGTCATCCAGGTCACCGGCGTGGTTGAACCGCGCCCGGAGGGCTCGCAGAACCCGAACCTGGCCTCCGGCGAGATCGAGGTCAACGTCTCCGAGCTCACCGTGCTGAACAAGGCGGCCGCGCTGCCGTTCCAGATCGAGGACGCCTCCTCCAGCGAGGTCGGCGAGGAGACCCGCCTGAAGTACCGCTACCTGGACCTGCGCCGCGAGCGTCAGGCGAACGCGCTGCGCCTGCGCGCGAAGGCGAACCAGGCCGCCCGCCGCGTGCTGGATGAAAACGGCTTCACCGAAATCGAGACGCCGACGCTGACCCGCTCCACCCCGGAGGGCGCGCGCGACTTCCTCGTCCCGGCCCGCCTCCGCCCGGGCAGCTGGTACGCGCTGCCGCAGTCCCCGCAGCTGTTCAAGCAGCTGCTCATGGTCGCCGGCATGGAGCGCTACTACCAGATCGCGCGGTGCTACCGCGACGAGGACTTCCGCGCCGACCGCCAGCCGGAGTTCACCCAGCTGGACGTCGAGGCGAGCTTCGTGGACCAGGACGACGTCATCGCCCTGGCCGAGCAGATCGTCACGGAACTGTGGAAGCTGATCGGCTACGAGATCACCACCCCGATCCCGCGCATGACCTACAAGGACGCGATGGAGAAGTACGGCTCGGACAAGCCGGACCTGCGCTTTGACATCCAGCTGCAGGACTGCACCGAGTTTTTCAAGGACACCACCTTCCGCGTCTTCAACGCTGAGTACGTCGGCGCTGTTGTGATGGACGGCGGCGCCTCCCAGCCGCGTCGCCAGCTCGATGCGTGGCAGGACTGGGCCAAGCAGCGCGGCGCCAAAGGCCTGGCCTACATCCTCGTGCAGGAGGACGGCTCCCTGGGCGGCCCAGTGGCCAAGAACATTACGGACGAGGAGAAGGCCGGCATCGCCGACCACGTCGGCGCGAAGCCGGGCGACTGCATCTTCTTCGCTGCGGGCGAGACCAAGGCCTCCCGCGCGCTCCTCGGCGCTGCCCGTGGCGAGATTGCGAAGAAGCTCGACCTGATCAAGGACGGCGACTGGGCGTTCACCTGGGTCGTCGACGCGCCGCTGTTCGAGCCGTCTGCGGACGCCACCGCGTCCGGCGATGTCGCCCTCGGCCACTCGAAGTGGACCGCCGTCCACCACGCGTTCACCTCGCCGAAGCCGGAGTACTTGGACAACTTTGATAAGAACCCGGGCGAGGCGCTGGCGTACGCCTACGACATCGTCTGCAACGGCAACGAGATCGGCGGCGGCTCGATCCGTATTCACCAGCGCGACGTGCAGGAGCGCGTCTTCGACGTCATGGGCATCAGCGAGGAAGAGGCCCGCGAGAAGTTCGGCTTCCTGCTCGACGCGTTCGCGTTCGGTGCACCCCCGCACGGCGGCATCGCCTTCGGCTGGGACCGCATCGTATCCCTGCTCGGCGGCTTCGACTCCATCCGCGACGTCATCGCGTTCCCGAAGTCCGGCGGCGGCGTCGACCCGCTGACCGACGCGCCCGCCCCGATTACGAAGGAGCAGCGCAAGGAGTCCGGCGTGGACTTCAAGCCGAAGGCCGACGAGAAGGCCGACGAGAAGGCTGAGTAAGAGCCAATTCGGTTCCACGGCCCCGGGAATGGCGGAAACGTCGCGCCCGGGGCCACTGGTATGTCACACTGAGAACCGAGTAACCCGCAAGGAGAGGTTCAGCATGGACCAAGAGCAGATCATCGCCGAGGCGGAGGAGATTCTCACTCGGCGCTACGGCGGCACCCAGACGCTCGGCGAGGTACAGCGTCTGGGGGGCTCCGGCGTTGCCAGCGTGTTCCGTGCCCGCGTGTCCAACAACCCGTTCCTGCAGCACCGGACCGTCGTGGTGAAGTACTCGCCGGAGACCGGCAACGTGCTGGAGGACGCTGCCTTTTTGCGGGAAGTGGTTGCTTACCAGTTCACGACGTCGTTAAGCGAAGATGTCCGGCCAGGCCCGGTCCTCCTTGGCTACGACATTGACCAGCGCATCGTCATCATTTCCGATTCGGGCGAGGGCGACACCCTGGCCACGCTGCTGGACAGCGCGGATGAGGAGCAGCACGTGCAGCTGCTGCGCAACCTCGGCACTGCGCTGGGGCGGATGCACGTCGGCTCGGCCGGGCGCGAGGACGCGTTCGACGTGCTGTTCGCACGGGCGGCCCGCCAGCGCAGCGGAGCGGAAACGATGCAGCACCTGCGCGAGCGCCTGCTCGCGCACCGCTTCGGCTTTGGCCTGGACATGCTCGAACGCAGCGGGCTCGACGTGCCGACGGAGGTTCGGCTGACCGCCGCCAACGTGCGCAAGCGCCTGTTCAAAGGGGGCTCGCGGGCGTTTACTCCCTTTGACCTGTCGCCCGACAACATCATCTACGCGGATCGCACGCAGTTTCTGGACTACGAGTGGGCGGGTTTCCGCGACGTCTCCTTCGACGTGGCGTTCGTGGTCGCCGGGTTCCCGCTCTACGTCTCCGCGTGGGGCTACAGTGACGTGGCCATCGAGGCGTTCATCAGCGCGTGGGTGCAGGAGGTCCGCCGGATCTGGCCCGCATTCCTGCACGAGGAGACGCTCCACGCCCGGATCACCGGAGCCATGGTCGCGTGGGCGCTGTCCAGCCTCTCCGTGATGGGGCAGTTCACCGTCGCCGAGCTTGCGGCCAGTGATGCCGAGCTCGCGCAAGAGCTTATCGACGCCGGCGTCGCACCCCACAGCGAACGGCTCACCGCGCAGGGCGAAGCGGCGAGCGGCGCGGAGACGCTACACGGCGGCTCGGACATCCTCCGCCCGCAGAGCCAGGGACCGTTCACCGAGGAGGAGCAGCTCGTGCGCCGCGACCTGCAGGAAACGTTCGAGGCGCTCGCCGCGTTTGCCGGCACCGGGCGCGACACGGCGTACCTCGTGATCGCTGACTTTGCCCGCACCGTGGCGAAGCGGTTTGCGTAGGCGGGGTGGCAGTGGCACAAGAAGATTTGTTTGGCGGCGGGCTCGGCGGGCCAACTCCCGGCCCTGGTGACCCCGGTGGCCCCGCGGCAGGTCTGCGCGGCGCGAGCTTCTTCGAGGCGGGGCAAACCGCCCCGCTGGCTGCGCGGATGCGCCCGCGCTCGCTGGATGAGATCGCGGGGCAGGCGCATTTGCTCAGCGAGGGGAAGCCGTTGCGCCGCCTCGTCGAGGGCTCGGGCGCCGCCTCCGTCATCCTGTACGGGCCGCCCGGAACGGGCAAGACGACGATCGCGTCGCTGATCGCGCAGACGATGGAGCAGAACTTCGTCGGCCTTTCCGCCCTGTCCAGCGGCGTGAAAGAGGTGCGCCAGGTCATCGACCAAGCGCGGCGCGACCTCATCCGGGGCGAGAAGACGGTGCTGTTTATTGACGAGGTCCACCGCTTCTCCAAAACCCAGCAGGACGCGCTGCTGGGGGCGGTGGAAAACCGGACGGTCCTGCTGGTTGCAGCGACGACGGAGAACCCCTCGTTCAGCGTCGTCGCCCCGCTGCTGTCCCGTTCGCTGCTGCTCAAGCTGGAGTCGCTCTCTCGCGAGGACCTGCGCAAGGTGATTGAGAACGCGGTCGTGGCACAGCGCGGGCTCGCCGGCACGGTGGAGCTGGCGGACGACGCGCGCGAGCAGCTGATCACACTGGCCGGCGGCGACGCGCGGCGCGCGCTGACCTACCTGGAGGCGGCGGCCGAGGCGGTGCCCGCCGACGGGACGATCACGGTGGATACGCTGCGCGACAACGTGAACCGCGCGGTGGTGCGCTACGACCGGGACGGCGACCAGCACTACGACGTCGTCTCCGCGTTTATTAAATCGATCCGCGGCTCCGACGTGGACGCCGCGCTGCATTACCTGGCGCGGATGATCGAGGCGGGCGAGGACCCCCGCTTCATCGCCCGACGCCTGGTCATCCACGCGTCTGAGGACATCGGGATGGCGGATCCGACCGCGCTGCAGACGGCCATCGCCGCGGCCAACGCGGTGCAGTTCATCGGGATGCCGGAGGGCCGGCTCCCGCTCGCGCAGGCGACGATTCACCTCGCCACCGCGCCGAAGTCGCCGTCGGTCATCCAGGGGATCACCCGCGCGCAGCAGGACGTCGCCGCCGGCAACATCGGCGCGGTGCCCCCGCACCTGCGCGACGGCCACTACGAGGGCGCGAAGGCGATGGGCAATGCCGTCGGCTACAAGTACCCGCACGATGACCCCCGTGGCGTGGTGACGCAGCAGTACCTCCCGGACGAGTTGCTCGGCGCGGAGTACTACACGCCGACCGATCACGGCGCGGAGAAGCGGATCCGCGATTTCCTCGGTCGGCTGCGCCGCGTGATTCGGGGAAAGGACTAAGCGCGGGCATTGCTTATCGACGCGCACTGTCTCCGGATTCACACGCCGGGGTAGAGTAGTGCGGGACAAATACGAGCTTTGAAAGGACATCACCTCGTGCAGACACATGAGATCCGTGAGCGGTTTACCAACCACTTTGTTCAGGCAGGGCACACGCCCGTGCCGAGCGCTTCGCTGATCCTGGACGACCCGCAGCTGCTCTTTGTCAACGCCGGCATGGTGCCTTTCAAGCCGTACTTCCTGGGCCAGCAGAACCCACCGTTTGAAAACGGCCTTGCCACCTCGATTCAGAAGTGCGTGCGCACGCTGGATATTGAAGAGGTGGGCGTGACCACCCGCCACAACACCTTCTTCCAGATGGCTGGCAACTTCTCCTTTGGCCAGTACTTCAAGGAAGGTGCGATTACTCACGCGTGGACGCTGTTGACCAACTCGGTTGAGGACGGTGGCTTCGGCCTGGACCCGGAGCGCCTGTGGGTCACCGTCTACTTGGACGACGACGAGGCCCTGGAAATCTGGCGCGACAAGATTGGCGTGCCGGAGTCGCGTATTCAACGCATGGGGATGGAGGACAACTTCTGGTCCATGGGCGTGCCCGGCCCGTGCGGTCCGTGCTCCGAGATTTACTACGACCGTGGCCCTGAGTACGGCAAGGAGGGCGGTCCAGAGGCGGACGACTCCCGCTACATGGAGATCTGGAACCTGGTGTTCATGGAATCCATCCGCGGCGAAGGCGACAAGAAGGGCGGCTTCGACCTGCTTGGCGAGCTGCCGAAGAAGAACATTGATACTGGCCTGGGCATCGAGCGCGTCGCGTGCCTCCTCCAGGGCGTTGACAACGTGTACGAGACCGACCTGCTGCGGCCGGTGATCGACGAGGCCGTGAGGCTCACCGGCACCCAGTACGACGCAGGGAAGCACGAGGATGACGTGCGCTTCCGCGTCATTGCAGACCACTCCCGCACCGGCATGATGATCATCCTGGACGGCGTGACCCCGTCCAACGAGGGCCGCGGCTACATCCTGCGCCGCCTGCTGCGCCGCATCGTCCGCTCCGCCCGCCTGCTTGGCGCCGAGGGCAAGGTGCTTGAGGTCTTCATGAACACGATCATGGACACCATGACGCCTTCGTTCCCGGAGATCGCGGACAACCGGGAGCGCATCTTGCGCGTCGCTGTGGCCGAGGAGCGCGCCTTCCTGAAGACGCTCGCCTCCGGCACCAGCCGCTTCGACGAGGCTGCGTCCGCGCTGCGCGAGTCCGGTGCCACGACGCTGCCGGGTGAGCAGGCCTTCGAGCTGCACGACACCTACGGGTTCCCGATCGACCTGACGCTGGAGATGGCGCGCGAGGCTGGCCTCGACGTGGACATGGCGGCGTTCGACGCGGCGATGCAGGAGCAGCGTGCGCGCGCGAAGGCGGACAATAAGGAGAAGAAGCAGGGCAACATCGACGAGTCGCTCTACCGCGAGTGGGTTGACGCGCACCCCACCGAGTTCGTGGGCTACGGCGAGCTGTCGCACGAGGGCAAGGTGCTCGGCCTCGTGCGCGACGGCGCGAAGGTGAACGAGGCGACGGCCGGCGACGAGGTCGAGGTCATCCTCGATGTCACCCCGATGTACGCCGAGGCCGGCGGCCAAATGGCAGACCGCGGCCGCATCGTGGTGGGCGACACCGTGCTCAACGTCAACGACGTGCAGAAGGTGGGCAAGAAGCTCTGGGTGCACAAGGCCACCGTGGAGCACGGCGGGCTGGACCTCGGCCAGACCGTGACGGCGGAGGTGGACGAGGCCTGGCGCCACGGCGCGCGCCAGGCACACACCGCAACGCACCTGATCCACGCTGCACTGCGCCAGGTGCTTGGGCCCACCGCGGTCCAGGCCGGCTCGCTGAACAAGCCGGGCTACCTGCGCTTCGACTTCAACTACACCGACCAGCTCACCGACGCCCAGCTCAAAGAGATCGCCACCGTGACCAACCAGGCGGTCGACGCGGACTTTGCCGTCAACACCATCGAGACCTCCCTGGACAAGGCCAAGGAAATGGGCGCGATGGCGCTGTTCGGCGAGAACTACGGCGACCAGGTGCGCGTGGTAGAAATCGGCGGTCCGTTCTCCATCGAGCTGTGCGGCGGCACGCACGTCGCGCACTCCTCGCAGATCGGGCCGGTCGCCGTGCTGGGCGAGTCATCTGTCGGCTCCGGCGCGCGGCGTATCGAGGCCTATTCGGGCATGCACTCCTTCGATTATTTCTCCAAGGAGGCGGCTCTGGCTTCCGGCATCGCCGCGGAGCTGAAGACCCCGACCGACCAACTGCCCGACCGCATCGCGCAGCTCACCGAGCGCCTCCGCGCCGCGGAGAAGGAGATCGAGGCGCTGCACCGCCAGCAGCTGCTCGCGCAGACGGCGGGCCTGGCAAAGAACGCGGAGCACGTCGGTGCGTTCAAGCTCGTCGCCGTCCACCTTCCGGACGGAGTGTCCGGCGGCGATCTTCGCACCATCGCCCAGGACGTCCGAGGCAAGCTCGGCACCGAGCCTTCCGTGGTGGCCCTGGCGTCCAACGACGGCGGCAAGGTCCCGTTCGCCGTGGCCGCAAACAAGGAGGCCGTCGCCGCCGGCGTGAAGTCTGGGGACCTGGTCAAGCTGGTCGGCGGCTACATTGACGGTAAGGGTGGCGGCAAGCCGGACCTGGCGCAGGGCTCCGGCAGCAATGCGGACGGCATTACGGCTGGCCTGGCCGCGCTGCGCGAGGAGCTCGCCGGCAAGTAAGCTGCAAATGTAACAAATTGGTCAAGGGACACGCCGTCGGCGTGTCCTGGCCTTTTGTGTGTAGACGGTATTTTGGCTGTGAGCGCCGTACGCGGTTTGACGCTGGCGTCGACTAGCGATTGCTTGTACGCATGAGCCCCGACCTGTAGATCGGAGAAACTTTTGAAGGTTGAGCCTGACACACCGGGCGTCGAAGACCCCGGCCCGGGGCGCAGACTCGGTATCGATGTGGGCACGGTCCGCATTGGTGTCGCGGCGTCGGACCGCGACGCAAAGCTGGCTATGCCGGTGGAGACTGTCAAACGCGTCACCGGGTTTAAGGACCGGGACGGCGAGGACATCGAGCGGTTGCTCGAGCTTATCGACGCCTACGGGGCCGTCGAAGTCGTTGTCGGGCTTCCCCGCGACCTCAAAGGAAACGGCTCCAAGAGCGTGAAGCACGCCAAGGAGATCGCCTTCCGTATCCGGCGGCGCAACGGCGACGTGGCCGTACGGATGGCGGACGAGCGGCTGACGACTGTCGCGGCGACGCACGCGATGCGGGCCTCCGGCCGCAGCGAAAAGGACCAGCGTGCCGTGATCGACCAAGCGGCGGCAGTGGAGATCTTGCAAACGTGGCTTGATGGCCGGCACAACTACCTCAAGGAGAACGAATCGTGACTTCCCGAAACAACGCCCAGCGGCGGACGCGAGGGATCGCGGTCCTTGTCGCCTCAATCCTGCTGATCATCGGCCTCATTGCGTGGATCGCCATTGCGCACCAAACCGCCTCGCCGGACGACTTTAAGGGCGAAGGCAACGGCGAGGAGCAGGTCGTGGAGATCCCCGAGGGCTCGAATATCTCCGCGCTCGGCCCCGAGCTTGAGGAGCGCGGCATCGTCGGCTCCAACAAGGCGTTCCAGGCCGCGGCTGCGAGCGACCCAGACTCCGACAACATCCAGCCGGGCTTCTACCGCCTGGAAAAGGAAATGAGCGCGGAGAGCGCCGTGTCTGCGCTGCTGGACCCGAACAAGAAGGTCACCCCGCTCCAGGTCTACGGCGGCGCGACGCTCATGGACATCAACGTGGTCGGTGGGCAGAAGCGCGAAGGCATCCTCACCATGATTCAGAACGTGACGTGCGGCAGTGAGATGGCGCAGGGCTGCGTGGACGTCGAGCGCCTCAACCACGTGGCGTCCGATGCGGACGCGGCGAGCCTGGGCGTGCCGGAGTGGGCCGTCGAGACGGTGGACGCGCGGAAGGGCGACGCGAAGCGCCTGGAGGGCCTGATCGCACCGGGCGAATACATCATTGACCCGGGTGCAACGGCGGAGCAGATCCTCACGGACCTGATTACCCGCTCCGCTGAGGTATACAACTCCACCGACATCGCGTCCCGTTCAGAAAACGTGGGCCTCAGCCCGTACGAGCTGCTGGTTGCCGCCTCGCTGGTTGAGCGCGAAGCGCCGGCAGGCGAGTTTGACAAGGTTGCCCGAGTGATCCTGAACCGCCTCAACGAGCCGATGCGCCTGGAGTTTGACTCCACCGTGAACTACGGCCTGCCCAACGTCGAGGTCGCGACCACGGACGAGGACCGCCAGCGCGTCACCCCGTGGAACACCTACGCCATGGACGGGCTGCCGCAGACCCCGATCGCCTCGCCGTCCGTCGAGGCCCTCGACGCGATGGAGCACCCCGCCGACGGCAATTGGCTGTTCTTCGTCACCGTGGACAAGGACGGCACGACCGTGTTCAACGAAACCTTCGAGCAGCACCAGGAAGACACGCGCCGCGCGATCGACTCCGGCGTGCTTGACTCCCAGCGGTAGGGGCGGACCAGCATGACGCAGCCACCCACGCACCGCGCGGCGGTCCTTGGCAGCCCAATCGAACACTCGTTGTCGCCCGTGCTCCACACCGCTGGGTACCGGGCTGCGGGCCTCGACGGCTGGGTGTACGAGCGCATCGAGTGCACCGCAGAGACGCTGCCGGCGATTGTGGGTGGGGCCGATCCCACATACCGCGGGTTCTCCGTCACCATGCCCGCCAAGTTTGCGGCCCTGGAGTTCGCTACCACGGCGTCAGAGCGGGCCACAGCGATCGGCTCCGCAAACACGCTCGTGCGTACCGACGACGGCTGGTACGCCGACAACACCGACTGCGAGGGAATTGCCACGGCGCTCTCCGCGCTACTCGGCGCGGCGACGCCGCGCACCGCCTTGGTCATCGGCGCCGGCGGCACGGCGCGCCCCGCCCTGTGGGCGCTGCGCCACGCGGGTGTAGCGCGCATCGACGTGGTGAACCGCTCCGACCGATCGGGCGAGATCGCCTCACTGGTGGAAGGCGTGGACTTCCAGTTCCACGGCTACACCGGCGACCTCGAAGCACTTGCAGTTCGCGCCGACGTCATTGTCTCCACCGTCCCGGCAGCTGCGGTCGCGCCCTACGACGCACAGCTTGGACACGCGCCTGTCCTCGACGTGATCTACAACCCGTGGCCGACGCCGCTGGCGGTGCGAGCCGCCGCTAACGGGTACCCGACGGTCGGCGGGCTCACCATGCTCGCTGGGCAGTCGTACTCGCAGTTCGAGCAGTTCACCGGCGTGACGGCGCCTCGCGGTGCCATGCAAGATGCACTCATGCGCCACTGGGATGAGCTGGTCAGTGGCGCCGGGGAAGCGGGGGCATCGCGCTAGCACCGTGCCCGCTCTGCGGCGCGCGGGGCGGCGGCCTAGACTTTCACCCCATGGGGATTGGGGGAGCGCTCTTCAGCGCGGAATTCGCATTATTTGGGCCAGCCGGCGTCACCTGGCTGGCGCTGTGCACGTTCGTCGGGTGGAGCATGGCGATCGCGCGCATTGACGCGAGGCACTCACGTTTGCCCAATGGGCTGACGGTCCCGCCCGCGCTCGTTGCCCTGGCAGCCTGCGTCGCCTCGCCGTACCTCGCGTGGGGCCTTGTGTGGCCTGCCGCCTACCTCGCTGGCCCCGGCATGGGCGGCGGTGATGTAAAGCTTGCCGTCCCGCTCGGAGTGCTTCTCGCTGCGCTTGGAGGTCCGTTCGCGGTGCTCGCCGCGGTAGGGCTCGCGGGACTGCTCACGGTTGTGCGCGGGTGGATGGCAGGGCGAGCGGCACTGCCGCACGGCCCCCAGATGCTGGCAGCGGCTTGGGCCGTTGGAACATTTGTTGGGCTAAAGAGCTCGATCGCGGCGACGTTGTGAGACAATGCCTTCATGCTTCGTTGGACTACCGCTGGGGAATCCCATGGACAAGCGCTGATTGCGCTCATTGAAAATATGCCCGCCGGAGTGTCGGTGACCCAGGAGGAGATCGGGCACCACCTCGCCCGCCGCCGACTTGGATACGGCCGTGGCGCGCGCATGAAGTTTGAAGCGGACGAGCTGACGCTGCTCACAGGCATTTTGCACGGCAGAACGCTCGGCAGCCCAATCGCTATTCAAATTGGCAATTCCGAGTGGGCAAAGTGGACGACGATCATGTCGCCGCACCCGCTGGATATGGAAGATAACGAGGTGGCAAAGGCGATGTCGTCCGGGCGCGGGGCGCGCCTGACTCGCCCGCGTCCGGGCCACGCGGACTTTGCCGGCATGCTCAAGTATGGGTTCGATTCCGCTCGGCCGGTCCTGGAGCGCTCCTCCGCTCGCGAGACTGCGGCACGCGTCGCGGCGGCAACTGTCGCGCGCTCGCTGCTGCGCGAGACGTTGGGCGTCGAAGTGTTCTCGCACGTGATCTCGATCGGCGAGTCTGCGCCGTACACAGGCCCCGCGCCGACGTTTGCAGACATCGATGCGATTGATGCCTCCCCGGTGCGCGCGTACTCCAAGGAGGACGAGGAGGACATGATGTCCTGCATCGAGGCGGCCAAGAAGTCGGGTGACACCCTTGGTGGCATCGTCGAGGTCATCGTGGATGGCCTGCCCATCGGGCTCGGGTCCCACATCTCTGGCGACCACCGCCTGGACTCGCAGCTCGCTGCCGCGCTCATGGGGATCCAGTCGGTCAAGGGCGTGGAGATTGGCGACGGCTTCGAGGAAGCCCGCCGACGCGGGTCCGAGGCCCACGACGAAATGGTGCGCGACGAGGACGGCGTGCACCGCCTGACTAACCGCGCGGGCGGCTTGGAGGGCGGGATGACGAACGGTGAGCAGCTGCGCGTGCGTGCGGCGATGAAGCCGATCTCCACCGTGCCCCGAGCCCTACAGACGGTCGACATGTCCACGGGCGAGGCCGCGACGGGCATTCACCAGCGCTCCGACGTGTGCGCCGTCCCCGCCGGCGGCGTGGTCGCCGAGGCTATGGTGGCGCTCGTGCTTGCGCGCGCGGTGCTGGAAAAGTTCGGCGGCGACAGCCTTGAGGAGACGAAGCGCAACATCGACGCGTACAACGAAGACGTGCGCCGCCGCCTCAATTTTGCAGACGGCGCGGTGCATGAGGCGGCAGGAGAGAAGAAGGAAGGCAACGCCAATGACGTTCACTGAGTCAGCGCAGGAGCGCGACGAAGCGACCACCCCCGAGCTGGATACCTCGCCGGATTCCCAGCCCACTGCGCAGGCCTCCGTCGTTGCGTCCGTCCCCAGGATCGTGCTGGTCGGCCCGCCGGGCGCCGGAAAATCGACGATCGGGCGCCGGATTGCCAGCGCCCTGAACCTGCCGATCGTGGACTCTGATCTGCTCATCGAGCAATCCGAGGGCAAAGCCTGCGGGGAAATCTTCTCCGAGGTCGGTGAGGAGCGCTTCCGTGAGATCGAGGCAGGGTGCGTTGCACGCGCTCTCGCGACCGGCGGCGTAGTGAGCCTGGGCGGAGGGGCAATCCTCACCGCCTCGACGCGCCAGCTGCTGCAGCGCCACACGGTGGTGTGGATCGACGTGAGTGCGGAGGAGGGCATCCGCAGGACCGCGAACGAGACGTCGCGTCCAGTCCTCAACGCGGATGACCCAGCGCAGCACTACCGCGACCTCCTGGCTACCCGCGAGCCGTTCTACCGCGAGGTTGCGGACTACCGCGTTCGCACGGACCAGCGCCCCCCACAGCGTGTGGTCGCGGAGATTCTGGGGATCATCGAGTCCTCGGAGGAGTAGGCGCGGACAAGCGCGTGCCGGAGCAGGCGCACGAGGGCATTCTGGGGAAGAATCGGACCACACTCGCACCCGTCCACAAAGGAGCACACTATGGCACACGTCGAGGTCACCGGGCCTTCGCCGTACACCATCCACATCGCGCACCGCATTACTGATCAGGTCGCGCCTCGCGCCAAAGAGATTGGGGCGCGCAAGGTGGCGATCGTGCACCAGGCTGCGCTCAAGGCGGTGGCGCGTGGCATCGCGGGCGACCTCGAGGCCGTGGGCGTTCAGCCGGTGATGGCGGAGATCCCGGACGCGGAGGCGGGCAAGTCCCTGGACACGGCAAGCACGCTGTGGGACCTCCTGGGTACGAGCGGCTTCTCGCGCCAGGATGCGGTGATCGGCCTCGGCGGCGGCGCGGCAACAGACATTGCGGGTTTCGTCGCCGCGACGTGGATGCGCGGCATCAAGGTCATCCAGGTTCCGACCACGCTGCTCGCGATGGTGGACGCCGCTGTGGGCGGCAAGACCGGCATGAACACCGAGGTAGGGAAGAATCTAGTCGGCGCGTTCCATGAGCCGGACTCCGTGTTCATTGACCTCGAGCGGATCTTTACGCTGCCGGAGGAGGAGATCGTGTCCGGCTCCGCCGAGTTGGTCAAGACCGGTTTTATCGCGGACCCGAAGATCCTCGACCTCTACCGCGACGGCAGCGCCCGCGGTGAGTGGAATTGGGAGGAGCTGGTGCGCCGCTCCGTCGCCGTCAAGGCGGCCGTGGTCAGCCGCGACCTCACCGAATCCGGGCTGCGCGAAATCCTCAACTACGGGCACACGCTCGGCCACGCTATCGAGCGTCGCGAGCAATACACCTGGCGCCACGGCAACGCGGTCAGTGTCGGCATGATGTTTGCGGCGCACCTCGCGCACGAGCGCGGGCTTATCGACGCCACCCTGCTGGACCTCCACCGCGAGATCCTCACCCTTGTCGGCCTGCCCACTTCGTACGAACCGGGCGCCTTCGACGAGCTATACGAGGCGATGACGCACGACAAGAAGAACCGCGACGGCCGCATCCGCTTCGTGGTGCTCAACGCCCTCGGCTCGTGCACGCGGCTCGAGGATGCAACCGTCGAGGAGATGCGCGCGGCGTACGACGCAATTTCCCAACCCACCCAGGAGGCGTAACTGTGAAAATTCTTGTGCTCAATGGCCCGAACCTCAACCGGCTCGGCAAGCGGCAGCCGGAGGTGTACGGGAGTGAGACGCTGGGGGACGTCGAGAAGCGGCTGCACGATCGCGCAGCCGAGCTCGGTGTGGAGGTCGAGGTGCGCCAGACCAACCAAGAGGGCGAGATGCTGGACTGGGTCCACGAGGCTGCAGACAAACGCTGGCCCGTCATCATCAACCCGGGCGGGTGGACGCACACCTCGGTGGCGCTGCGCGATGCGCTCGTGGAGCTGACGGACCATCGCGGGTTCATTGAGCTGCACATTTCCAACGTGCACGCGAGGGAGGAGTTCCGCCACCACTCGTACCTGTCGCCGATCGCGCGCGGTGTAATCGTAGGGCTTGGCACGCAGGGCTATCTGCTCGCCCTCGAATATTTTGCCAACAACGTAGAGTAGAACTTTCACGTACAACTCGCGTCAGGAGGAAAGAATGTCACTGGCAGATACTCGTTTTGAAACCCGGCGCCGCAAGCTGGCCTCGAGCCTGGCGGCGCAGCGGATCGACGACATGTTGCTGACCCACCTGATCCACGTGCGCTACTTCTCCGGCTTTACCGGCTCCAACGGCACCCTGCTGGTGTCCAAGGACCGTACCGCGAAGGTGGCGACAGATGGACGCTACGCCACGCAGATTTCGGAAGAGGTCCCTGACGTCCCGGCAACGATCACCCGCAAGGTGGCCACCGAGCTGCTGGCGGGAGTGGTGGACGGCCACCGCGTGGGCTTCGAGGCCGACTACGTTAGCGTCTCCGAGCTGGAAGCGCTGCGCAAGGCCTGCCCGGAGGGCGTTACGCTGGTGCCCGTCAGTGGCGCGGTCGAGGAGATCCGCCTGCTCAAGGACCAGCTCGAGCTGACCAGACTCGAGGAGGCGGCCGATTTGGCCACGCAGGCGCTCGAGCAGCTTATCGACGCCGGCGAGCTCGCCCCCGGGCGCTCCGAACGCGACGTCGCTGCGGACCTGGAATACCGCATGCGCAAACTTGGCGCGGAGCGCCCCAGCTTTGACACCATCGTCGCCTCCGGGCCGAACTCTGCCAAGCCGCACCACGGCGCCGGCGAGCGGACGCTGGAAACGGGCGACCTGGTCACCATTGACTACGGCATGTTCCGACTCGGCTTCAACTCCGACATGACGCGCACGTTCGCGCTGGGGGAGCCGAACGATTTCCTGCGCGAGATCTACGAGGTCACCCTGCAGTCCCAGCTCGCCGGCGTTCGCGCGGCGGTACCGGGGGCGAAGCTGGTCGACGTGGATGCCGCTTGCCGCGACGTGATCGAGGCTGCCGGGTACGGCGAGTACTTTGTCCACTCCACCGGGCACGGCGTGGGCCTGGACGTCCACGAGGCGCCGTACGCAGCGAAGACCGGCAAAGGTACGCTGCAGGAAGGGATGACGTTGACCATTGAGCCGGGGATTTACGTTCCGGGGCGCGGCGGCGTGAGGATCGAGGACACCCTGTTCATCACCTCCGGCACGCCGAAGGTGATCACGAAGTTCCCCAAGGACTTGACAGTGCTGTAGCATCGTTGTGTTTGCACACTGTTGAACGCACTGTCTCAACATCGTTGAGCCACGCTTTGTGGCACGCCAGAAGAAAGGTTTCACGTGGCAACTACCGCCGATTTCAAGAACGGCCTCGTACTCAAGAACGAGGGCAAGCTCCAGCAGATCATTGAGTTCCAGCACGTCAAGCCGGGTAAGGGCCCCGCATTCGTGCGCACGAAGCTCAAGGACGTTGTCACCGGCAAGACCGTTGACAAGACCTGGAATGCCGGTGTGAAGGTCGAGACCGCGACCGTGGACCGCCGCGACATGACTTACCTGTACAACGACGGCACGAGCTACGTCGTCATGGACGACAAGACCTTCGAGCAGTTCGAGCTGCCCGCTGACAAGTTCGGCGACGCGGCACGCTTCCTGCTGGAGAACATGCGCGTGCAGGTTTCTTTCCACGAGGGTGAGGCGCTGTTCGCCGAGCTGCCGATCTCCGTCGACCTCAAGGTCGAGCACACCGAGCCGGGCCTGCAGGGCGACCGCTCCTCCGGCGGCACCAAGCCGGCGACGCTGGAGACCGGTGCTGAGATCCAGGTTCCGCTGTTCCTGGAGACCGGCAACGTGGTCAAGGTGGACACTCGCACGGGTGAGTACCTCTCTCGCGTGAGCAACTAATGCCTGACTACAAACGCCACGGGGCGCGCTACCGCGCCCGCCGCCGCGCGGTGGACATCCTCTTTGAGGCCGAAACGCGCGACGTGGATCCGGTGGAAATTGTAGAAGACCGGGCGGAGCTGTCCCGAAACCCACAGAACTCGGTGGCGCCGGTGGCGGACTACACCCGCCAGATCATCTCCGGAGCCGCCGAGCAGCTCGACGACCTGGACGATGCCATTGAGCGCTACCTGGTGGATGACTGGGAGCTGTTCCGCTTGCCAGCCGTGGATCGGCAGATCCTCCGCGTCTGTGCGTGGGAGATCATGTACAACGAGGACGTTGACGCGCCGATTTCAATTAAGGAAGGCGTGGAGATGGCGGCGGAGTACTCCGGTGCGGCGGCGTCGCCGTACATCAACGTCGTGCTCGACGGTATCGCGCAGCGCGGCGCCCCGGAGGCACCGTTCGCCGACGACACTGAGGATGCTGTGGGCGCTGAGGGCGCCGAGGGTACCGAGGAAGCTGGTGTCGGCGAGCAGGAGGCAACGTCTGCCGATGATGCGCAGCGCGCCGTCACCGCTGTCGTCGCCGGCGCCGCGGTCCCGCCCGAATCGCGCTCCGCTGTCGCCGAGAAGCTGGAAAACTAGGCAGCAACGAGAAGAACGTGAAAGAACGTGAAGGTGTTCGCCGAAAGGCGGGCACCTTTCGCTGTATCCTGCGTTGACAGATACAGCACCGTAGGGGAGCAACACAGGAGGAACCATGTCCAAGGTGACGATCGAAGACGCGAAGTCGTTCATGGTCGGGCCCAACTTTCAACTCGACGATGTCGACCCGGCCGCCACCCCAGGCGTGTCCGACGTGGACGACGCGTTCAACGCGTACGACGATGAGCTGAGCGAGCTCCACAAGCTGCTCTTTGCCAACGGCCGCGCGGGAAACGAGGACGCCGGTTCGGTCCTCTTGGTGTTGCAAGGAATGGACACGTCCGGCAAGGGCGGCCTCATCCGGCACGTGGTGGGGCAGACAATGGATCCCCAGGGCGTCCACATTCAGGCGTTTGGCAAGCCGACCGAGGAGGAGGCAGAGCACGACTTCCTCTGGCGTTTCTACCCGCACCTGCCCGAGCCGGGCGGGGTCAGCGTTTTCGACCGTTCACACTACGAGGACGTGCTGGTGCAGCGCGTGAAGCAGATGGCGCCGCCGGAGGAAATCGAGCGCCGCTACGGCGCGATCGTGGACTTTGAAAAGGAGGCGGCCGCCCGCGGCACCAAGATCATCAAGGTGATGCCGCACATTTCCCGCGATTTCCAGGCGGAAAACTTGAAAGACCGCATCGAGCGGGCGGACAAGCACTGGAAGTACAACCCGGGCGATATTGATGACCGCAGATTGTGGTCGCAGTACATGGCCGCCTACCAAATCGCGCTGACCAGGACCTCGACGGATGAG
The DNA here is from genome assembly GCF_946902955.1 of Corynebacterium sp. Marseille-P8863. Taxonomy (NCBI): domain Bacteria; kingdom Bacillati; phylum Actinomycetota; class Actinomycetes; order Mycobacteriales; family Corynebacteriaceae; genus Corynebacterium; species Corynebacterium sp. Marseille-P8863. Next base: position 154,850 of record NZ_CAMPQC010000004.1, on the reverse strand, counting down.
GCCCCCTGGTACTGCATCCCCTCCGACAACAAGAAGTATTGCCGTGCCGTGGTCAAAACCTTGCTTGTCGACGCCCTCGCGTCCCTCGACCTCACGTGGCCGGAAGCCACCTTTGACAAGGACGAGGAACTCAAACGCCTCGCCGAGTCCTAGTCGCGGTTCTCGCGGGCCTGCGTCATTTCGTCGACAAGCGCGCGCATGGCGTCCTGGGCCTGCAAGACGCCGTCGATACTCAGCTTGAGCGCGCTTTGCAGCTGTTCGTCGGTCATGCCGGCTGCGACCTGGGTCTCCGATTCGGTGCGCACGATGAGCGTGTCGGCCTTGTTGACCACGAGCGCGCGTGCGTCGAGGAAGGTCGAGTTCACCTGGTTCGCGGCGAGATAAACCGTGGGGTCGGGGCTGTCCGCCGGGGTCTCGGTCGACGCATCCGCGCGGATGATCGCCACGGAGTCCAGCAGGACGAAGAGGACGTTGAACCCGTTGAGGTTGGCCACCGCGGCGCGGCCGCTGGCGTCGGGTTCGATCGTGACACCGTGCGCGCTCATCGCATCGGCGATGCGATCAATGGTTACGAGCGAGGTGTAGGTTTGTGTGTCTTTAGTGCTCATTGTGCGGGTCCTCCCATGTAACCAGGGTCGGGAACGAGGTGGCCAGGAAATCGAACGCCTGCAGCACGACGTCGATGGAGCTCATGATGAACGCGCCGAGCTGGTTGTGCGACGCGCCGTGGGTAATGTCCATCGAGCGCACCGCGCTGATCGCAATGTGGTCCTCGCCCTGCTCGAAGAAGCGGAGCGTGGGGGCGAAGTGGGTCTGGTTGTGCTCGTTGGTGGCGAGCAGGATGTGGGAGGCCATGTCCTTGGGGATCTCGCCGCGCCACAGGGATTCGAACACCAGGTGATCCTGGTCGATCGCCACGACGATCGCGGCGTTGACAAATCCGGACAGCAGGGTGCCGTTTTCTACGCGGTACTCCAGGTTTTCCGCCTTGAAGATCTCCGCCACCGCTTCAATGGTCACGGGGTGCAGCTGGTTGGCGGGGTCCGCCTGCGCGTCGGCGTTGACCTTGGCAACGGTGTCTTCGTCCGGCGTGGGCGGGATCGTCGCCTCTCCGCCGGTCTGGTCGGGTACGTGTTCGTTGTTAGTCACACGCACGACTGTACCTGGTAGCGCCTACGCCTCGAGGAGGTCCTCGCGTCCCAGCTCGTGGTCCAGCGCGGAGCGCAGCGTGGGGTAGCGCTGCACCCAGCCGTGTTGGCGAGCGACCGCCGCGTCCACCCGCTGGTCCGCGAGCGCAAGCTCGTCGGCTCCCTCCGAGCCGAGCAGTAGCTTTGGTCCGAAGGTCGGGATGGGCAGGACGTCGGGGCGCCGGAGGACCTCCGCGAGGGTGGCGGACATCTCCGCGTTTGTGACGGGCTGCGCGGCCGTCGCGTTCACCGGTCCAGACACCGTGTGATCCAGGAGCGCGCGAACGTAGGTGTCCGTGAGGTCGTCGAGGCTCACCCAGGACATCCAGAACTCGCCGCTGCCAAATCGGGCGCCGAGCCCCGCCGAAACGCTCGCCTTGAGCACGGGAAGGAGTCCGCCCGCTCCAGACAGTGCGAGACCGGTGCGGATCTGCACAGTGCGCAGCCCTTCAACGCGGGCCGCCTCTTCCCACGCCTGGCAGACCTCGGCGAGGAAGCCGGTGCCAACGTGGGCGTCCTCGGCGTGAGGGGAGCCGCCCGCCTCGGTGCCGTAGTACCCGACGGCGGAGGCGGAGATAAACGTGCGCACGCCCGACTCCGCGGCGAGTGCGGCGAGCTTCCGCGTCGGCGCGACGCGCGAGTCCCAGATCCGGCGCTTCTTCGCATCGGTGAAGCGGCCCATGATCGATTCGCCTGCCGGGTGGATTACCGCGTCGACCCCCTCGAGCAGGTCGGGGTGCGGGTTGTCCGGGTTCCACTGGCGCTCGCCGGGGCCGGCGGTGTGGCGGACCAGCGGGATGACGGTGTGGCCCAGGGTGGTCAACTGCGCGCGGAGGTGGGTGCCCACCAGCCCGCTCGAGCCGGTGAGGGCGATGACGAGGGGCGTCGAAGCAGGCAGTGATTGCGCGAAGGCGATGTCGCCGACCAGCTGCCGCTGGCGGTAGGCAAACGCCGGGGTGAGCAGCGGGGCGGGGGTGGGGGTAGACACGGCGTCGAGAAGCACTGTGCTGCCAGCGTCCTCGGCTGAGTCCCGGAACGTGTGACGGTGGCGCCACTTGGTCAGTGCGCGCACCGACTGGTTGGTGGCGACATCCTCAAACGAGCGGGCGAACTCGTACCCGGCGCGCTGGTGCTGCGCCACCCACCGCTGGCCTGCGGGGAGGGCAAAGACGGTGGTTCCGGAGCGAAGCGATGCGGCCTCGGACGCCACTGTCATGGGCAGAAACGGCGGGGTGAGCCGGGTGACCGCCCCCGGGCGCGCGTGCCAATTCCACACCTCGAGGCGGGGTGCGGGGACGGTGTGCTCTGCGGTGATTCCCATGGTCGCTGCTCCGTGACTGTGTTTACGGATCGGGTGCTAGACTGTGTGTCAGTCTCCACCCTAGGCGCTGATGCGCCCAGGGGTATTTGAGAAGACGGCACATTGTGAATATTGCATGCACCAGACAAGCATCCTTTAAATTCCGCACTGTGAGGCGGGGAAGGAGGCATGATGAGTGAAGATAACCGCGCGACCGTAGAGCTGCTGACGGCAGACGACGTCGCGCGCACAATCGCACGCATCGCGCACCAGATCATTGAAAAGACGGCGCTGGATTCGGCGCTGAAGTCAGAGGCGGGCGACGCACCGGCGTCGCCAGTATTGCTCCTTGGCATCCCCTCCGGGGGCGTGCCGTTGGCGCAGCGGATCGCCGCGTCCGTCGAGGAATTCTCCGGCGTAGAGGTCCCCGTTGGAAGTCTCGACGTGACCCTATACAGGGACGACCTGCGCGACAAGCCGCACCGCGCGCTGCGCCCCACAAGCATCCCCGCGCCGCTTGACGGCGCGACGGTGATCCTCGTGGACGACGTCCTATACTCCGGTCGCACCATCCGGGCAGCGCTCGACTCGCTGCGCGACATCGGCCGCCCGGCCGCGATCCAGCTCGCGGTGCTGGTGGACCGGGGGCACAGGCAGCTGCCCATCCGCGCCGACTACGTGGGCAAGAACATTCCGACCGCGCTCACGGAGGACGTGACCGTCACGCTCACGCCGATTGATGCCCGCGACGCGGTCACGCTCAGCCGGACCGCACCGGCCGCCGAAGGAGAGGCGAAGTAGCATGAAACACCTCGTTGACATCGCGGATCTCACCCGCGACGACGCCATCGCGATCATGGATGAGGCCGACCGCTTCAAGGAAGCCCTGGACGGCCGCGACATCAAGAAGTTGCCCACACTCCGTGGGCGCACCATCTTCACCCTGTTCTACGAGAACTCCACCCGCACGCGTTCCTCGTTTGAGACCGCGGGCAAGTGGATGAGCGCGGACGTGATTAACATTTCCGCTTCCAGCTCCTCGGTGAAGAAGGGCGAGTCCCTCAAAGACACGGCGCTCACGGTGCAGTCGGTCGGCGCCGATGCCATCATCATGCGCCACTCCGCATCCGGTGCCGCGAAGCTGCTTACGCAGTGGCTGCCGGAGACCAGCATCATCAACGCCGGCGACGGCAAGCACCAGCACCCGACCCAGGCCCTGCTGGACGCGGTGACCATGCGCCAGCGCATCGGCGAGATCGCCGGGCGCAAGGTGGTCATAGTGGGCGACATCGTGCACTCGCGCGTGGTCCGCTCCAACGTTGACCTGCTCACGCTGCTCGGCGCGGAGGTCGTGCTGGTCGCGCCGCCAACCCTGCTGCCCACCGGGGTCGAACACTGGCCAGCGCGCGTGGCCTACGACTTGGACGCGGAGATTGCGGACGCGGACGTGGTAATGATGCTCCGCGTGCAGGCCGAGCGCATGCACGGCGGCTTCTTCCCCTCGCACCGCGAGTACGCCTCGCTGTACGGGCTGAGCGCAGCTCGCGCGGACCGCATGAAGGACGGCGCGATCATCATGCACCCGGGCCCGATGCTGCGCGGAATGGAAATCAATTTTGCTGTTGCGGAGCGCCAGAACACGGCGGTGTTGCAGCAGGTAACCAACGGTGTCTACACGCGCATGGCCGTGCTGTTTACGCTGCTTGCGGGAGAGGAAAAGTAAATGGCAAAGATTCTGTTGAAGAACGTGCGCCCGTACGGCGAGGACGAGGTGCAGGTGCTTATCGACGGCGGCGTGATCACCGCCATCGGCACCGACCTCGGCGCCAACGACGCCGAGGTCATCGACGCGCAGGGGAAGGTGCTTCTGCCGGGCCTGGTGGACATGCACGTCCACTTGCGCGAGCCGGGCCGCGAGGACACCGAGACCATCGCCACCGGCTCGGACGCCGCCGCGAAGGGTGGGTTCACCGCCGTGTTCACTATGGCGAACACCAGCCCGGTGATTGATCAGCCGTTTTTGGCTGACGCCGTGTGGGAAAAGGGCCAGGCCTACGGGAAGTGCGACGTGTACCCGGTTGGCGCGATCACGCAGGGGCTTCAAGGTGAGCAGCTCAGCGAGATCGGCCTGATGAGCCGCGGCCACGTGCGGATGTTTTCCGACGACGGCAAGTGCGTCAACAACCCGCAGGTGATGCGCCGCGCGGTGGAGTACGCGAAGGCGTACGACGTCCTGCTGGCTCAGCACGCCGAGGACCACCGCATGACCGCGGACTCGGTCGCGCACGAGGGCGAGGTGGCCGCACGACTCGGTTTGGGCGGCTGGCCGCGCGTCGCCGAGGAATCGGTGGTGGCACGCGACGTGATCATGACGCGTGACTACGGCGGGCGCCTGCACATCTGCCACGCCTCGACCGAGGGCACCGTGGAACTGCTGCGGTGGGCGAAGTCCCAGGGCATCGCGGTAAGCGCCGAGGTTACCCCGCACCACCTGCTCCTCACGGACGAGAAGCTGGAAACCTACGACGGCGTCTTCCGCGTCAACCCGCCGCTTCGCGAGTCCCGCGACACGGTCGCGCTGCGCGACGCACTGCTCGACGGCACCGTGGACGTCGTGGCCACTGACCACGCGCCGCACGGCTCCGAGGACAAGTGCGTGGAGTTCGAACACGCGAAGCCGGGCATGCTCGGGCTGGAGACCTCGCTGGCCATCATTGCCAAGGTCTTCGTCGAATCCGGGCTGGCAGATTGGCGCTTCGTGGCCAAGGTAATGAGCGAGCGCCCCGCGGAGATCCTCCGCCTGGCTGACCAGGGCCGGCCGATTGCGGAGGGCGAGCCCGCGAACCTGGTGCTCGTTGACCCGGGAGCCGCGTGGACCGTACACGGCGAGGAGCTCCGCTCGAAGGCCTCGAACACGCCCTACGAGGGCACCGAGTTTTCCACTAGCGTGGCACTGACGCTGCTGCGCGGTGAGGTGACCTACCGCGCCACCCCAAGCGACACCACAACCAGCACGAAGTAAGGAACCACCATGACTGAATCTCGAATCCCTGCGGCACTCGTGCTCGGAGACGGCAACGTCTACCGCGGAACCGCCTTTGGCGCCGTCTCGCCTGATCGCGACTCGCAGGACTCCGCGACGATCGAGCCGGTGTACGGCGAAGCCGTCTTCACCACTGGCATGAGCGGCTACCAGGAGACCATGACGGACCCGTCCTACCACCGCCAGATCGTCGTGATGACGGCACCTCAGATTGGCAATACCGGCTGGAACGACGAGGACAATGAGTCCCGCGGCAACCGCATCTGGGTTGCCGGCCTGATCATCCGCGACCTATCCAAGCGGGTCTCCAGCTGGCGCGCGGAGCGTTCGTTGGAAGAGGAGATGCGCAACCAGGGCATCGTGGGCATCAGCGGTATCGACACCCGCTCCGTGGTGCGCCACCTGCGCAATTTCGGCTCCATTCCGGCTGGCATTTTTGTGGGGGAGGATGCTGCACAGAGCGTCGATAAGCTTGTGGCGCTGGTAAACGAGCAGCCGAGCATGGCTGGAGCCGACCTGTCCGCCGAGGTCAGCGCGGATGAGCCGTATACGGTCAAGGCGCAAGGGGAGAAGCGCTTTACCGTCGTGGCGTACGACATGGGCGTGAAGACGGCGACCCCGAACCACCTGGCCAAGCGCGGGGTGGAGACCATCGTCGTGCCTGCGAACACTCCCTTTGAGGAGATCACTCAGTACAACCCGGACGGCGTGTTCATCTCCAACGGCCCGGGCGACCCGGCCACCGCCGACGAGATGGTGGACATCACCCGCAAGGTCCTCGAGCAGAAGCTGCCGCTGTTTGGCATCTGCTTTGGCAACCAGATCCTCGGCCGCGCGCTGGGGCTGGAGACCTTCAAGATGAAGTTCGGCCACCGCGGCATCAACGTGCCGGTAAAGAACCACCTGACCGGCAAGATTGACATCACCTCGCAAAACCACGGCTTCGCGCTGAAGGCGCCGGATGGCGTTGGCGTGGGCGAGAAATTCGACACGGACTTCGGCCCGGCCGTGGTGTCGCACACCTGCCTGAACGACGACACCGTGGAGGGCGTCGCGCTGGAAAACGGCATGGCCTACTCGGTGCAGTTCCACCCGGAGTCTGCCGCCGGACCGCACGACGCGAACCCGCTGTTTGATCAGTTCATCGAGCTCATGCAGCAGCACAGCCCGAACGCACAGTAACCAGGAACCAGGAAACACAAGGGAGAATTCACGATGAAACGCAACGACATCAACCACGTCCTGGTTATCGGTTCCGGGCCAATCGTCATCGGTCAAGCCTGCGAGTTTGACTACTCGGGTACCCAGGCGTGCCGCGTGCTTAAGGAGGAGGGCCTGCGCGTGACCCTCATCAACTCCAACCCGGCCACTATCATGACCGACTCGGAGTTCGCCGACCACACCTACGTCGAGCCGATCGAGCCCGAATACATTGACAAGATCCTCGCCCGCGAGGCCGAACAGGGCACCCCGGTGGACGCCATCCTGGCAACCCTCGGCGGCCAGACCGCCCTCAACGCTGCGATCCAGCTGGACCGCCAGGGCATCCTGACCAAGCACGGCGTGGAGCTCATCGGCGCAAATATCGACGCCATCGAGCGCGGCGAGGACCGCCAGAAGTTCAAGGACATCGTTGCCAAAATCGGCGGCGAGTCTGCGCGCTCCCGAGTCTGCTTCAACATGGACGAGGTCCACGAGACCGTCGCCGAGCTGGGACTGCCCGTCGTCGTGCGCCCGTCCTTCACCATGGGTGGACTCGGCTCCGGCCTGGCGTTTTCCATGGAGGACCTGGACCGAATCGCCGGTGGCGGCCTGGAGGCCAGCCCGGAGGCCAACGTGCTCATCGAGGAATCCATCCTCGGCTGGAAGGAGTACGAGCTGGAGCTCATGCGCGACGGCGACGACAACGTCGTGGTCATCGCGTCCATCGAAAACGTTGACGCGCTCGGCGTGCACACCGGCGACTCCGTGACCGTGGCGCCCGCGCTGACGCTTACCGACCGCGAGTACCAGACCATGCGCAACCAGGGCATCGCGATCATCCGCGAGGTCGGCGTGGACACCGGCGGCTGCAATATTCAGTTCGCGGTTAACCCGGACGATGGCCGCATCATCACCATCGAGATGAACCCCCGCGTCTCGCGCTCGTCCGCGCTGGCGTCGAAAGCCACTGGCTTCCCGATTGCAAAGATCGCCTCGCTGCTGGCCATCGGCTACACCCTCGACGAGATCACCAACGACATCACCGGCGAGACCCCCGCGGCGTTCGAGCCGACCCTGGACTACGTGATTGCCAAGATGCCGCGCTTTGCCTTTGAGAAGTTCCCGGGCAGCGACGACACCCTCGGCACCTCCATGAAGGCGGTCGGCGAGGCCATGGGCATTGGCCGCAACTACATCCAGAGCCTGAACAAGGTCATGCGCTCGATGGAGGACAAGCCGAACGGTTTCTGGACCAAGCCCGACGAGTACTTCGCGGAAGGCCGCGAGCAGGACCTCAACGCCGTGCTGGATGACCTGAAGACGCCGACGGACAAGCGCATGTACGACGTCGAGCTGGCCCTGCGCCTCGGCGCGTCGATCGAGCTCGTGCACGAGGCCAGCGGTATCGACCCCTGGTTCCTCGCTGAGCTGCAGGCGCTCGTGGACTTCAGGAGCACGCTTGCCGACGCCCCCGTGCTCGACGCCGACCTCCTCCGCGAGGCCAAGACGTACGGGCTGTCCGACGCCCAGATCGCCGCGCTGCGCCCGGAGCTGGCCGGCGAGGACGGCGTGCGCTCCCTGCGCTGGTCGCTGGACATCCACCCCGTGTTCAAGACGGTGGACACCTGCGCGGGTGAGTTCGAGGCGCAGACGCCGTACCACTACTCGGCCTACGAGATGGACCCGGACGCGGAGTCCGAGGTCGCCGAGACTGGCCGCGAGAAGGTCATCATCCTCGGCTCCGGCCCGAACCGCATCGGCCAGGGCATCGAGTTCGACTACTCGTGTGTGCACGCGGCCCTTGAGCTGTCGCGCATTGGCTACGAGACGGTGATGGTCAACTGCAACCCGGAGACCGTCTCCACCGACTACGACACCGCAGACCGCCTCTACTTCGAGCCGCTGACGTTCGAGGACGTTATGGAGATCTACCGCGCCGAGCAGGCGTCCGGCACGGTGGCTGGCGTGATTGTCCAGCTTGGTGGCCAGACCCCGCTGGGCCTGGCGCAGCGGCTTGCGGATGCCGGCGTGCCCGTCGTGGGCACCAGCCCGGAAGCCATCGACCTGGCGGAGGACCGCGGCGAGTTCGGCGACGTGCTCACCGCAGCGAACCTGCCGGCACCGGCCTACGGCACCGCCACTTCCTTCGATGAGGCCCGCGAGGTGGCCAACGACATCGGCTACCCGGTGCTCGTGCGCCCTTCTTACGTGCTGGGCGGCCGCGGCATGGAGATCGTCTACGACGAGGCGAGCCTGCACGACTACATCGAGCGCGCCACCGAGCTGTCGCCGGACCACCCGGTGCTGGTAGACCGCTTCCTGGACTCCGCGATCGAGATCGACGTGGACGTGCTGTGCGACGGCGACGAGGTCTACCTCGGCGGCGTCATGGAGCACATCGAGGAGGCCGGCATCCACTCCGGCGACTCCGGTTGCGCGCTGCCGCCGATGACACTCGGCCCGGATGACATTGCCAAGGTGCGCCGCTCCGCGGAGGCGCTGGCGCACGGGATCGGCGTCAAGGGCCTGATGAACGTGCAGTTCGCGCTCAAGGACGACATCCTCTACGTCATCGAGGCAAACCCGCGCGCCTCGCGCACCGTCCCGTTCGTGTCGAAGGCGACGGGTGTGCACCTGGCCAAGGCGGCGTCGCGCATCATGATGGGCGCCTCCATCGCGCAGCTGCGCGAGGAGGGACTGATCCCGTCGGACTACGACGGCGGCTCCCTCCCGCTGGAGCACCCGATCGCGGTGAAGGAGGCGGTCCTCCCGTTCACGCGCTTCCGTCGCCCAGACGGCTCGCTGCTGGATACCATCCTCGGCCCGGAGATGAAGTCCACGGGCGAGGTGATGGGCCTTGCCCCGTCCTTCGGCGTGGCGTACGCGAAGGCGGAGACCGCAGCGTTTGGCGCCTTGCCCACGGAGGGCACTGTCTTCGTCTCGGTGGCCAACCGCGACAAGCGCACCCTCATCTTCCCGATCCAGCGCCTGTACACCATGGGCTTCAAGGTGGTGGCTACGGCCGGCACCGCCCAGATGCTGCGCCGCAACGGCATCGAGTGCGAGGTCGCCCAGAAGGCCTCCGAGGTGCGCGAGGGCGGCGAGGGGACCTCGATTGTGGACCGCATTAATGACGGCGAGATCGACCTGATCCTCAACACCCCGGCCGGTTCCTCCGGTGCCCGCCACGACGGTTACGACATCCGCGCGGCGGCCGTGGTCGCTGGCGTGCCGATCATGACGACGGTGCAGGGCGTGACCGCGGCCGTGCAGGGCATCGAGGCGATCCGGGACAACGAGATCACCGTGATGAGCCTTCAGGAGCTCGAGCACGCGGCCAAGGAAGAGGCGAGCGCCGATGCCGAGTAGCGCCCCGCAGCCCGGGTTCGGCGATCGTCTCGTCGCCGCGGGCGAGCGCCACGGTCGGCTGTGCGTCGGCATCGACCCACACGCCGCGCTGCTGCAGCAGTGGGGCCTGCCAGATTCCGTCAACGGCTTGCGCCGCTTCGCGGAAATCTGCGTCGAGGCGTTTGCCGGGCACGTCGCCTTGGTGAAGCCGCAAGTCGCGTTCTTTGAGCGCTTCGGTGCGCGCGGCTTTGCGGTCTTGGAGGAGACGCTGGCTTCGCTGCGCGAGCGCGGCACCCTCTCGGTGGCGGACGCAAAGCGCGGCGACATCGGCTCGACCATGGCCGGCTACGCGGCCGCCTGGCTGGAGCCGGGCGCTCCGCTGGAGGCCGACGCGGTCACGCTGACGCCGTACCTCGGCGTCGGCTCGCTGGAGCCCGCCATCGAGTTGGCCGGCGAGCACGGCAAGGGCGTGTTCATCATGGCCGCGAACTCAAATCCGGAGGCGGAGGCGTTCCAGAGCTCGCTTATCGACGACCGCACGATCGCCCAGTACATGGTCGACGGGTGCGCGGCGTACAACGGCGATGCCGAATCCGGCGTCGGTCACGTCGGGGTCGTGGTGGGCGCGACCGTCGGCAAGCCGCCCCTGCTCGAGCGCCTCAACGCGCCGGTGCTTATGCCCGGGGTGGGCGCGCAGGGTGCCACGATGAATGACGTGGCGCGCATCGCCGGCGCGCAGGCGCGGCTGGTGTTTCCGAACGTCTCGCGGTCCGTGCTCAGTGCTGGCCCTGACGTGGGGAAACTTCGCGGCCGGGCCGGTGAGCTGGCAAAATAGGAGCTTTGCCGGGGTCGTTTGCGCTTTTGGGCAAAAACCCTGGTAGTTTAGTTCCGTCAACGCGTTGACGTGGTTAAATCGTTTGACGCATCGGGCCGCGGTTGCGGTGCGGTGGCCGGGGCACGCTCCCCGGCGCGCGTCGGCGCGGAGGATCTGACCCAGTGCTACACTTAGCCAGAACTGAGAGTTGCACGGATGGCATTCGGGCTGTTGAACGGCCCTGTGGATTCGTGTGGTGGACTCGGCTTGACGGTTTCGGTAGAACTGGACCGATACGTACTACTACACACATGGAGGAACCAGTGGCACTTCCACAGTTGACTGATGAGCAGCGTAAGGCAGCACTTGCCAAGGCGGCAGAGGCACGTAAGCAGCGCGCAGAGCTGAAGGCTTCGCTGAAGCGCGGCGACACCGACCTCAAGGACGTGCTGGACAAGGCTGAGTCCGACGAGATCATCGGCAAGACCAAGGTCTCCGCACTGCTCGAGGCGATGCCGAAGGTGGGCAAGGTCAAGGCCCGCGAGATCATGGAAGAGCTGGAAATCGCACAGACCCGCCGTCTGCGCGGCCTGGGCGAGCGTCAGCGTCGCGCCCTGCTGGAACGCTTCGGCTTCTCCGAGGACTAGAGATGGCTGAGACAGCGCCGCGTGGGAGCCTGGTCGTCCTGGCCGGGCCCTCCGCTGTAGGGAAATCGACAGTGGTGCGGCGGCTTGTCAGCGACGTCCCGGATCTTTATTTCTCCGTCTCTATGACCACCCGGGCACCCCGCCCGGGCGAGGTCGACGGGGAGGACTACTTCTTCGTCAGCGCTGATGACTTCCAGCGCCGGATTGACGCGGGGGAGATGCTGGAGTGGGCCGACATTCACGGCGGCCTGCAGCGTTCCGGCACCCCGTCCGGTCCGGTGCGTGAGGCCCTCTCAGCCGGTCGCCCCGTGCTCGTGGAGGTTGACCTCGCCGGGGCTCGCAACATCAAGCAGTTGATGCCGGAGGCAAGAACGGTGTTCCTTGCCCCGCCGTCGTGGGAGATTCTGGTGCAGCGCCTGTCCGGGCGTGGCACCGAGACCGAGGACGTGATTCAGCGTCGTCTCACCACGGCTCGTGAAGAGCTCAACGCTCAGGATGAGTTTGATAGCGTTGTGGTCAACGATGACGTGGATTCGGCCGTCGCGGCAATTGCCAGCATCCTGATGAATACATCGAACAACAACACAAGCGAGTAGGTTTTTAGTGAGCAACATTACTGAGGAACCGTCGCAGGCAGCCCCGGAAGCTACCGAGGACAAGTCCTACGACGCACCCGAAGGCATTACTGCGCCTCCGATTGATGAGCTGCTGACCAAGGTGTCGTCCAAGTACGCACTGGTTATCTTCGCCGCGAAGCGCGCACGCCAGATCAACAGCTTCTACCAGGATTCCGAGGACGGCGTGTTTGAGTTCGTCGGCCCGCTGGTCACCCCGGAGGCGGGGGAGAAGCCGCTGTCCATTGCGCTGCGTGAGATCCAGGCTGGTCTCCTCGAGCACGAAGAGGGCCAGTAACGCCTCGGCGGCCCCGCGTCGCCTGAGACATCGAATCGGCACCACCGAGCAAGCCTGCATTGGGTTTGCGGGTGGTGCCGTTTGCGTAGACTAGGCCACCATGAGTCAACGCAACGTAGTCGTCGGCGTCGCCGGCGGTATCGCGGCATACAAAGCCTGCCACCTGATCAGAGACTTCAAAGAGGCGGGGGACGACGTCCGCGTGGTCCCGACCGCCAACGCGCTCAACTTCGTCGGCGCCGCCACATTCGAGGCGCTGTCCGGGCACCCGGTGGACACCGGTGTCTTCGAGCGGGTCGACGACGTGCAGCACGTTCGCATTGGTCAGGAGGCTGACCTGATTGTGGTGGCCCCGGCGACCGCGGACGTGATCGCGCGCATTGCAGCGGGGCGCGCGGACGACCTCCTGACCGCGACGGTGCTCGTGGCCACGTGCCCCGTCGTCGTGGCACCGGCGATGCACACGGAGATGTGGCACAACGCTGCCACGCAAGCGAACGTGGCCACGCTGCGCAGCCGCGGGGTGACGGTCCTGGAGCCCGCGCACGGGCGGCTGACCGGGAAGGACTCTGGCCCCGGCCGGTTGCTCGAGCCTCAGGCGATTGCGGAGCTCGCGCGCACGGTCGCCACGACCGGGCCGCTGGGCCGCCCGCTGGAGGGCAAGCGCGTGCTGGTCAGCGCCGGGGGCACGCAAGAAAACATCGACCCGGTCCGGTACGTGGGCAATCGGTCCTCCGGGCGCCAGGGCTTTGCGCTGGCCGATATTGCCGCGCACAAGGGGGCGCAGGTCACTGTGGTTGCGGGAAACACGGAGGCGCTGGAGACCCCGGCTGGTGCAGACGTGGTACGGGTGACCTCGACCCGCGACATGGAGCGCGAGATGCGCTCGCGTGCTCCCGAGGCGGATGTGGTGATCATGGCCGCCGCCGTGGCGGACTATCGCCCGGCGCACGAGGCGACCTCGAAGCTGAAGAAGGGACAGGCGGATGCGTCGCTAGAGCGCATCGAGCTGGTAGAAAACCCGGACATTCTGCGTGGGCTCGTTGACATGCGTGACAACGGGGAGACGACGGCGGCGATTATGGGGTTCGCGGCTGAGACAGATAACGCGCTGGAGTATGGCAAGGCAAAGCTGGCACGCAAGGGTGCGGACCTCCTGATGGTCAACGACGTCTCGGGCGGCAAGGTGTTTGGACAAGCCCGGAACTCGGGGTGGTTGCTGTCGCGCGACGGCGGGGTCGCCACGATTGAGGACGGCACCAAGCACGAGGTCGCGGCGCAGATCTGGAGCGCGATTGAGGCCGCGGGGCACGACACGGAAGCATAACGTTGCCAATTTAGACAGCTTGGTCTATCGTGGTGTTCGTTCGCGTGGGGCGAGGTGGCGTCGATAAGCGTTCGCCCCGCTCGCGCTTCGCCCGCACGGCGATGAGATACGAAACAGTGCTGCACCGAAAGCGAGACCATTTTGTCTACTGATCCTTACTACCGTTTGTTCACCAGCGAGTCGGTGACCGAGGGCCACCCCGATAAGATCTGCGATGCCATCTCGGATGCCATCCTGGATGACATGCTCGCGCAGGATCCGGCAGCGCGCGTGGCTGTAGAGACCCTGGTCACCACCGGACAGGTGCACGTGGTCGGCGAGGTCAACACGACGGCGTACTCCAACATTGCGAAGATCGTGCGCGACAAGCTGGTCGGCATCGGCTTTACGTCGTCCGAGGTGGGGTTCGACGGGCGTACGTGCGGCGTGAACATCGCGATCGGTGACCAGTCGCTGGAGATTTCGGAGGGCGTGTCGACCTCGCAGGAGGTCCGCGAGCAGTCCTCCGCGGAGGCGGACGATCAGGCCGGTGCCGGCGACCAGGGCCTCATGTTTGGGTACGCCACGAATGAAACGCCGGAGTACATGCCGCTTCCCATTTCCACCGCGCACCGCCTGTCGCGCAGGCTCACGGAGGTGCGCAAGCTGGGCAAAGTGGTGGGCCTGCGTCCCGACGGCAAGACCCAGGTCACCTTCGCCTACGACGGCAACACCCCCGTCGCGCTGGACACCGTGGTGATTTCCACGCAGCACGACCCGGACTTCACCGGCGAAGCGCTGCGCAACGCCCTGCGTACCGAGGTCCTCGAGTGGGTAGTCAAGGACGCCAGTCTGGAGCAGTACTACACGCCGGACACGAAGCTGCTGGTGAACCCGTCCGGCTCGTTTGTGCTCGGCGGCCCGATGGGGGACGCCGGGCTGACCGGCCGCAAGATCATCGTGGACACCTACGGCGGCATGGCCCGCCACGGCGGCGGCGCGTTCTCGGGCAAGGACCCCTCAAAGGTGGACCGCTCGGCCGCGTACGCAATGCGCTGGGTGGCCAAGAACATCGTCGCCGCGGGCCTGGCAGAGCGCGTCGAGGTCCAGGTGGCGTACGCCATTGGTCGCGCCACCCCGGTGGGCCTGTACGTGGAGACCTTCGGCACCGCCGCCGAGGGCCAGACGGATGCCACGATCCAGCAGGCCGTGGAGAAGGTCTTTGATCTCCGACCTGCCGCGATCATCCGCGAGCTTGACCTGCTGCGCCCGATCTACGCCCAAACCGCAGCGTACGGGCACTTCGGCCGCACCGATGTGGAGCTGCCGTGGGAGCAGCTGAACAAGGCGGAGGAGCTCAAGGCCGCCGCCAGCTAGTGCGCTAAACTCGGGCACCATGTCGTCGTCGCCCGCAACCCAGTACCCCGTCGCGCGGGTGCTGCCGATGTTGGGCCTGGCGCAGCTGGACCGCCCCTTCGACTACCTGGTCACGGAGGGCGACTCCGACGCCGCGCAGCCCGGGGTGCGGGTGCGGATCCGCTTTGCGGGCCGACTGGTGGACGCGATTGTGCTCGAGCGCACTGCGGTCTCCTCGCACGAGGGGAACCTTCGCTTCATCGAGCGCGTCATCTCGCCGGAGGTCGTCGCGCCAGAGCAGTTGCGCTTGCTTATCGACGCCCTCGCGCAGCGCTACGCCGGCGTCCGCTCCGACATCTACCGCTCCGCCATCCCGGCGCGCCACGCCAAAGCCGAGGAGACCGATACGTCGACGCCCTGGGACGAGCTGGGGGAGGCGACCGAGCCAGACCTCTCTGCGTGGAGCTCCTATCAATACGGGGAGAGCTTTGTCGACGCAGTCCTGGACGGGAAACTCGCACGCGCCGCCTGGCAGGTCGTGCCTGGCGAGGACTGGGCCGCGACAGTGGGGGCGCTCGCCGCGAAGGTCGCGCTCAGCGGGGGCGGCGCGCTCGTCGTCGTGCCCGACCAGCGCGACGTGGACCGGTGCGAAGCAGCGCTGCGCGAGCATGTTTCGGCGCGCCAGGTGACCACGCTCACCGCGAAGCAGGGGCCGCAGGCGCGGTACTCGCGCTACCTCTCGATCTTGCACGGCCAGGGCCGGATCGTGGTGGGGACCCGCTCGGCGGCGTTTGCCCCCGTGCGCAACTTGCGGTTGATGGTGCTTATGCACGATGGGGACGAGAGCCTGGTTGACCCCCGCGCGCCCTACGCTCACGCACGCGAAGTACTCACCACCCGCTCGGCGCAGGAGCAGGTGCCGCTGATCATCGGCGGGTATGCGCGGACCGCGGAAACGCAGCTGTTTGTGGAGCGCGGTTGGATGCACGAGCTGCTCGCCCCGCGGGCGGTGCTCCGGCAGGTCAGCCCACGCATCCACGCGGCGGGGGACTCGGACGCCGCCATGGAGCGGGACCCCCGGGCGCGGCAGGCAAGGATGCCGTCGGCGGCCTTCATGGCTGCGCGCGCTGCGCTGCGCCGCGGGACGCCCGTGCTCTTCCAGGTCCCGCGCACCGGCTACATCCAGTCCCTGGCCTGCGGGCAGTGCCGCGCGCCGGCGCGCTGCAGGTGGTGCAACGGCCCGCTCGGCCTGCCCGCTGGCGGCGAGGCGGCGGCGCCGACGTGTCGGTGGTGCGGCCGCATGGACCCGGCGCACGTGTGTCCGGAGTGCGGGTCGAAACGGGTGCGCGCGATGGTGCTGGGCACCGAGCGCACGGCAGAGGAGCTTGGCAGGGCGTTCGTGCAGTTCCGGGTGCGCACATCGTGGGGCGACAAGGTCCTGGATGCCGTGCCTGCGGGGCCGGCGATCATTGTGGCCACCCCGGGGGCTGAGCCGGTCGCGGAAGGAGGCTACGGCGCGGCTGTGCTGCTGGACGTGTGGGCGCTGCTGCAGCGGCCGGACCTGCGGGCGGTGGAGGACACGTACGCTAAGTGGGCGGCCGCTGCCGCGCTCGTGCAGCCGCACGCCGACGGCGGCGAGGTGGTCGTGGTCGCGGAGCCGTCGCTCGCGGTCGTGCAGCACCTGATCCGGTGGGACGCCCGCGGGCACGCGGCACTCGAGCTGGCGCAGCGGCGGGACGCACGCTTCCCGCCCGCGGTGCACATCGCTGTGGTGGACGCGCCGCGCAAGGCGTTGGACGACTTCTTCGGCAACGTGGAGTTGCCGGACCACGCGGAGGTGCTCGGTCCGGTCGACCTCCCGCCGGGAATCGACGTCCCGGGTGAATGGGACCGGGGCGAGTACGGCCCGGCCCAGCGGATGCTCGTGCGCTCACCGCTCCATGGCCGCGCCGCGCTTGGTTCGGCGCTCCGCACCGGACTGATCAACCGGGCGGCGCGCCGGCAGACCCTTCCCCTGCGCGTTCAGGTCAACCCGATAGACGTGGGTTAGGCGCCGCGGAGGAGCAGTAGACTGGGCGGGCAAACGCTGCCTGCGGCGCACGAGTGGCGCGGGGGCGGTGACGTCGATAAGCCCGGGCGACCGGGGGAGGAGAAGGATATGCGGCTAGTGTTCGCCGGCACCCCGGAACCAGCGGTGGTGGCGTTGCAGCGACTCATTGATTCACAGCACGAGGTCGTGGCGGTGCTCACTCGGCCCGACGCGCGGCGCGGGCGCGGCCGTACGCTGCACCCCTCGCCGGTCAAGGCGCTCGCGGTCGAGCACGGCATTGAGGTCCTGGCACCGGCGAGCTTGCGCGAAAACGAGGAGATTCGGGACCGACTCACGGCGCTGGCACCGGACGCAATCCCGGTGGTGGCGTACGGCAATCTCATCCCCGAGGACATGTTGGGCATACCGAGGCACGGGTGGGTCAACCTGCACTTTTCGCTCCTGCCGCGGTGGCGCGGCGCGGCGCCGGTCCAGTCCGCGATCCTCGCGGGTGATACGGAGACGGGCGCGAGCACCTTCCGCATCGACAAAGGTTTGGACACCGGCGAGGTCCTCGGCACCATCTCCGAGACCATCAGCGCGGAGGACACCGCTGACGATCTGCTCACGCGCCTGGCCTACGCCGGCGCGGACCTCCTCGTGGACACCATGACGGGGCTCGAAAATGGCACGGTCACACCCACGCCGCAATCGGGGGAGGCCACCTACGCGCCCAAGATCGTGCCCGCAGACGCCCGCGTGGACTGGTCCGCACCCGCCGCCGACATCGACCGCGCCGTGCGCGCACACACCCCGGGACCCGGCGCGTGGACGACAGTGGGCGACGACCGTTACAAGCTGGGCCCCGTCGCGCTTACCGGCGAAGACACGCTCGCGCCCGGCGCGGTGCGAGTGGAAAAAAACCGGGTTGTCGTGGGCACTGCGACGCAGGACGTGGTGCTGGGCATGATCCAGCCGCCGGGAAAGAAGCGGATGAACGCCGCCGACTGGGGCCGCGGCCTGCAGCCGGCGCAGATTGAGCAGGGAGTGGTGTTCGCATGAGCGGAGGATTCCGATCCCGCTCGGCAGGGCGGCGCAGCCAGGAGACAGCGCGCAACCAGGAGCCCGAGCGCAAGGGGCAGAAAAACGGCCGCGGTGACCGCCGCGGCCAGGCGAGCCGGCGTGGTGGCGCCAACAAGCGGGGTCCTGCTACGCGCACCGGAGACGCGGCGCGAGAGGCGGCCTTTGACGTGCTGCTCCGTGTGAGCGAGGAAGGCGCGTACGCGAACCTGGCGCTGCCGGCGCTGCTGCGGGAGCGCAAGATCTCCGGGCGCGACGCGGCGTTTGCCACCGAGCTGACGTACGGTGCGCTGCGCACGCAGGGCGTGCTGGACGCGGTGATCGCGGAGAACTCCTCGCGTGAGCTGGACCGGATCGACCCGCGGGTGCTGGCGGCGCTTCGCCTGGGCACCTACCAGCTGCTCTACACCCGTGTGTCCTCGCACGCGGCGGTGGACACGTCGGTGCGGCTGGTCGAGGCCGCCGGCCAAGGCAAAGCGAAGGGCTTTGCCAACGGCATCCTGCGCACGATCGACCGCTCCACGCCACAGCAGTGGTTTGACCGGCTCACGCCCTCCGGCGCGCTGGAGGCGGCGGCGTTCCGCCACGCGCACCCGGCCTGGATCGCACGCTCCTTCTTCGCCGCGCTCGGGCTCGACAGCGAATCCTCGCCCGACCAGCTGGCCGAGCTGGAGCGCGCCCTCGAGTCGGATTCGGCTCGCCCCACTGTGCACCTGGTCGCCCGGCCCGGCGAGCTCTCTGCCGAGGAGCTGGCACTGAGCATCGGTGGGGAGGAAGGGACTTACTCCCCGTACGCGGTGTACCTCGATGAGGGCGATCCCGGTCAGCTCGAGCCAGTTCGTGAGCGGCTCGCCGCCGTGCAGGACGAGGGCTCGCAGCTCATCGCCCGCGCCGTCGCTGAAGTGCCCGTTGAGGGAGATCAAGGCAAATGGCTTGACTTGTGCGCGGGGCCCGGCGGCAAGGCGGCGCTGATGGGCGCGCTCGCGCGCATTGACGGCGCGTCGGTCGACGCCGTGGAGAGCAGCGCGCACCGCGCGGAGCTCGTCCGCAAGGCAACCGACGGTCTCCCGGTCCGCGTTCACACCGCGGACGGCCGCGATCCTGGTCTCGCACCGGGCTACGATCGAGTGCTTGTCGACGCCCCCTGCTCCGGCCTTGGCGCGCTGCGCCGTCGCCCGGAGGCGCGCTGGACCAAGTCCGAGCGAGACATCGCCGAGCTGACCACCTTGCAGTCCGAGCTTCTTGCCTCCGCGATTCGCCTGGCGCGCCCCGGCGGCGTCATCGTGTACTCCACTTGCTCGCCGGACCTACGGGAGACGCGCGGTGTCGTCGACGCGGCGCTCAATGACGGCGGGGTTGAAGAGCTCGACGCCGCCGGGTTCGCCTGCGGCATGGAGCAAACCGGCGAATTTCCGAGCGTGCAGATGTGGCCGCACCGGCACGGCACCGACGCGATGTTCTTCGCGGTCCTGCGCAAGAAGTAGGCTTGGTGGCATGATCTACATCGCCCCGTCCATCCTGGCCGCAGACTACGCCAATCTTGGCGCGGACGTGCGGAAAGTCCCCTCGGCAGACCTGCTCCACGTGGACATCATGGACGGTCATTTCGTGCCCAACCTCTCGTTCGGGCCGGACGTGACCAAAGCCGTCAACGGTGTCACCGACCAGTTCCTGGACATGCACCTGATGATCGAGGAACCGGAGCGGTGGTTCTCCACCTACGTCGAGGCGGGCGGCGACCGGCTGGTTTTTCACGTGGAGGCGACCAGGAACCACGTTGCCGCGGCGCGCCAGTGCCGTGAGCTCGGCGTCCAGGCTGGCTTTGCCATCAAGCCTGGCACCCCGATCGAGCCGTACCTCGACTCGGTGTCGGAGTTTGATCAGGTCATGGTGATGAGCGTGGAGCCCGGCTTTGGCGGGCAGAAGTTTATGCCCGAGGTGTTGCGCAAGGTGATGACGTTGCGCGACCACATTGCCGCAGAGTGCTTGGACACCATCATCGGCATCGACGGTGGAATCGGCAACGCGACCATCGCCCAAGCCGCGGAGGCTGGCGTCGACGCGTTCGTCGCGGGCTCCGCCGTGTTCGGCGCCGACGATCCTGCGCAGGCGGTGGAGCGACTGCGCGAATTGGCACAGGAGGCGGCCAGCGGTCCCGGTTCCGCGAGTTGACACGTATCCTGAACCCTGTCAGTCTGTCGCAAAACCCATCTCATCCCAGGGCGCGCGCGTTGCGACGGGCGCCGGCCCGGGACCTACGCCTCGCGCAGTACGCGCATTGAAGGAGTGTTGTACGCATGACCGCGTCCGGTGCGCCGGAGGATTATTCCCCGAACGCTGAGGGATACACCCTCGCCATTGTGGCGACCCGCTGGAACGCACGCATTGTGGACATGATGCGCGAGCGCGCGCGGGATACCGCGCGCGAGCTCGGGGCGAAGGCAGATGAGTACCTCGTGGATGGGGCGATGGAGCTCCCCGTGGTGACGCAGGCGTGCGCACGCCGCTACGACGCGGTGGTCGCTCTCGGGTGCGTTATCCGCGGAAAGACGGCCCACTTCGAGGTCGTGTGCGACTCCGTAACCAGCGGCCTGACCAGGGTGTCGCTGGACGAGGGAACCCCGGTGGGCAACGGTGTGCTCACCGTCGAGGACGAGGACCAGGCCTACGAGCGCTCCGGTGGCGAGGACGCGAAGGAAGACAGGGGAGCGTTGGCCGTACGAGCCGCGCTCAGCGCCGCCGTCGAGCTGGGCAAAGTACGGGCGCTGTACGAGCGGGACTAGTATCCGAAGGGACCCGTAGCAGGTTCCTGGTACCCCAACGCAGCACACCTATAGACGAGGCAGGAAAGGGAGAAGCGAGTGTCGGAGGATACAACCCAATCGAGGAAGCTCAGCGACGAAGAACTCGCGTACCTTAACGCTCTCGACCCCCACGCGGTGACGTCGTCCAAGCCGTGGGAATTCACGGCGAAGTCGCCGTTTCTCAGGCGTGTGGCCATCGTCTGGATCATCCTGGTGATGGCTGTGCACATCTTTATGTCGGCCGTCGTGGACGTGAAGTTCACCGGGGTGGCCATCACCGGCGTGGACAAGTTCGCGTTCATCGGCGTCGGACTCATCATCTCCGCCTTGTCCTGGTACTTCCTGACCCGCCCCCGCGTTCGCGCTAATGAAGACGGCGTGGAGGTCTCCAACATCATCGGGACGAGGTTCTACCCCTGGCTCGTGGTCTACGGACTCTCGTTCCCCAAGGGTGCCCGCATGGCGCGCCTTGAACTCCCGGACTTTGAGTACGTCCCGCTGTGGGCCATCCAATCCGGAGACAAGGAGAGCGCGTTGCGCACCGTTGGCCAATTCCGAGAGCTTGAAGCGAAGTACATGCCGCAGGATTAACCTCCTGTCGCCGATGTGTGAAGGAGGAGCGCCCACGTGGCGAACCCGAAGGACTACCGCCCGGCCCCAGGGACCATTCCGACGGAGCCGGGAGTGTATAAGTTCCGCGACGCGAACGGGCGTGTCGTGTACGTGGGCAAGGCTAAAAGCCTTCGCGCAAGGCTGAACAACTACTTCCAGCCGCCCGAGCACCTGCACCCGCGCACCAGGCAGATGGTGTTCACCGCGGCCTCGGTGGAGTGGACCGTGGTGGCCAGCGAGGTGGAGGCGCTCCAGCTCGAGTACACGTGGATCAAGAGGTTCGATCCTTGGTTCAACGTGATGTATCGGGATGATAAGACGTACCCGATGCTCGCCGTGAGCGTGCGCGAGCGGTACCCGCGAGCCTTCTTCTATCGCGGGCCCAAGCGGAAGGGGGTGCGCTATTTCGGCCCGTATTCCCACGCGTGGGCAGTGCGCGAAACACTTGACCTGCTCACCCGGGTGTTTCCCATCCGCACCTGTTCCAACGGAGTGTATAACCGCCACGAGACGTTGGGGCGCCCCTGCCTGCTTGGGTACATCGACAAGTGCGCCGCGCCCTGCGTGGGCAGGGTCGACGAGTCGGAATACGAAGACATCGTTGCTGGCTTTATGGGGTTTATGTCCGGCAACACGGACAAGGTCGTGCGCGATATGACGGCGCAGATGGAGTCCGCCGCTGAGCACCTCGAGTTTGAGAAGGCCGCGCGGCTTCGCGACGACCTCGGCGCCGTCAAAAAGGTCATGGAGCGCCAAACGGTCCTGCTCAGCCCCGATACGGATGCGGACATCATCGCCTTCGATACGGACGAATTGGAAGCCGCGGTGCAGATCTTCAACGTCCGCGGCGGCCGCATCCGCTCGCAGCGCGGCTGGGTGGTGGAGAAGTCTGGCGACGAGCCCGGCTCCGCGGAGCGCCTCGACGGGGATGGGCCAGATCCTGCGCTGCCCGTGCTCGTGCAGAACTTCCTCGTGCAGTACTACTCCGACGCGGTGGAGCGCCAAAAGCAGGAGCAGGCGGAGGACGCCCGGCGGGCCGCGGAGACCATCAAACGCCGCGGCGTGGACCAGGAATCGCACGCGGAGGTGCGCTCGCCAGTTCCGGTGCCCAAGGAGATCCTCGTGTGCGCTATGCCGGACGAGGAAGAGGAAGTCACGAAGCTGCTCGAGGGCCTGCGCGGCGCACAGGTGAACATCCGCGTCCCGCAGCGCGGTGACAAGGCGGCCCTGATGGAGACCGTGCGCAAGAACGCCGCCGATGCGCTGCACCAGCACAAGCTGAAGCGGGTCGGCGACCTCACCGCCCGTTCCCAGGCGCTCCAGGACATCCAGGACGCGCTTGGCATGGAGGAGGCGCCGCTTCGGATGGAGTGCACGGATATTTCGCACATCCAGGGCACCGACGTGGTGGCTTCGCTCGTCGTGTTTGAGGATGGCCTGCCCAAGAAGCAAGATTATCGACGCTACCGCATCAAGGAAGCCGCCGGCGACGGTCACTCCAACGACGTCGGCTCGATCGCCGAAGTGACCAGCCGCCGCTTCAAGCGCTACAACGAGGACAAGCTGGCCAACCCGGACGAGGAGTCTGCCGCAGTGATGTTTGCGGAGGAAGCCTCCGAGGTGGAAACGACCAACAACAAGCGGTTCGCGTATCCGCCGCAGTTGTTCATCGTCGATGGCGGCAAGCCCCAGGTCGATGCCGCGCAGGCAATTTTCGACGAGTTGGGCGTGGTTGATGTCCAACTCATCGGCCTGGCCAAGCGCCTCGAGGAAATCTGGGTCCCGGACGATGACGAGCCGGTGATCCTGCCGCGCAACTCGGAGGGTATGTATCTCCTCCAGCAGATCCGCGACGAGGCTCACCGCTTTGCCATCACGTACCACCGCCAGCAGCGCTCCAAGCGCATGCGTTCCTCCGCCCTGGATGCGATCCCTGGCCTGGGGCCCTCCCGACGGTCGGAGCTGGTCAAGCACTTTGGCAGCGTGAAGAAGATGAAAGCGGCGTCCGTGGAGCAAATCGAAGAGGTCAACGGCGTTGGGCCAAAGCTGGCCGCGACGATCTACGAGCACCTGCACAAGGGAGAATGAGCACCTCACTGAATATTCCTGAATATTGCGGCGTATTCTGACGCGGACTGGGACAGGCGCGGTCCGAGTTCCGTTAGGATGGCCGTATGACTCAGCACCAGGACCAACCGCTCCACCCGGTCATCATTACCGGCTTGTCAGGCGGCGGGCTTTCCACCGCTGCGAAGATTTTTGAGGACAAGGGCTATTTCGTGTCCCAGAACCTGCCCCCGCAGCTGATTCTGGAGCTGGTGGGCATGTCGACCGCGAAGGATTCCCCGGTGTCGCGTCTCGCCGTGGTGACGGACGTGCGCGCGAGGAAGTTCAACGGGTCGTTGATGAATACGATCTCGGAGATCAAGAAGCTCGGGTTCGCCCCGTTCATCCTGTACCTCGAGGCGCGTGATGACGTGCTGATCCGCAGGTTCGACTCGGTGCGGCGCACCCACCCGCTCCAGGATGGGGACACGCTGCAGCACGGCATCGAGCGTGAGCGCGAGGCGCTCGAGCCGGTGCGCGACATCGCCGACGTGATCATTGACACGACCAATCAATCAGTGCACGACCTGCGGCGTTCGATTGAGGCGTCGATAGGCGAGCTTGCGACCGGGAAGCAGCACGTCACACTGGAATCCTTTGGGTTCAAACACGGCTCGCCGCGCGACGCGGACATCGTGCTCGACGTGCGCTTCCTCCCGAATCCTTACTGGGTGCCGGAGCTGCGCGAGTTCCGTGGCGTGGACAAGCCGGTGTCGGACTACGTGCTGAGCCGGGATGACGCGGAACCGTTCATCGACAACTTTGTGCGACTGCTCAGTAGCACGCTCGAGGGCTACCAGCACGAGGGCAAGGACTTCATCACCGTCGGGGTGGGGTGCACGGGCGGGCACCACCGGTCCGTCGCGGTCGCAGAGGAAATCGGCCGGCGGCTGCAGCAGAAGCCACGCCTGGAAGTCAACGTCTTGCACCGCGACCTCTGCAGAAACTAGCGCTGCAGCGCAACCACACTGGGTGGGCGGGTCAGAGGGCCCGCCACCTTGCCGTATCCAATTCTTCATAGCTTCCCCGTTGAAAGGAGACCGCGATGAGCTCGAGCGAACGCCTTGCGTTCACCTGCCTGGGTGGCGGTCATGGTCTGTATCAAACACTGCTGGCTGCGCGGCGTGCGCAAGCGACGGACATTAACGCCGTCGTGACCGTCGCCGATGACGGTGGCTCCTCCGGCCGCTTGCGCCGTGAATTCCCCATCATCCCGCCCGGGGACCTGCGCATGGCCACGGCCGCGCTTACTGCGGACGACGAGGACGGGGAGCTGTGGCGCGAGGCGCTGCAGCACCGCTTCGGGGGAAACGGTGTGATGGCGGGACACCCGCTAGGAAACCTCATGCTGGTGAGCCTGGTGGAGCGCTTCGGCGACATGCAGACCGCGCTGGACATTGTGGCGAAGTGGACGCGGTCCGCGGGCCGAGTGATCCCGATGTGCTCACAGCCGTTGGACATCGAGGCGGATGTCTCCGGGCTTGATGATGACCCCCGCGTTCTCCGTTCCGTGCGTGGTCAGGCGGCGGTGGCGTCCACCTCTGGTGCTGTCCGGCGGGTTCGCTTGCTGCCCGAGCAGCCCGCAGCTTCCGCGGAAGCCGTGGCGGCGATTCGGGATGCGGACATCGTCACCATCGGGCCAGGCTCCTGGTTTTCGTCCGTGCTCCCGCACCTCCTGGTTCCGGAGATCGTCGCTGCGCTGAACAAGACGGACGCCATGGTCGTGGTAATGCTCAACCTTCTGCCGCAGGCCGGGGAGACCCCGGGCTTTAGTACGGAGCGTCACATCCACGTCCTTAGCCAACACGCGCCAGAGCTGCAGGTCGACTACCTCCTCGCGGACAACCACATCAGCCCATCCGAGGGGGAGCGCACGCATCTCCAGCGCGCCGCGGAACGGCTCGGCGCAAAAATCGCGTTCCGTGACGTCCACCAGCCCGTGCCGGAGGGCAAGCAGGCCGAGAAGCACGACCCGGACAAGTTGGCAACGGCAATTTTGGAGTTGTACCGGGCACGCTAGAATCAGGCGTCGGTACACCTGGCCCCGGTGCGAAGCGAGAGGCCTGCGAGACATCAACTGCGAAGGGAAAGGACCACGGTGGCGCTGACCGCGAAAGTCAAAGATGAGCTGCTGAGCGTACGCGCCACCCAGGCAAGCGCGCAGATTGCGGAAGCAACGGCGATGATCCGGTACGCCGGAGCGTACGAGCAGACGCCACACGGTACGGTCCTGCGCGTTGAACTTGTCGAGCACCCCGTCGCCGAGCGATTGCAGCAGTTGCTTGACGCGACCACCGGTGTCGCGACCACGCTCGAGGTCATCGCCCCCGGTTCCGCGAGCAAGGAACGCAAGTGCGTGGTGACCGTTTCTGACGGGTTGCGCGAGGTTGTGCGGAAGCTCCGCTTGGTCACGGCCTCCGGGCATCCCGTGGAAGGGATGCCGCACACTATCATCTCCGGCCCGATCGCGGATGTGGAGGCTGCTTGGCGCGGGGCGTTCCTCGCCCGCGGCTCGCTCACTGAGCCAGGGCGCACCGCGGCGCTCGAGGTGGCGTGCCCTGAGGAAACTGCCGCCTTGGCACTCGTCGGGTTGGGGCACCGGCTTGACGTGGCGACGCGGACGAAGGAAACGCGTGGCATCGAGCGAGTCTTCGTCCGCGACGGGGAGACGATCGCCATCCTGCTGAGCAGGATGGGCGCACCGCTCGCTCGCCTGGAGTGGGACGAAAAGCGCAAGCGGAAGCAGCTGCGCGCGCGTTCGGGGCAGCGGCTGGCAACATTCGACGACGCGAACACGCGCAGGTCCGCACAGGCGGCAGCCGCGGCAGCGCGCCGCGTGGAGCGCGCGATGGAGATCCTGGGCGACAACGTGCCCGAGCACCTCGCGGAGGCGGGGTATCTGCGTGTGGAGCACCGCCACGCCTCGCTCGAGGAGCTGGGCAAGCTCGCGGACCCGCAGATGACCAAGGACGCCGTCGCAGGTCGCATCCGCCGCCTGCTCTCCCTGGCTGACAAGGAAGCGAAAGAACTGGGGATCCCGAACACGCAGGCCGCGGTTGAGCAGGCCGAGCGCGGCGAGCCGGACGACGACGCTTCGAACGCGAAGTAAAACGACATCACAAATCGCACACTCGTCTATTTCCGGGTGGTGTGAGATATGCCATACCCGAAAGTTGTTTCAGCATCATCTTTCTGAAGTTCGAGAGGTGGAGGGGGAGCGGTCGCGATTGCTGTGCTGAAGGCGTGTAGCTGGGAGGAGGAGGGGGCGGTCGGAATGTCAACCGGGCGCAAAACCCACACCGGTATTGGGGAAGTTACCCCCGGATCTTCGTCCGATTGTGTCCGGTTGTTGTGGGGTTGACGAGAAGCGGAAAGGTCGATGCGTGGTTGTTGGTCCGTCGCTACACTGGAGTTCGACAGGCCAGGAAGTGAGCCAATGGACGGCATCGGCGCAGGTGAAGCGCCCCGCCGAACGAGGTTCCGCTTCTCAGACCTGACCGTATGAGGTGCGCTGCATCTCAACCGACACGACTCAACAAGAGGAGTAATTTACAGTGACTACTCGTATTGGCATCAATGGCTTCGGTCGCATCGGCCGCTCTGCATTCCGCATCATCCAGGACAAGTTCCAGGGCGAGCTCGAGGTTGTCAAGATCAACGACCTGACTGACAACGAGACCCTCGCTCACCTGATGAAGTACGACACCGCTTACGGCCAGTTCGGCCACGATGTTGAGTTCGACGAGAACTCCATCACCGTCGACGGTCGTCGCATCGAGGTCTCTGCTGAGAAGGACCCGGCCGACCTGGCTTGGGGCGAGGCTGGCGTCGACATCGTGCTCGAGTGCACCGGCGTCTTCCGCTCCGGCGACACCGCAAAGGCTCACATCGACGCTGGCGCGAAGAAGGTCATCATCTCCGCTCCGGGCAAGAACGTTGACGGCACCTACGTGTGGGGCGTGAACAGCGACTCCTACACCAACGATCAAACTGTCATCTCCGCCGCATCCTGCACCACCAACTCCCTGGCTCCGCTGGCCAAGGTGCTGGACGAGGAGTTCGGCATCAAGTCTGGCCTGATGACCACCGTTCACTCCTACACCGGTGATCAGCGCCTGCAGGACGCACCGCACAAGGACCTGCGTCGCGCCCGCGCTGCAGCTCAGAACATCGTCCCGACCACCACCGGCGCTGCAAAGGCAGTCGCCCTGGTGCTCCCGAACCTCGAGGGCAAGCTCGACGGCTTCGCAATGCGCGTGCCCACCATCACCGGCTCCGCAACCGACCTGACCGTCCAGCTGAACAAGGACGTCACCGCTGAAGAGGTCAACGCTGCAGTGAAGAAGGCTACCGAGGACGAGGTTCTCGGCACCGCAATGCAGTACTCCGAGGAGCCGCTGGTTTCCTCCGACATCATCGGCAACACCCACGGCGCTATCTTCGACGCTGGCATGACCCGCGTCATCGACGGCAACCTGGTGAAGGTCATCTCCTGGTACGACAACGAGTGGTCCTACACCTCTCAGTTCGTGCGCATGACCAAGCACGTCGCTGACAACCTGTAAAACTAGGTACAGCGGATGAGCCCGGTGTGTGCGCATGCGCATGCACCGGGCTTTTCAGCACCCGAGAGACCCCTTAATAAACACGACATACTCAAGGAGACAACAATGGCAACGCAGACGCTCAAGCAGCTTCTCGACGAAGGCGTGGAAGGCCGCCACGTTCTGGTCCGCTCCGACTTCAACGTCCCGCTCGACGAGGACGGCAACATTACTGACCCGGGCCGCATCGACGCGTCCCTTCCCACCCTGAAGGCACTGCTTGACGGCGGCGCCAAGGTGATCGCCATGGCCCACCTCGGCCGCCCGAAGGGCGAGGTCAACCCGAAGTTCTCGCTGAAGCCCGTCGCTGAAGCGCTGTCCGAACGCCTCGGTCAGTTCGTTGCTCTCGCCGGCGACGTCTCCGGCGAAGATGCGCACGAGCGCGCCAACGGCCTGACCGACGGCGAGATCCTCCTGCTGGAGAACGTACGCTTCGACCCGCGCGAAACCTCCAAGGACGAGAACGAGCGCGGCGAGTTCGCGGCCGAGCTCGCAGCGCTGGCCGCCGACAACGGCGCCTTCGTGTCCGACGGCTTCGGTGTCGTCCACCGCGCCCAGGCGTCGGTCTACGACGTCGCACAGAAGCTCCCTGCATACGCCGGCTACCTGGTGGAGAAGGAAGTGTCCACGCTGTCCTCCGTCAAGGATGACCCGGCCCACCCGTACGTGGTTGTCCTCGGTGGTTCCAAGGTCTCCGACAAGCTCGGCGTCATCGAGGCGCTCGCAGCGAAGGCAGACAAGGTCGTTATCGGTGGCGGCATGTGCTACACCTTCCTCGCAGCGCAGGGCCACAACGTCCAGGAGTCGCTGCTGCAGGAAGACATGATCGACACCTGCAAGGAGCTCATCGAGCGCTACGGCGACAAGCTCCTCCTGCCGGTCGACCTCTCCGCCGCTGAGAAGTTTGACAAGGACGCGGAGACGAAGATCGTGGACCTGGACGGCATCCCGGAGGGCTGGATGTCCCTGGACATCGGCCCGGAGACCGCGAAGAAGTACGCCGCCGCTATTGAGGACTCCAAGACTGTGTTCTGGAACGGCCCGATGGGCGTCTTCGAGTTCCCGAAGTTCTCCGCCGGCACCAAGGCTGTCGCAGAGGCAATGATCGCTGCGACCAAGAACAACGACTCTTTCACCGTGGTCGGCGGCGGCGACTCCGCAGCGTCCGTGCGCACCCTCGGCCTGGATGAGGCGGGCTTCTCCCACATCTCCACCGGCGGCGGCGCTTCCCTCGAACTCATCGAGGGTAAGGAACTGCCGGGCGTCGCAGTCCTGTCCAAGTAACCAAGCCGAAACGATAGGAGAAATCCATGGCACGTAAACCACTCATCGCAGGCAACTGGAAGATGAACCTCGATCACCTCGAGGCGATCTCCAGCGCTCAGAAGCTTGCCTTCGCGTTCCCCAAGGACGGCTACGAGCTTGTCGACGTCGCACTGACCGTTCCGTTTACTGACCTGCGTTCCATCCAGACCCTCGTTGAGGGCGATAAGCTGCAGATCACCTACGGTGCGCAGGACGTCTCCGCCAACGACAACGGCGCCTACACCGGCGAGATCTCCGCCACCATGCTGGAGAAGCTCGGCTGCACCTGGGTTGTCGTCGGACACTCCGAGCGCCGCCAGTACCACAACGAGTCGGACGAGCTCGTTGCCGCGAAGGCGAAGAAGGCCCTCGACCACGGCATGTCGCCGATCGTCTGCGTCGGCGAGCCCCTCGAGGTCCGTGAGGAAGGCAAGCACGTTAGCTTCGTTGAGGACCAGACCCGTGCCTCCCTGGCCGGCCTGACCACCGAGGAACTATCGCGCACCGTCATCGCCTACGAGCCCGTGTGGGCCATCGGCACCGGCAAGGTCGCGTCCGCCGAGGACGCGCAGGAAGTGTGCCACGCCATCCGCGAGCTCGTGCGCGAGCTTGCCGACGATGCCACCGCCGACGGCATCCGCATCCTCTACGGCGGTTCCGTTAAGGCCAACACCGTCGCCGAGATCGTCGGGCAGGCTGACGTCGACGGCGGTCTGGTCGGCGGTGCTTCGCTCAACGGCGAGGACTTTGCCAAGCTGGCCGCTGCGGCAGCAAACTCGGTCCAGTAGGCGCCGTGCAGCAGACCGCATGGTCGCTGCACGGGGCGCGTTCCCCATGGTGTACGATTTAGCAAGTTCACCAACATCCCATTTGAAAGTGGAGGATCGTCCCGCATGACGTTGGCTTTGGAGATCGTGCTCGTAATCGCGTCGGTGCTTGCGACCGTGTTCGTCCTGCTCCACAAGGGCAAGGGCGGCGGCCTGTCCAGCCTCTTCGGTGGTGGCGTGCAGTCCAACCTGTCCGGTTCCACCATCGTGGAGAAGAACCTGGACCGCTACACCATCATCATCTCGCTGATCTGGGTGGCGTGCATCATCGCGCTCAACCTGATCCAGACCTACTCGGCGTAGCGCGCACAAGCACGTAGCAATACGGCACAGACCACGGGCCCCTTCCAGCAAACAATGCTGGGAGGGGCCCGTGGCGTCGGTAAGCGCTTTGCTTAAAGCATCGAGGCGGCGTCGTCGGAGACAAAGAGCACCGTCTCCGCG
Organism: Corynebacterium sp. Marseille-P8863; assembly: GCF_946902955.1. NCBI lineage: Bacteria > Bacillati > Actinomycetota > Actinomycetes > Mycobacteriales > Corynebacteriaceae > Corynebacterium > Corynebacterium sp. Marseille-P8863. The sequence goes on along the minus strand of NZ_CAMPQC010000004.1, from coordinate 123,923 downwards.
CGGCCCTGCGCGCCGGCGGCCGGCCACTCCTCGGCCGGCGCACCGTGCGCGACGTGGGACGCGGCCTCCGCCTTCTCCGCTCCAGCAACGAGCAACCACACTCGCTCGGCGCTGCGCACTGCCGGCAATGTCAGTGTCGCGCGCTCGGCCGGTGGCTTGGGCGAATCGGTGACGGCGAGCGTGGTGCGCGTGTCCTCGCGCACGGCGTCGGTGTGGGGAAAGAGCGAATTGATGTGACCCTCGCCGCCCATGCCGAGGAGGTGGAGATCGAACCCTCGCGGGGCGTGCTGGGCCACCGTTGACGCGTACTCGCGCACCTGGTCCGACATGTCACCGCCGTCCAGGCCCCAGCCGTGGATACGCTCGTCGGAGACGTTCACCTTGCTCAGCAGCGCAGCGCGGGCCTGTCCCTCGTTGGAGTCGGGGTGAGTGGCGGGGACGTTGCGTTCGTCGCCGAAGAAGAACTCGACGCGGTTGAAGTCGATGTCCTTCAGCGTTGCCATGGCGCTGAGCAGCTCGATGCCTGCGGTACCGCCGGTCAGGACGACGCGCGCCACACCGTCGCCGTGGATCCCGCCGGCCGGGTCAGCCTGAATACCCCGCAGCAGGTCGGCGAACTGCTCCGCTGCCGCGGCAACCAGGGCACGACGGTCGGTGAACTGGGAAACGGCCACGTGTGCTGGCACAATCGGCCTCCTTCTGATGTGGTTACTGCTCTGTTGCGCGAGTCACGCCGGACAGCCCCCGGAGGGCGCGCGCGTAGGTGACATCGTTGTCCAGGTGGCGCAGCTCCTCGGCAAGGCACTCCGCGTCGGTCCGCGCACTCAGTGCCACGTAGGAGTCGGGGCTTCCCGGAACGGTGATGCGGGCCGTGTTGTCGTCGACGACCTCGATTGCCACGTCGCCCCCGCCACAATGCAGCGCGAGCCGCGTGATGGGTGCGCCGTGCGCTGCGGAGTCGTTCGTGGAGACGCTGGTGGAGTCGCCGGTACCGCGCGTCACGTCGACGTTGAGGCACGCGGCGAGCCAGCCGGCGGCGATGTCCACGGAAGGATCGTCAGCAGCACCGTCAATGTGGACGGATTGCACCGGGTCGTCGTGGTAGCGGTCCAGCGCGGAGGCGACGGCCCCGCGCCACGGGGTGATGCGGGACCACGCGAGGTCGGAGTCGCCAGGCTGGTAGCCGTCCGTACGGGCGCGGAGTTGGTCCCCGGAGGCATCGGAGTGGGCGTTGGTGATGCGGCGCTGCGCGATGCTGCCCAGCTCCGCCTCCTTCGGGCGGGACGGTGCCTCGTTTGGCCACCAGGCCACAATCGGCGTGTCCGGCAGCAGCAGCGGGGTGACCACGGCGCCGAGGTGGTGCGTGAGGTCACCGAAGAGGCGCATGACGACCATTTCGGACGCGCCCGAATGCGCGGCCACGATGAGGTCGGCGTTCATGCTGGTGGGCGCGGTTTCGTCGCCAAGCAAAAGCACGAGCACGCGGGCGGGGTGCTCGCGGGTCGCGGCGCGCACCGTCTCAAGGATCGTGTCGGAGTCCTCGGTGTCGCGTGCGGCAACAAGGAGGGTGAGCACGCGACCCGAGGACAGCGAGAAGTTTTCTTGCGCTTGGATCAGCGCGTTGGCGATCTGGCTGGTGGTGGTGTCCGGGAGTGAGATGATCACAGCCGCAAATCCTTTCTTAGGGGCGCCGCCAGACGCGGCCGTCTTTTTCCAACATATGGTTCGCCGACGCCGGACCCCAGGTGCCGGCCTCGTATTCGTCGGGGCGGCCTTGCTGGGCCCAAAAGTTGAGGATCGGGTCGAGGATCTCCCAGCTGCGTTCCACCTCGGCGTTGGTGGGGAAGAGGCTCGATTCATCCAGCAGCGCGTCCAGGATGAGTCGCTCGTAGGCTTCGGGCGACTGCTCGGTGAACGCCTCTGAGTACGCGAAGTCCATGTTGACGTCGCGGACTTCCAGGCCCACGCCCGGCACCTTCGAGCCAAAGCGCATGAGCACGCCCTCGTCCGGCTGGATGCGGATCACCACGGCGTTGTTGGTGAGCAAGTTCGTCTGGTCCGGGTAGAAGGGCTGGTACGGCGGCCGCTTGAACACCAGCGCAATCTCGGTCACGCGTCGGCCGAGACGCTTGCCGGTGCGCAGGTAAAACGGCACGCCGGCCCAGCGGCGCGAATTGATCTCCAGGGTGCAGGCCGCGAAGGTCTCGGTCTCGGAGTCCGGGTCGAAGCCCTCCTCGTCGCGCAGGCCCACGACTGGTACGGAGCCCTGCAGCCCGGCGGTGTACTGGCCGCGGGCGGTCGTCTCCTCGAACGGTCCGGTGGGCGAGGTCGCGCGCAGCACCTTGAGCTTTTCCGAGCGCAGCTGGTGCGGGGAGAAAGACGTCGGCTCCTCCATCGCCACGAGCGCGAGGAGCTGGATGAGGTGGTTTTGGATCACGTCGCGCGCCGCGCCGATGCCGTCGTAGTACCCGGCGCGGCCGCCCAGCCCGATGTCCTCGGCCATGGTGATCTGGACGTGGTCGATGTAGTGCGAGTTCCAGATCGGCTCAAACATCTGGTTGGAAAAGCGCAGCGCCATGATGTTCTGCACCGTTTCCTTGCCCAGGTAGTGGTCGATGCGGAACACGGCGTGCTCGGGGAAGACGGTGTTGACCACCTTGTTCAGTTCCTTTGCCGAGGCGAGGTCGTGTCCGAACGGCTTCTCAATGATCACGCGGCGCCACTGCCCGTCTCCGGGGTGGGCCATGCCGCAGCGGTCCAGCTGGTGGATCACGTTGGCAAAGAACTCCGGCGGCACGGAGAGGTAGTACGCCCAGTTTCCGGCAGTGCCCTGGCTCCGGTCCATCTCCGCGAGGACGGTGGCGAGCCGATCGAACGCGGTGTCGTCGTCAAATGCCCCGGAAACGAAGTGGATTCCTTCCGCCAGGCGGTTCCACACGTTGGTGTTGAACTTGGTTCGCGAGCGCGCCTCGACCGCCTCGCGGACATAGTCCTCGAAGTCCTGCTTGCTCCAGTCGCGCCGACCGAACCCGACGAGGGCGAATCCGGCCGGCAGGAGGCCGCGGCTTGCAAGATCGTAGACGGCGGGAAGGAGCTTCTTCCTGGCCAGGTCACCGGTGACCCCGAAGATCACCAGGCCAGATGGTCCGGCAATACGGGGCAGCCGCTTATCGACGGCCGACCGCAGCGGATTACCTCGCTGTACCTGCGCGTCTCTCTTTTCGATCACCTTTGTCGCGTCTCCTTTTGCGTACCGCTGCCGGAACAATGAACCCTTAGAGGTTAGCTGTTGAGCTTCGTTTCAGTGGAGTCGAGCAGGTCCTGCCACGCGGTGACGAACTTCTCCACGCCCTCGCGCTCCAGCACCGCGATGACATCGTCCATGTCGATGCCGACCTGCTCCAGACCGTCGAAGACCTGCTTCGCCGCCTCGTCGCCGTGCGTCAGGGTGTCGCCCTTGAGCTCGTCCATCTCGTTGACGGCGTCGATTGTGCCCATTGGCATGGTGTTGACCGTGTCCGGGCCGGCGAGCTCGACAACGTACATGTTCTTGGGGTACTCGGGGTTCTTCACACCGGTCGACGCCCACAGCGGGCGCTGCTTGTTGGCCCGCGGCGGTAGCTCGTCCAGGTCGTTGAAGGAATCGAGGAAGAGGCGGTAGGCCAGGCGGGCGTTGGCGATGCCCGACTTACCGCGCAGCGTGAGGGCCTCGTCGGTACCGATGGTCTCCAGGCGCTTATCCACCTCGACGTCCATGCGGGAGACGAAGAAGGAGGCGACGGAGTGGATGTGCTCCACGTCGTGCCCGTTCTTGGCGGCGAGCTTGATGCCCTCCTTGTAGGCGTCGATGACCTGCTTGTAGCGGTCGACCGAGAAGATCAGCGTGACGTTGACGCTGATGCCCTCGGACAGGGCCGTGGTGATCGCCGGCAGCGACTCGTCGGTGGCCGGGATCTTGATCATGGCGTTGCGGCGGCCGACCTGCTTCCACAGCTCGCGCGCCTGCGCAATGGTCTTCGCCTCGTCGTGGGCGTAGCGAGGGTCGACCTCGATGGACACGCGACCGTCTCGGCCGTTGGTGTCCTGGTAGATGGGGTCAATAACGTCACAGGCCTGCTGGACGTCCGCGATGCTCATTCGGTACACGGCCTCCTCGGCGGAGACGCCCTCCTTTCGCAGCTCCTCGAGCTGGCGGTCGTAGTCGCCGCCGGCGGAGATTGCCGCGGAGAAGATCGACGGGTTGGTAGTGATCCCGAGGATGTTTCGCTCGAGGAGGAACGTCTCGAAGTTCCCCTGACCGTTGAGCAAGTCGCGGGAGAGATCGTCCAGCCAGACGGAAGTGCCGATGTCATAAATGCGGTTGGTTGCAACCATGTTGTCGTGTGCCACGATGCGGTCCTTTCTCCAGGGCGCCAGGTCGCCAGATACGACTGCGACCTGGCGTAGCTGATGTGTGCGATGTGGGTGGGTAAAGAGACAGAGCTACTGTGCAGACTTCGCGGACTCGATCGACTCGCGGGCCGCGCGCAGCACGTGCTCGGTGGTGAAGCCGAAGCGCTCGAAGAGCTCCGCGCCCGGTGCGGAGGCGCCGAAGTGCTCGAGGGAGACGTTGCGGCCGTGGTCGCCCGTGAAGCGGTGCCACGGCATCGCGGTGCCTGCCTCGACGGACACGCGTGCCTTGACCTCCTTGGGCAGGACCTGCTGCTGGTACTCGTCGGACTGCTCGAGGAACCAGTCGATGGACGGCATGGACACCACGCGGGCGGCGACGCCATCCTCGGCCAGCAGCGCGGCTGCCTCGACGGCGTACTGCACCTCCGAGCCGGAGGCGATGAGGATGACGTCGGGGGTCGGCGCGGTGGCGTCGACAAGCACATAGCCGCCCTTGGCCACGCCTTCGAACGCCTTCTCCTTCGTGCCCTCGAGCACCGGGAGGTTCTGGCGCGACAAGGCGAGTGCCTTCGGCTGCTCGCGGCCTTCCAGCGCGGCGATCCACGCAGCCGAGGTCTCGTTGGCGTCCGCCGGGCGGATGACGGCGAGGTCCGGGATAGCGCGCAGTGCGGTGAGCGTCTCTACCGGCTGGTGGGTCGGGCCGTCCTCGCCGAGGCCGATGGAGTCGTGGGTGAACACGTAGTAGCCGTCGATGCCGGACAGGGCGGCCACGCGGATGGCGGGGTAGAGGTACTCGGAGAAGATCAGGAAGGTACCGCCGTAGACACGGGTGCCGCCGTGCAGGGCGATTCCGTTCATGATGGCGCCCATCGCGTGCTCGCGGATGCCAAAGTGGAGGTTGCGGCCGTACGGCTCGGCAGTGAACTTGTTCGTGGTGATCGCCTCAGGGCCGAAGGACGGCGCGCCCTTGATCAGCGTGTTGTTGGAACCGGCCAGGTCAGCGGAGCCGCCCCACAGCTCCGGGAGCGCGGCCGCAGCGGCTTGGATCGCCGCCTCGGACGCCTTGCGGGTAGCCAGGCCCTTGGCGTCGGGCTCCCAGGTGGGGAACTCGGCCTTCCAGTTCTCCGGCAGCTCGCGCGCGGAGAGACGGTCGAACAGTGCCTTGCGCTCCGGGTTGCGAGCAGCCCAGTCATCGAAGCCCTGCTGCCACTCCTCGCGCACTGCGGCGGAGCGCTCGGCGAGCGCGCGGGTGTGGGCGATCACGTCCTCTTCCTCGGGGAAGTCGACGTCGGTGTCAAAGCCGAGCTCTTCCTTGACCAGCTTGATCTCCTCGGAGCCGAGCGCGGCACCGTGAGCGGCACCGGTGTTCTGCAGATTCGGGGCCGGGAAGCCGATCACCGTTTTGAGGCGGATGATGGTCGGCTTCGCGGTTTCCGCCTTAGCCTCTTCGACGGCGCGCTCAATTGCTGCGACGTCCTCTCCGGACTCAACGGTGATGGTTTGCCAGCCGTAGGCTTCGTAGCGGGCGAGCACATCCTCGGTGAACGCGATCTGGGTGTCGTCCTCGATGGAGATGCGGTTGTCATCCCAGAAAAGGATGAGGTTGCCCAGCTGCTGCGTGCCCGCGAGCGAGGACGCCTCGGAGGTCACGCCCTCCTGCAGGCAGCCGTCGCCGGCCACGACGTAGATGAAGTGGTCGAACGGGCTCTGGCCGGCCGGGGCCTCGGGATCGAACAGCCCGCGCTCGCGGCGCGCGGCCATCGCCATACCCACAGCGGAAGCGAGGCCCTGGCCCAGCGGGCCAGTGGTGATCTCGACGTGCTTGGTGTGGTTGTACTCCGGGTGGCCGGGAGTCTTGGAGCCCCAGGTGCGCAGCTGCTTCAGATCATCCAACTCCAGGCCGAAGCCGCCGAGGTAGAGCTGCACGTACTGGGTCAGCGAGGAGTGGCCGTTTGACAGGACAAAGCGGTCGCGGCCGACCCAGTGCGGGTCGGTGGGATCCAGGCGCATGACGCGCTGGAAGAGCGTGTAGGCCAACGGAGCAAGCGACATAGCGGTGCCGGGGTGGCCCGATCCGCAGCGCTCAACAGCATCCGCAGCGAGGATTCTGGCGGTGTCCACCGCGCGCGTATCGGTCTGCGTCCAGTCGTCCGGGTAGTTCCGGACGGTCATGGCTTGAAGTTCCGGGGGCAGCGTCGACTGTGTCACAGTTTCCTCATTCATTGGGTTGGCATTACTTCTCGGCTCCGGCAAAGGGCCGGGCACCCGTCTTAGTGTAGTCACCCGGCGGTGCGCCGTGTGCGGGCAGCGTATTTTGAGTCACTGCGGTGAGCGTCCACCAATCCGCCCACACCGGCCGTAAGGAGTGCGTGTCCGATTGGGCGCAGTGCAAGGTTAGGGCTAACATCATCCAAAGGAATGATACGGGTGGAAAAACCGCAGGACGCTTGCGAGCGTATCCCAACACGGCCGCCCACGAAGCAGTTGCGCCGACGGCGGCGCGGACAACACGCTGTAAGGAGAAGTTTTTGGAGACCGTGAAGGCGTATTTCGCATTGACGAAGCCGAGGGTCATTGAACTTCTCTTGGTAGCCGCCATCCCCGCGATGCTGCAGGCAGATCGCGGCACCGTCCACGTGTGGCTGATCCTGGCGACCCTGCTCGGTGGATGGATGGGCGCGGGCGCTGCCAACGCCTTCAATATGGTCGCTGACTACGACATTGACCAGAAGATGGGTCGTACACGCGCGCGCCCGCTAGTGCGCGCCAAGGTGACCAAACACCGCGCTGCGGTATTCGCCTGGGTCTTGCTCATCGTCAGCGTGCTCTGGCTCGGGCTCGTGTGCGGGTCATGGTTGGCAGCGCTGTTCATCATCTTCACCAACTTCTTCTATATCTTCATCTACACGAAGTGGCTGAAGCGTAAGACCTGGCAGAACGTCATCTGGGGTGGCGCTGCGGGCTGCATGCCGGTCCTCGTCGGCTGGGCTGCGATCCGGGACAACGTGCACGACGGTTCACCGGACCGCTGGTGGCAGGCGATCGTCATGTTCCTCATCATCTTCTTCTGGACCCCGCCGCACACCTGGGCGCTGGCCATGAAGTACAAGGACGACTACGCCCGCGCAGAAGTCCCGATGCTGCCGGTGATCGCGTCCCCGCAGGAGACGACGCGCCAGATCGTCATCTACTCCTGGTGGACGGTCATCGTCTCCCTCGCGCTCGTCCCGGCGACGTCCTGGATCTACCTCGTCGTGGCGGTGGCGTCCGGCGCCGCGTTCCTCGTCATGGCCACGCGCCTGCACAAGGGCGTGCGCCGCGGCGAGAACGTCAAGCCGCTCAAGCTATTCATCCTGTCCAACAACTACCTCGCCGCGCTCTTCCTCGGCCTCTCTGTGGACGCCGTGCTCGGCCTGCCGACGATCGGCGGCCTCTTCTAAGCGCGCAGCAGCACACTCCCAACGCGCTGGGCATCCGCGAGCGCCTCGTGCGCGGCGTCCGCCTCGGCGAGCGAGAACACCCCGCCGATAGGGAAGCGCAGCGTCGCATCCTCGACGGCACGCGTGACCGCTTGGGACCGCAAGCGAAACTCGTCCGCAGTGCGCGTGTACCAGTCTAACGAAGGGGCGGTAAGGAACAGCCCCCCATGCTCGTCGAGTTCGTTCAGGAGCGCGTCTGCGCTCCTCCCAGCCGCGAGCACCGAGCCGCCGACGGCGCAGATCAGGCCAAGCGGTCGGCAGGCCTGCAGCGCCAGGTCGAAGGGGTGGAGCGCCTCGGGCAGAGGCGGTTGTGACGCCTCGATAACGACGTCGACGCCGCTGCCGCTGTTGGCCTCGCAAATACGTTGCGCCGCGTCAGGGAAGTAGCGGAAGACGCCGGTCGCGCCGGCGTCGTACGCCAATTCCTCCTCGTGTGCCGTTGAGACCACTGAAAACACCGTGCCGCCCAATCCCGCTGCCAGCTGGGTCACGGCGAGGCCGAGCTCGCCGCCTCCGCCTGTGACCACCATGGTGTCGCCGTCCGTGGTGTCGCGGACGCCGTGGAGGAGTGCGTGCGCCAGTATGCCGGGAGCGAGCATGCACGCGGCGACCTCACCGTCGATGGATTCCGGGACGGCGGCGATCCGGTCCCGGTGGACGACAACCTGCTCTGCGTACGCGCCCTGCGCGTCGAAGAAGGCGACGAGCGTGCCAGCGGCGATCTCACCGACAGGGTCGTGAGCCACGCGCCCGCATCCTGCAGCACCGGGGATGCCGGTGCCGGGGGCGGGAGTGGGGTCGCGTTGGACGTGGGCGTAGGTGACGTCGATAAGCACTTGCTCGGGTGTGGGAACTGGGGGATCGACGCGAGTGAAACGGAACGGCCCGCCGGGGGAATCGCTGATGATGGCGTGCATAGCCAAAGCGTACCCCGGCGGGCGCGGTGTGCGTGGGAGGTTAGACGAGTGTGGGGAGACGACGCGAACTGTGCGCCCACAGGAAGGCGGTAAACGCGACGACGGTGGACGACATTGCGATGTGCGCCGGGATGGTCCAGCGCGGGACGCCGAGCCTGAACTGGATGACGCCGATCGCCCACTGGATCAGGATGAGCACAATGAGGACGAGGGCGGTGCGCATCGCGTCGCTCGGCGCCTTGTGGCGGCGCAGCTTGTACACGGTGACCAGCGTGGCAATGAGGTAGAGGTACAGGCAGATTGCGTGGACGTACGCAAGGACCCTGGTGTCCATCTCGAGGCGGCCCTCCAAACCGGCGGTGGCGTCGCCGGCGTGCGGACCGGAGCCGGTGACCATGGTGCCCGTCACCAGGACGAATACTAGCGCGATGGCGGCGATGATCGCCCAGGTCACGGCGGCCTTGGGGACGCGCCTCGTCGGGGCGACATCATCCGGCTCCGCAATGCGCATGTAGAGCACGGCGGCGACGGCGACCAGCACCATCGAGGGCAGGAAGTGCACGGCGACGGCCCACCACTTCAGGTCCAGGAGGACGGAGATGCCGCCGATGATGGCCTGCAGGACGACGCCGCCGAGTGAGACGGCTGCGAGCGACTTGATACCGGAGCGACGACCCGTGCGGACGACCGCGACGAGGACAGCGATGGATGCTGCGGCAACAACGAAGGTGAGCGTGCGGTTGCCAAACTCGATGAGCTGGTGGATCCACGGAGCCGACCCCGCGACAGGGACGAGCGAGCCCTGGTGGCACATCGGCCAGGTATCACAACCCAGGCCGGAGCCGGTGACGCGGACGAGCGAACCTGTGACGGTGATGCCGCCCTGGCACAGCAACAGGATCATGGCCAGAATGCGCTGCACCTTGAGCGATGCCCCCTTTGGTGCATCCACGGCCTGTGCCGAATCGCTGGTGGTGTGGCTGGAGTTGTGCTCAGTCTGGGGAGACCCCAACTGCGGAGAAGACACGAGGCGCGCTCCCTTTCACGTGTGCAGTTTTGCAGTGCAACTTTAGTTTGAGAAATGACTGCTTCAGCTTAACGCATGACGCCCCAAACTCCGAGATCCGATTGGGCGTGGAGCGAGTTGAGCTCCGCAGCGGTGCGCCACAGGAGCTACCCCTCGAAGCGGAACCAGCGGGCCGCGGCCGCCATGGCCGCCCCAGCCCAGCACACGAGCGACAGCCACGCCTGCCAGTGGAAAGAAAGCTCGAGCGCCTTGGTCAGGGCGCCAGCGAGCGCCACCGTGGGGACCGCGTTCCACCAGCCGGCGTCTCCGACGTCACCGCTGTACTGCACCCACCCGAGCACGCCCATGAGGACAAGCCAGATGAGGTTTGCCAGAGCTAGGACCAGCTCGGAGCTGAGTGTGCCTCCCATGAACAGTCCCATTGCTGTGAACGCGGCGACGCCGACCAGCAGGGTGATCAGGCCGCATAGGGCGCCGAGCACACTGACGCGCCATCCCAGCGCAACGGCGAGCGCGCCCAGGACGATGATCTGCACCGCAACGGTGGCCAGGACGCCGATGATTTTTCCAGCGATGATGGTCCACGGCGGCACCCCGGAAGCGCCGGTTCGCTTCAGCGCACCGTAGCGGCGGTCAAACGCTAGAGCGATGGCCTGGCCAGTAAAGCCCGCGCTTGTGGTGGCGACGGCGAAGACCATCGGCACCAGCTGATGGAAGTCGGTATCGCCGAAGACTGGAACGATCGCTGCCGCCACGAGCAGCGCCGCGGGGATGACCAGGTTGAGCAGCAGCTGCTCGCCGTGGCGCAGCATGAGCTTCGCCTCGATCCGCCCCTGGGCGACCGCCATTGCGGCCACGGAGGCGCGCTGCGGGCGGGGAGTAAACGTGCCCGGCGCGAGCTTGGGATTGGGGGCTGGACCGTCCTGGGATCGGTGCAGCTGTGCATCATGGGCTGTCGTCATGGTGTACCTCCTCTAAGTTTTCAAGTAACGGTCTGCGCTAGCTGCGCAGCTCTCGGCCGGTGATGTCGAGGAAGACGTCCTCAAGGTTTCGATGCGACACGCTGAGTTCGCGCAGCAGGACATCCTGCTGGGCCGCGGCGTGCGCGATGGCCTCAACCAGCTGGGGGCTGCCGTCGCCGCGCACGCGGTAGGAGAGCGGCCTGACGTTTTCCGCTTCTCGGTCCGCAGCGCCGAACGCGCGCAGCGAGTCGTTGAACGTTTCCAAGTCCAGCGCTTGCGCGGTTCCGAACGATACGAGCGGGTAGTCCTCGTGGGAGGTGAGCTCCGCCGGCTCGCCGGTGGCAACGACGCGCCCCCGATCCACAATGACCACGCGGTCTGCCAGCGATTCGGCCTCGTCCATCAGGTGGGTGGTCAGCACGATCGTGGTGCCATCGCGCTTCATCGCATTGACCAGCTCCCACACCGCGAGCCGGGACTGCGCGTCCATGCCTGCGGTGGGTTCGTCGAGGAAGAGGAGCTCGGGCCTGCCGATAATGGCCAGGGCGAGGGAGAGTCGCTGCTGCTGCCCGCCGGAAAGTCTGCGGTACGTCGTTGACGCTACCCCCTCGAGCCCGAGCAGCTCGATGAGCCAGTCGGGGTCGTGCGGGTCCTCGTTGTAGGACGCCGCGAGGTGCAGCATCTCCCGCACCTTGACCCCGGAGTATGATCCGCCGCCCTGGAGCATGATGCCGATGCGGTCTCGAACCCGCTGTGGCTCGGTCGCGGGGTCGTACCCTAAGACTCGGATGGACCCGGAGGTCGGCTGCGTGAACCCCTCACACATCTCGATGGTGGTGGTCTTGCCCGCCCCGTTTGGCCCCAGCAGCGCGAGAAGCTCGCCGCGTTGAGCGGTGAATGAGACCTCGTCGACTGCGCGCTTGGGCCCGAATTGCTTGACTACCTCGTTGAGCACGAGGGCTTCAGGTTCCATGCTTGGCATGGTTGGTTAGTGTAGACCTCTCCCGGCCGTACGGCGGTACCAGAACCACGCTGCGGCGCACATGACCGCAAACCACACCGCGGCAGCGAGATAAATCGTCGCGACGGTCCCCGGCGGCAGCGCGAGCCCGCGCGGCAGCACCAAGAAGCTAAAAAGCGCAGAGTAGATCGCGACGGCAGCCCGGAAGAAGAAGCGATTCGCCCACGCCGCGAGCGGCAGGATCCCCCAGAGCGGATACCAGGGGTGAACCACTGGGAAGAGCAGGACGAGGACGAGCGTTGCCACACCCAGCCCGCCGACAGGGTGGATGGAGCCGCGGAATGTCGCCCAGAGCATGCGCACGAGGAACGCGCCGGCCACGAGGAGCCCCACGCCGCGCGTGATGCCCAAGATCGCCTCCGTGTGATCGCCCAGCTGCAGCAGCATCCCCGTAACACCGCTGATCACGCCGATGTCCGTGGTCAGCGACAGCCAGCTGCGGATCGTCGCCGCGCCGCCTTGCCCGGTGACCCACCCAAGCCCGATTCCGGTGAACCAGGAGATCAGCCCAGCCGTCACCGCAAGGCACCCCGCCTGGACGAGGGCCGCGGTGCAGATTGCGCTTATCGACGCCCGCTTGCCCCCACCTCGCGCCCACACCCGCGCCAGCGCCATGCCCGTAAACCCGAGGGCGATGAACCCGGTGACCTTGACCAGCCCGCCGCAGGACAGGAGCGCCCCCGAGAGGAGGAACAGCGCCCACCCCCGACGCCGCTGCCCGCCGGCCGCAAGCGCGTCGATAGCCCGTAGCCCTACCTCCATACCGACGAGAAGGAACCCGAGCATGATCGACTCGTTGTGGATGCCGGCAATGAGGTGCAGGATTGCCAGCGGGTTCAAGACCCCCAGCCAGAGTGCGGTCGCGCCATGTACGCCGCACCGCCGGGCCAGCGCGCGGATACCCCACGCCGCGGCTACCACGCCCGCGAGCGACAAGACGCGGTGGCACAGAACCCCGAAGTAGATCGAATCCTGGGTGATCCATGACACCGCGGAAGCAATCCCGAGCGCAACGGGGCCGTACGGGCTGGGGGAGTGTGCCCAAATGAACGGGACGGATCGGGCGAGCCGGTCCTCGGTGCCCAGCAGCTCGACGGGGCCCGCGGCGTAGGGGTCCAGCCCTTGCCGAACGATGGATCCCTGGGCGAGGTAGGAGTAGATGTCCTGGGTGAACAAGGGCGCGGTGAGCAGCAGGGGCGCCGCCCACACAAGAAAGGTCCGAAACACCACCCGGGCGCTGATTCGCGCGTGATTGGACCCGGCACCGACAAACGGCCCCATGAGCAGCCACGCGACCACGAGGCAACCGACTCCGATGAGCACGAGGGAGGACGAGGCTTGCAGCATCCTCCCCATAAACGCGCCGCCGGGGAGGTCGAACCAGGGGTTGTCCACCACGGGCAGCGCGCCGCCGCCCAGCCCACCGAGGCCGATCAGGAGCGTGCCGACCGCACCCAACCAGCGAAGGAGTGCGAAGCGGTTGAGCTCAACGACGGACGCGCGAACCCCCTCGTCCGAAATCCCAGCGCGGTGCAGCGCGGCTGAGCGGGAGCCGGGCGCACCGAATCGGGGCAGGGCGTCGACAAGCGTGGACGGCCGCGTGGTCTCGGGGGCGTGGCGTGCAGGGGTCACATCACGCATTCTAAGGCCCGGGTGCTCGAAGAGCGGCAATGCTTTGCGACACGCTGGGGACCCGCCGCAGCGGAAATATTTTGGAAACACTAGTGTTGTGTAAAGGCGAAAGGATCGTCCTTTTGTCACCGGAATTCGCGGAGACGTCGAGCGACACGGAAGCTGAGGTGAAGCAATGGCCGAGCAGCACCACGCTGCGGGGAGCGATACCCGCGGCGAAGTCATGCGCGCGCTTCTCACGCTTGGCCCGGTGACCGCCACCGACATAGCCGCGCAATTAGGCCTTTCTGCCGCCGGTGTGCGCCGCCACCTTGACAAACTCATTGAGTCGGAACTGGCGGAGACGTGCGGTCCGCGCGCCATCGCCGGAGAAGAAGCGACGCGGGGGAGACCTGCCAAGCACTTCCGGCTCACTGACAGCGGGCGGCGCTCATTTGGCACGCAATATGACGACCTCGCGGTCGAGGCCGTCGAAATGATTAAGACACTCGGGGGTGAGGCGGCCGTGCGCGATTTTGCCCGCGCCCGGATTGACAAGATCCTCCGGGGTGTCGACGGGGCCTCCGGGGCCCACACATCGCCGAAAGGAGACAGCGAGGCGGCGCGCACGCAGGCTACCGTTGAAGCTGTCGCCGAGGTGCTTGATCAACATGGGTACGCGGCAACGGTGAGCGCCGTTGGCAACGGAATCCAGTTGTGCCAGCACCACTGCCCAGTCTCCGAAGTTGCGTCCGCGCACCCGGAGATCTGCGAGGCAGAGCACGAGGCGATCTCGGCTCTGGTGGGCAAACACGTGCAGCCGCTCGCGCTGATCGCAGACGGCAACGGCATCTGCACAACCAACATTCCACTCGCCGCTACCGCTACGGCGGCGGGAACCATAAACGAAAGGAGCGGAGACTATGACGAAAGCTAACCCCGCACCCGGCCTGGACAAGCCGATGAATGATGATGAGATCATCGACTCCATCGGCGCCTACAGCTACGGCTGGCACGACTCCGATGTGGCCGGCGCCTCCGCACGGCGCGGTCTGAACAAGGACGTTGTCAAGGACATCTCCGGGATCAAGAACGAGCCGGAATGGATGCTCAACCAGCGCCTCAAGGCGCTCGACATCTTTGACAAGAAGCCGATGCCGACCTGGGGCGCAGACCTCTCCGACATCGACTTCGACAACATTAAGTACTACGTGCGCTCCACGGAGGAGCAGGCGGCCTCGTGGGACGATCTTCCGGAGGACATTAAGCACACCTACGACAAGCTCGGTATTCCTGAGGCGGAGAAGCAGCGTCTCGTCGCCGGCGTTGCGGCTCAGTACGAGTCCGAGGTGGTCTACCACCAGATCCGCGAGGACCTGGAGGAGAAGGGCGTTATCTTCGTCGACACCGATACCGCGCTGCGCGAGCACGAGGAGCTGTTCAAGGAGCACTTCGGCACGGTGATTCCGGCCGGCGACAACAAGTTCTCGGCACTGAACTCCGCTGTCTGGTCTGGTGGTTCCTTTATCTACGTTCCGCCGGGGGTCCACGTGGACATCCCGCTGCAGGCCTACTTCCGCATCAACACTGAAAACATGGGCCAGTTCGAGCGCACTCTGATCATCGTGGATGAGGACGCGTACGTCCACTACGTCGAGGGCTGCACCGCCCCGATCTACAAGTCGGACTCCCTGCACTCCGCGGTCGTGGAGATCATCGTGAAGAAGGGCGGCCGCTGCCGCTACACCACGATCCAGAACTGGTCCGGCAACGTGTACAACCTGGTGACCAAGCGCGCGAAGGCCGAAGAGGGCGCCACCATGGAATGGGTCGACGGCAACATCGGCTCGAAGGTGACCATGAAGTACCCGGCCGTGTGGATGACTGGTGAGCACGCGCGTGGCGAGGTCCTTTCCGTCGCGTTTGCGGGTGAGGGCCAGTTCCAGGACACCGGCGCGAAGATGACCCACATGGCACCGCACACCTCCTCGTCCGTGGTGTCCAAGTCCGTGGCTCGCGGCGGCGGACGTTCCGCGTACCGCGGCCTGATTCAGGTGAACGCGAACGCGCACCACTCCACCTCCAACGTGGAGTGCGACGCCCTGCTGGTGGACGACATCTCCCGTTCCGACACGTACCCCTACAACGACATTCGTAATGACCGAGTCACCCTCGGCCACGAGGCGAAGGTTTCCAAGGTCTCCGAGGAGCAGCTGTTCTACCTCATGAGCCGCGGCATTCCGGAGGAAGAAGCAATGGCTATGATCGTGCGCGGCTTTGTCGAGCCGATCGCCAAGGAGCTCCCGATGGAGTACGCCCTTGAACTGAACCGTCTCATCGAGCTGCAAATGGAAGGATCGGTGGGCTAACCCCAATGACCGTCTCTGTTGATCCCGTACAAAACGCCACCCCGCACAACAACAAGGGTGACCTCTTCCAGTCCTTCACCGTCGACGACTTCCCGGTCCCGGGCGGTCGCGACGAGGTCTGGCGCTTCATTTCCCTGCGTCGCCTTCGTGGTCTGCACAACGGCAAGTTCGCTGACGCCGCAAAGGCGCAGGTAAAGATCGACGCCCCCGAAGCGGTCAGCGTCGAAGAGGTCGCAATTGACGACGATCGCCTCAAGGTGGTTGGCGGCGCCGTCGATCGCGTCGCAGCGCAGGCCTGGTCCTCTGCGAAGTCCGGCTACATCGTGTCCATCCCGGCCGATACCGAGCTGGACGAAGACGTGACCATCACCGTGACCGGTGCTGGGGAGGATGTCACCACGTTCGGCAACATCCTGGTTGAATCGGGCACGCACTCCAAGGCGAACGTCATCCTGCGCTACGAGGGCACCGGTACCCACGCCGACAACGTGAACTGGCACATCGGCGAGGGCTCCCGCGTCCACGCGATTGTGGATGCGGAGTGGAACTCCGATGCTGTCCACATCGGACAGCAGTCCGTGCTGGTCGAGCGCGACGCCACGCTGCGCCACCACGTTGCAACGTTCGGCGGCGAGGTCGTCCGCATAACCCCGCGTGTGAAGTTCGCAGCGCCAGGCGGCGACGCGGAGCTGACCGGCGTCTACTTCGCGGACGCGGGCCAGTACATCGAGAACCGCATGCTCGTTGACCACTCCGTCCCGAACTGCCGCTCCAACGTCCTGTACAAAGGCGCACTGCAGGGCGACAAGCAGTCGTCGCTACCGGAGGCCCGCACCTGCTGGGTTGGCGACGTGCTGATTCGCTCCGACGCGAAGGGCACCGACACCTACGAGACGAACCGCAACCTGGTGCTCACCGATGGCGCACGAGCCGACGCGATTCCCAACCTGGAGATCGAGACCGGCGAGATCGCCGGCGCCGGCCACGCAGCGACCGTGGGACGCTTCGACGACGAGCAGCTGTTCTACCTGCGCTCCCGCGGCATCCCGGAGGACGAGGCGACCCGCCTGATCATCCGCGGATTCTTCAACGAGGTCCTCAACCAGATCCCTGTCGAGTCCGTCCGGGACGAACTCATCGCCCGCGTTGCCGGCGAGCTTGAGCGGAGCAACTCCTAAGCGCCCCAGCTACGTCGCTGTACACCTGTAACACCCGCGTCACCGAATAAAGAAAGCTGAAAACACCGAATGTCTACGCTTGAAATTAAAAACCTGCACGCCAACGTCTTGCCCACGGAGGAAGGTCAGGAGCCGAAGCCGATCCTCAAGGGCGTGAACCTGACCATCAAGGCGGGCGAGACTCACGCAATCATGGGCCCGAACGGCTCCGGCAAGTCCACCCTGGCCTACACCCTTGCGGGCCACCCGAAGTACGAGGTCACCGAGGGCGAGGTGCTGCTCGACGGCGAGAACATCCTGGAGATGGAGATCGACGAGCGCGCTCGCGCCGGCCTCTTCCTGGCAATGCAGTACCCGGTTGAGGTCCCGGGCGTGTCTTCGTCCAACTTCATGCGCTCCGCCGTCACCGCGGTGCGTGGCGAGTCCCCGAAGCTGCGCGAGTGGGTTGCTGAGCTCAACGCCGCCCGCGAGTCCCTGCAGATGGACGCCTCCTTCTCCGAGCGCTCGGTCAACGAGGGCTTCTCCGGCGGCGAGAAGAAGCGCCACGAGGTCATGCAGCTCGCGCTGATGAAGCCGAAGTTCGCTGTCATGGACGAGACCGACTCCGGTCTTGACGTTGACGCGCTGCGCATCGTCTCCGAGGGCATCAACAAGTACCAGGAGGAAACCAACGGCGGCGTCCTCATGATCACCCACTACAAGCGCATCCTCAACTACGTCCAGCCGCAGTTCGTGCACGTGTTTGCTGACGGCAAGATCGTGCAGACCGGCGACGCATCGCTGGCAGACCAGCTCGAGGCAGAAGGCTACGAGAAGTTCATCTAATGGGATACGTCAACGACAACGGAACACTCAACGTGGAGGCGATCCGCGCGGAGTTTCCGATCCTGTCGCGCACCGTGAGGGACGGCAAGAAGCTCGTCTACCTCGACTCCGGTGCGACGTCGCAGCGACCGGAACGCGTGTGGAACGTCGAGCGAGACTTCGTCCTCAACACCTTCGCGCCGGTGCACCGCGGCTCCTACCAGCTTGCTGAAGAAGCCACGGATGCCTACGAGACGGCGCGCGATGCCATCGCGGCGTTCGTCGGCGCGGACGGCCACGAAATCGCGTTTACAAAGAACGCGACTGAGGGACTCAACCTCGTCGCCTATGTGCTTGGCGACGAGCGCGCGGGCGATCTCGCGGTACGTGAAGGCGACACCATCGTCATCACCGAGCTTGAGCACCACGCCAACCTCGTGCCGTGGCAGGAACTCGCCGAGCGCACTGGTGCGACCCTGAAGTGGTACGGCATGACGCCGGACGGGCGGATCGATCTGGACTCGCTCGAACTAGACGAGACCGTCAAAGTCGTGGCGTTTACGCACCAGTCGAACGTCACAGGTGCTGTCGCTGACGTGGACGAGCTGGTGCGCCGCGCGAAGGCCGTCGGCGCGTTGACGGTGCTCGACGCGTGCCAATCGGTGCCGCACATGCCGGTCGACCTGCACGCGCTCGACGTTGACTTCGCTGCATTCTCCGGCCACAAGATGTGCGGTCCGTCGGGCGTCGGCGCCGTGTACGGCAAGGGCGACATTCTCAATCAGCTGCCGCCGTTCCTCACGGGCGGCTCGATGATTGAGATTGTGAAGATGGAAAAGACCACCTTCGCGCCGGCACCGCAGCGTTTTGAGGCGGGCACCCAGATGACCAGCCAGGTCGTGGGGCTAGGTGCCGCAGTCGAGTTCCTCAACGAGGTCGGCATGGACGCCATCCATGCCCACGAGCAGGAGCTCACCGCGTACGCGCTCGAGCAGATGCAGGGCATCGAGGGGCTGCAGATCGCGGGGCCGCTCACCGCAGAGCGGCGCGGCGGGGCGATCTCCTTCACCGTCGACGGCGTGCACCCGCATGACCTCGGTCAGGTGCTGGACTCCGAAGGCGTGGCAATCCGCACCGGGCACCACTGCGCGTGGCCTGCCCACCGCGGCCTGAACCTGCAATCCACCTCGCGCGCAAGCTTCTACCTGTACAACACGAAGGAAGAAGTGGATACGCTGGTGGCAGCGATTGGCAAGGCGAAGGAGTTTTTCGCACGATGAACCTTGAATCGATGTACCAGGAAGTGATCCTGGACCACTACAAGAACCCCCAGTACGCCGGGCTGCGCGAGCCGTACGAGGCGGAAGTGCACCACGTGAACCCGTCCTGCGGCGACGAGCTGACGCTGCGCGTTCACCTGTCCGAGGATGGGAATACGGTGGAGGATGTTTCCTACGATGCGGCCGGTTGCTCGATCTCGCAGGCGTCGACAAGCGTGATGGCGGAGGAGCTGAAGGGACTCCCCGTCGAGCAGGCGATGGAGAAGCTGGGGTCGTTCGAGGAAATGATCACCTCGCGCGGCACCATCGAGGGCGATCCGGCGTTGATTGGCGACGGCGTTGCGTTCGGTGGCGTGGCGAAATTCCCGGCGCGCGTGAAGTGCGCACTGCTCGGGTGGAAAGCCTTCGAGGCGGCAACGCACGAGGCCCTGGAGAAAAAGGAGAGCTAGGACATGGCTGAAGACAACGTCAACGAACAGACCACTGCGGCCGACGCTGACGCTGCCAAAGGCGGCTCCGCGTCGAACTTCGGCGGCGCGGGCGAGCGTCCGCCCCAGACCGATGCACAGCTCAAGCTGGCCGGAGAGGTGGAGGCGTTCCTCCGCGACGTGATCGACCCGGAGCTGGGGATCAACGTCGTCGACCTCGGCCTGGTCTACGACCTGTGGATTGAGGAGCGCGACGGCAAGACGATCGCGTGCATCAACATGACGCTCACCTCGCCGGCATGCCCGCTGACAGATGTGCTCGAAGAGCAGGCGCAGCAGGCCGTGGTGGGCAACACCGAGGCGGACGACATCGTGCTCAACTGGGTATGGATGCCGCCGTGGGGCCCGCAGATGATTACTGAAGAGGGCCGCGAGCAGCTCCGCGCTCTCGGGTTCGCGGTGTAGCACCCCTCGGTGTCCCCCTCACGGTTCGCGCCGTGAGGGGGACCTTTTGCATTGCTGACCCGGCTGACCCTGCGGTGTCGATTTGGGGGTGCTTGCTACAGTGATCCCGTGATTGTCACCAATGATCTCGAAGTCCGCGTCGGCGCACGCACGCTCCTGTCTGCGCCCGGTCAGCACCTGCGCGTGCAGCCGGGCGACCGTATCGGGCTGGTGGGGCGAAACGGCGCGGGCAAGACGACGACCATGCGCATCCTCTCGGGGGAAACGGAACCGTATGGCGGTTCGGTGACGCGTTCGGGCGAGATCGGCTACCTGCCGCAGGACTCCAAAGAGGGTGACATCGAGCAGACCGCACGCGCGCGAGTGCTTTCCGCTCGCGGCCTCGACCAGATCCAGCGCTCGATGGCCAAGCAGCAGGAGATCATGGAGACCACCGACGGGGCGGAGCGCGACAAGGCGATTGCCAAGTTCTCCCGCCTGGAGGAGCGGTACCAGGCGCTCGGTGGCTACGAGGCGAACGCGGAGGCGGCGCAGATCTGTGACAACCTCGGCCTGCCCAGCCGAATCTTGGACCAGCAGCTGAAGACCCTGTCGGGTGGCCAGCGCCGCCGCGTGGAGCTCGCGCAGATTCTCTTCGCCTCGCGCCAGGGGTCGGGCAAGTCGCAGACCACGCTGCTTCTCGACGAGCCCACGAACCACCTCGACGCCGACTCGATTAGCTGGCTGCGCAACTTCCTGTCCAAGCACGAGGGCGGCCTCATCATGATCTCGCACGACGTCGAACTGCTCGACGCCGTGTGCAACAAGGTCTGGTTCCTCGACGCCGTCCGCGCCGAGGCGGACGTGTACAACATGGGCTTTGCCAAGTACAAGGACGCACGCGCGCTCGACGAGGCGCGCCGCCGCCGCGAGCGGGCCAATGCGGAGAAGAAGGCGTCTGCGCTGCAGAAGCAGGCGGCAAAGCTCGGTGCGAAGGCCACGAAGGCAGCTGCGGCGAAGCAGATGCTCGCGCGCGCCGATCGCATGATGGAGCAACTCGATGAGGTTCGGGTGGCAGACAAGTTTGCGTCGATTAGCTTCCCTGAGCCCGCGCCGTGTGGCAAGACTCCGCTGCATGGCAAGGGGCTGACCAAGATGTACGGCTCGCTCGAGGTCTTTGCCGGGGTTGACCTGGCGATTGACAAGGGTTCGCGCGTGGTCGTGCTGGGCACCAACGGCGCGGGTAAGACGACGCTGCTGAAGCTTTTGGCAGGTGTGGAGCGCACTGACGGCGAGGGTGGCCTCGTGTCGGGTCACGGGCTGAAGATCGGGTACTTCGCGCAGGAGCACGACACGATCGACGGCGACAAGAGCGTGTGGGAGAACACCATCGAGGCCTGCCCCGACGCCGGCCAGCAGGATCTGCGCGGCCTGCTCGGCGCCTTTATGTTCTCGGGCGACAAGCTCGAACAGCCGGCTGGCACTCTCTCCGGCGGTGAGAAGACGCGCCTCGCGCTCGCCACGCTCGTTTCCTCCCGCGCCAATGTGCTGCTTCTCGACGAGCCCACGAACAACCTGGATCCGCAATCTCGCGAGCAGGTGCTTGACGCGCTCAAGACCTACACCGGGGCCGTCGTCCTGGTCACCCACGACCCGGGGGCGGTGCGCGCGCTCGAGCCGGAGCGCGTGATCATCATGCCCGAGGGCGACGAGGACCTGTGGAGCGACGAGTACATGGAGATCGTGGAGCTGGCGTAGCGGGTTGAGTTCGCCCGGCTAGAGTCGCTGGTATGACGAAGAACAACGACCTCATCACCATGTTCCGCGACGCGTGGAACGCCATGTCGAGCGACCAGAAGACCATCGTCGGCGTTCTGGCCGCCATTGACGCGCTCGGCAAGGCGCTTGCGCTGCGCGACCTGGCGCGTGCGAAAGACGGCAAGGTGCGCGGCCCGAAGTGGCTGTGGGCACCCATCATCGGCGCGGTGAACACGCTTGGCTGGGCGGCCTACTTCCTCATCGGGAGGAAGCGCCACTAGTTCCTAAAACCGTGCACCGGCGCCGGGATGAAGCCGCCGCGCCGGATCATCTCGGCGCTGCCCTTCGTGTTCACCGGAATGACTGGCGCGTAGCCGAGCAGTCCGCCGAAGTTCACCTCGTCGCCCGGCTTCGTGCCCGGGACTGGGATGAGGCGTGCGGCGGTGGTCTTATGGTTCATGATGCCGATCGCGGCTTCGTCGGCAATCATGCCCGCGATGGTTTCGGCCGGGGTGTCGCCGGGGATGGCGATCATGTCGAAGCCGACGGAGCAGATCGAGGTCATCGCCTCGAGCTTGTCCATGGAAATTGCGCCGGAGTGCACGGCGTCAATCATGCCCTGGTCCTCGGAAACCGGGATGAAGGAGCCGGACAGGCCACCGACTCGGGAACAGGCCATCATGCCGCCCTTTTTCACCGCGTCATTGAGCAGGGCGAGCGCCGCCGTAGTGCCGTGGGTGCCCACCTGCTCGAGCCCGATGTGTTCGAGGATGTGCGCCACGGAGTCGCCGACCTCCGCTGTCGGGGCGAGCGAGAGGTCGACGATGCCAAACGGCAAGCCGAGTCGTTCGGCGGCCATATTGCCCACGAGCTGGCCGGCGCGCGTGATCTTAAACGCGGCCTTCTTGATCTCCTCGGCGATCTCGTTGAGCGAAGCACCCTTGAGCGGGGTGATCGCGTTGTCCACGACGCCCGGGCCGGATACGCCGACAGAGACGACGGTGTCCGGCTCCTCAATGCCGTGGAATGCGCCAGCCATGAACGGGTTGTCTCCCACGGCGTTGGCAAACACGACGAGCTTCGCGCAGGCGATGGAGGACTCGTCCTTGGTCAGCTCGGCGGCCTCCTTGACTACCTCGCCCATGCGCGCCACGGCGTCCATGTTGATGCCAGCGCGCGAGGTACCCACGTTCACGGAGCCACAGACGGCCTGGGTCACGCTCAGGGCCTCGGGGATCGAGTCGATGAGACGGCGGTCCGAGGACGTCGTGCCCTTTTCCACGAGCGCGGAGTAACCACCGACGAAGTTCACGCCGAGCTCCGACGCCGCCTTGTCCAGGGCTCGTGCGATGTCGACCGGGTTGCCATCCACGCCGGCGGCGACGAGCGAGACGGGGGAGACGGAGATGCGCTTGTTCACGATCGGGATGCCCAGCTCGCGCTCGATGCCCTCGCATACCTCGACGAGGCGGGCGGCGCGTGCGGTGACGCGGTCGTACACCGCCTGGCAGGTGGCGTCCATGGTGGAGCGGGTGCAGCCGATGAGCGAAATGCCCATGGTCACGGTGCGGATGTCTAGGCGGTAGTCCTCGATCATTTTGATGACGTCGAGGATGTGGCCGGATTTGAAGTCGAAGTCTGTAGCCATCGCGCCGCCCTTAGACTTCGTTCATCGCGGTGAACAGGTCCTCGGACTGAATGCGCACGACCACCCCGAGTGCGTCGCCCACTTGGGCCAGGTGGTCCTGGAGCTCGCCCATATCCGGGGTATCGTCCGGCAATGCGACGCGCATGACCATGGTGAAGTAGTTGTCCATGAGCGTCTGCGAGACGTCGAGAATGTTCAGGTTGCGTTCTGCCGCGGCGCCTGCGACTGCGGCGATGATGCCAACACGGTCCGGGCCGGTAGTCGTAATAATTGCGTGCATGAGGGACCATCATAGTGGCACGTACGGACGCGGGTGAGAGTTGCGCCACAGCAACGCAACTTCGAGTTGGCTACGGTGGATTGCATGACTGATTCAGCGAACACCCCTAATGCTTCTATACCCCAACCGTTTGCCACCACGGCGTCGGAAACGCCTGAGCGCACCGCGCGTGTGCTCGTCATCGGCGCGGGCGGTCACGTGAGCCGCCACTCGGTGCCGCTGCTGGTCCGGCAGGGCCACGAGGTCACCGGCCTTGTGCGCAATCCCGATCACGTCGCCCGCATCGAGCAGGCGGGCGCGCAGGCAACGGTGCGCGACATCACGGAGCTCACCGTAGAGCAGTGGGCGGCGCTGCTGTCCAAGTTTGATGTGGTGGTGTGGTCCGCGGGAGCGGGTGGTAGTTCTGCCGAGGCGACCTACGCTGTGGACCGCGACGCGGCGCTGCGCGTCGTGGAAGCGCTCGAGCAGCTCACCGAGCACACGCCCCGACTCCTCATGGTGTCCTACGCGGGCGCGCGCTTCGCCACCACCGATGATGACGGCGCGTGGTACGCCTACGTCGAGTCCAAAAAGGCGGTCGATGTGCGCATCATGGATAGCGACCTCGAGCAGGTCATTCTTGGTCCGGGCATGCTTGTCGACGGCCCCGTGCCCGGCTACGCCACCATCGACCTCGAGGGCGACGACGCCCAGGGACACCCGCAGACCTCGCGCGAGCTCGTCGCTGAGGTGATCGCCGAGCTGGCTGGTCGCGACAGCGTCAAGGGGATTGCAAACCCATTTGAGTTCCAGAACGGGCAGACCCCGGTGCGCGAGATCGGGCGCTAATCCGCCGCGGGACTCCCTCCAGGGCTCCTGCTACACCTTCGGCGCGTGGGCCGGGCTGCGGTCGAAGCAGTATTGCGCGAAGTTCCGCAGGATCGCGTTGGCCCAGGCAACGTCGTGGTTGGGCAAATCGGTGACGATCCGGGCGTAGTCCTCGGCGGGGAAGTACCCGTAGTTGTAGAAGAAGTCCATCCGGGTGTGCATCGCGGCGGCGTCCATTTCAGCGTGGAACTGGGTGGCCCACACTTGGTCGCCGTAGCGGACCATCTGAACGGGGCAAGTAGGTCCGGTGGCGAGGACGGTAAGCGCCTCCGGGAGACTGTCTACGTCCGGGTTCTCGGTGTGCCCGGTGAGTGCTGTGAACTGCTCCGTGGCGCCGCGCAGCAGCTTGTCGTGGCGGCCGGCGGCCGTCAGCGCAACGCTTGTCGGGCCTGAGTTCTCCGGATGCGTGTGGCCGACGGTGCCACCGAGGTGATCAACCAGCCACGAGATGCCGAAGCAGACGAAAAATACTGGCAGGCCCGATTCGACGACGCCCGCGAGCACCTCGCTAATGTGGCGCTGCCACGGTGAGTACTCGGCGTTGCTGACGTTGAGCGAGCTGCCGCCGATGATGATCCCGCTGATGGTTTCCAGCGAGCCAACTTCCTCGTCGACCCGGTCCAGGATCTTGAGCTCGACGTCAACCTCGCTCAAGCCGGCGGCGTTGAGGACGTCGTGGTATTCGGCACGCGCGATCTCGGGTGCGAGCTCGCCTTGTCGGAGGGAGAGGAAAAGCAGCTTGGACATAGCGGTAATTCTATACCGCTTGGTCTATTTTTCACTAACCGGCTTACGGACCGACTGCTCGACGAGCGAGAGCATGGCCTCCAGGCGCTCGACGGGCTCGCCCGCAGCGAGCTTGACCACGAATCCTTCGAACACCGTCTCCAGGTAAGTCTGGACGACGTCGATGGAGACGTCCTCGCGCATGGCTCGGTTGGACACGATGCGATCATGGACAGCTTGGTCCAGAACCTCTTGGTGAGCGCGCCACCGTTGCTCAAATTCCGGGTCGGTGCGGAGCTTGCGGACGATCTCCGCGCGGGTGACAAACCAGTCGTTCTTTTCGCGGTGGTGGAGCATGTCGCGCATCACCTCGACCAGGCCCTGGTTGCTCACCACCGCCGCCTGCCGCTCCGCGTCCTCGCTCGCGATGGCGAGAAACAGCGCTTCCTTATCCGCAAAGTGGTGGAAGATTGCCCCGCGCGTCTTGCCCGTAGCCTGTTCGAGCTTGGCCACGGTAGCGCCTTCGAAGCCGTAGTGGGCGAAGCAGAGCCGAGCGGCATCAATGATTTCTTGGCGCCGACGTGCGAGTTCGCCTTCACTGACGATGGGCATGCGCGGTGCAATCCTTCCTGTAATAGGGGTGTGGGATGAATGGTTCGGTGGTGAGAAAACGAAGAGGGGCACCCGGGCGGGAAGCCCGGGTTACCCCTCTACAGGGTCAAGGAGTTAGTTCTTGACCATCTGGCGCAGCACGTACTGCAGGATGCCGCCGTGGCGGAAGTACTCTGCCTCACCAGGCGTGTCGACGCGGACAACTGCGTCGAACTCGACCTTCTCGCCGCCGTCCTTCGTTGCTGCAACGTGGACGGTCTCCGGGATCGTGTCGCCGTCGTTAAAGGCGGTGATGCCCGTGACCTCGAAGGTCTCGGTGCCGTCGAGGCCCAGGGAGCCGTGCGACTGGCCCGCGGGGAACTGCAGCGGCAGCACGCCCATGCCGATGAGGTTCGAGCGGTGGATGCGCTCGAAGGACTCCGCGATGACGGCCTTCACACCGAGCAGGTTGGTGCCCTTTGCGGCCCAGTCGCGGGAGGAACCGGTGCCGTACTCCTTGCCGGCGATGACCACGAGCGGGATGTTCTTCTCTGCGTAGTTCATCGCGGCGTCGTAGATGTACGCCTGCGGTGCGCCCTCCTGGGTGAAGTCGCGGGTGTAGCCGCCCTGCTCGTCCACCAGCTCGTTGCGCAGGCGGATGTTGGCGAAGGTACCGCGGACCATGACCTCGTGGTTACCACGACGGGAACCGAAGGAGTTGTAGTCGTGGCGTGCCACACCGTGCTCGTCCAGGTAGTTCGCCGCCGGGGTGCCCGGCTTGATGGAGGAAGCAGGGGAGATGTGGTCGGTGGTCACTGAGTCGCCGAGCTTGGCCAGCACGCGTGCGCCGGCGATGTCCTCGACTGCCTCCGGCTGCTCCGGCATACCGTCGAAGTACGGAGCCTTGCGGATGTAGGTGGAGTCCTCGTTCCAGTCGAAGGTCTTGCCCTGCGGGATGTCCAGGTTCTGCCACTGCTCGTCGCCCTTGAACACGTCGGCGTAGTCAGCCTCGTACATCTCGCGGGAGATGATGCCGGAGATGGTGCTCTCGATCTCTTCGGTGGACGGCCAAACGTCCTTGAGGAAGACGTCGTTGCCGTCGGCGTCCTGGCCGAGCGGCTGGGCGTCGAAGTCGAAGTCCATGGTGCCGGCAATGGAATACGCGATAACCAGCAGCGGGGAGGCCAGGTAGTTCATCTTCACGTCGGGGGAGATGCGGCCCTCGAAGTTACGGTTACCGGACAGGACCGCGGTGGCGGTCAGGTCGTACTCGTTGATGGCGTCGGAGACCTCGGTCGGCAGCGGGCCGGAGTTACCGATGCAGGATGCGCAGCCAAAGCCGGTGAGGTAGAAGCCGACTGCCTCGAGGTCCTTCCACAGGTCGCCGCGCTCGTAGTAGCCGTCGACAACCTGGGAACCGGGAGCCATGATGGTCTTGACCCACGGCTTGGCGTGCAGGCCCTTTTCAGCAGCCTTGCGCGCGAGCAGTGCGGCGCCGACCATGACGGACGGGTTGGAAGTGTTGGTGCAAGAGGTGATTGCAGCGATGGCAACCATGCCGTGGTCGAGGGTGTACTCGCCGCCCTGCGGGGACTCGACGATGACCGGCTTGGAAGCGCGGCCCTCGGCGCCGTCAGCGGCGGACTCGCCGTGACCCGGCCAGGACTGGTTGTAGTCCACGGTCTCGGATTTCTCGGCGCGCACCGGCTCGGTGACGTCGTTGCCAGCGGTGTTGTAGTCCGGCAGCTGGGTGCGGAAGGTGCTCTTGGCCTCGGAGAGCAGGATACGGTCCTGCGGGCGCTTCGGGCCGGCGATGGACGGCACGACGGTGGAGAGGTCCAGCTCGAGGTACTCGGAGTACTCGGCCTCCTCGGCGTCCTGCTCCAGCCACATGCCCTGTGCCTTGGCGTATGCCTCGACGCGGTCGATGTCCTCCTGGTCGCGGCCGGTCAGCTCGAGGTAGTTGATGGTCTCCTCGTCGATCGGGAAGATCGCGCAGGTGGAGCCGAACTCCGGGCTCATGTTGCCGATGGTGGCGCGGTTCGCCAGCGGGATCTGCTTGACGCCGTTGCCGTAGAACTCGACGAACTTCTGCACCACGCCATGCTCGCGGAGCATCTCGGTGATGGTCAGCACGACGTCGGTAGCGGTCACGCCGACCGGGATCTCACCGGTGAGCTTGAAGCCGACAACGCGGGGGATGAGCATGGACACCGGCTGGCCCAGCATGGCCGCCTCTGCCTCGATGCCGCCGACGCCCCAGCCCAGGATGCCCAGGCCGTTCTCCATAGTGGTGTGGGAGTCGGTACCAATGCAGGTATCCGGGTAGGCAAGGCCCTCGTTGTCAAAGACGACGCGGGAGAGGTACTCAATGTTGACCTGGTGGACGATGCCGGTTCCCGGCGGAACGACGCGGAAGTTGGAGAAGTTCTCAGCACCCCAACGCAGGAACTGGTAGCGCTCCTCGTTGCGCTGGTACTCGATCTCGACGTTCTTATCCAGTGCAGCGTCGGAGCCGAATGCCTCGATGATGACGGAGTGGTCAATGACCATCTCGGCCGGGTTCAGCGGGTTGACCTGGTCCGGGCTGCCGCCGAGATCGCTGACCGCCTCGCGCATGGTTGCAAGGTCGACGACGCAGGGCACGCCGGTGAAGTCCTGCATGAGGACGCGGGCCGGGGTGAACTGGATCTCAATCGACGGTTCTGCCGACGGATCCCAGTTGGCGATTGCCTTGATGTGGTCTTCGGTGACGTTCTTGCCGTCCTCGGTGCGCAGCAGGTTCTCGCCGAGCACCTTCAGGGAGTAGGGCAGCTTCTTCATGCCGTCAACCGCATCGAGGGCAAAGTAGTCGTAGGACTTACCGCCGACCTCGAGGGTCTGCTTAGCGTTGAAGGAGTTCTTGCTTTCAGCCACAGTGAGCTCCATTTCTCGTCGTAATGCAAATCTGGGAACTATGACACGTGATGGTCAACCAATAATGATATGCGACCTCTCACGGTTCCGTCGCCATAATAACAGTACGGTCGTTATGTTTTGCGCTAGGGCGCGCTTATCGACGCCCCCGAGTACCCAAATCCCCTCATCCGCGGGGGCAAACGCGCTCGGATAACCACAGCACCTGGGCAAACGCAGCGACGGTGAGGGCGGACCGTGCTCACTCTGACCACACTGCCTACCCCCAAACGCGTGATAGGTTTCCGGTCGCGCATTGGAAGACCGGAGCGCCAAGCGCGACGGCGAGCCGATTACACTTCGAAACGACGGCGAATGAGAGCGGAAAGGGACGACGTGATTCCAGTAGACGTTGACATGGCGAGTCTGGAAGCTCAGCTCCAGGAGGATGGGATCGCCTTTGGGACGGAAAACCCCGTCAACCTACCGCTCGAAGCCGCAATGCGCGACGCGCTGACGCAAGCACCGTCCGACGACATGGGGGCGGCCGGGCTCGTTGTGCTTGAGCAGACCCCACCGCAGATTGCAGACCTTCGCGACGTCGCACAGGACCTCCTCAATGGCACCGGTT
Source organism: Corynebacterium sp. Marseille-P8863 (assembly GCF_946902955.1). Lineage (NCBI taxonomy): Bacteria > Bacillati > Actinomycetota > Actinomycetes > Mycobacteriales > Corynebacteriaceae > Corynebacterium > Corynebacterium sp. Marseille-P8863. The sequence goes on along the minus strand of NZ_CAMPQC010000004.1, from coordinate 94,615 downwards.
ACGACACGGTCGTGGTCCGGACGCCGAACGCCGCTATCGCGGTGAGCGATTCGCTCAGCCGGGCGGCGATCGAGCGCGGGCAAACCGCAATGGTGGCCCAGCCTGACTACCCGCAAGGGGTCGTCGCGTTCGCGGAGGCGGCGCAGGGACACTCCGTGGCGTGGGGGATTGCCGTTGGATCGGTGGTGCTCGCGCTTGCGTGCATCGCGGCGTTGTCCGCCTGGCGCGCACGCCGTTAGCCACCCCCTCAATAAGTCAAGTCGTTCGCCTTGACGGTTCTGTCTTGCATCAAGGGATACGCAGCCACATCGCGATCCCAGCGCAACGGCCATGGCGACTTGTTCCCCCTGCCGGGAAATGTGTCGAACTTCACACTACTTGTTCGTATCGGCTATATCTGCTGTACCTGGCGCTATCAGGTCATGTGAAAAGCCTTGACTGTTGTGGTTTTTGGTAAAGATTGTGCAACAAGTTGATTACGTGTCGTATGGTCTTGCTGTCGGCTCGTGAGCTGAATGCAACACCAATCGTTTCAGGCCTTACTCCTTGACTGAACTCGTCATTCGGTCAAGGCCCCGGTTCGGGCATGTGGGGAAGCACGCCAAGAACCAGGCCGGTAACGAAGGTGGGGCTGAAGGCTCGCGTGCCTGCATCAGTAGTCAACCCATTAGGGCTGCGCGTCAAGGCTGCAGGCTAGTCACCTGTGGCGGTGAATCGTCGAGAAGCACTTTGCTCCTCGCTTGATTTGTCATGCCTGGGCGCGCGGCGTGAGGAGCCCCATTCCGTGGTAGAACCATCGAGGTTCACCCGGTCGGGTCGCGCGCGCATTGCGCTCGGCACGATCGCGTGTTCCACAACTCTGTCTCTCGCGGCGACGCTGGTCACCCCAGTGGCAACCGCGCAACCTGCGTCCATGACGGAGCTGGTCACCAGCATTTCGCAGGCGCAGTCCAACATCGATGACCTGAATTTGAACATCGGCGACCTGCAGGAAAAGGTCAATCAGGCGCTCGTGGACCTCAAGGACGCCCAAGGCCGCGCCGAGCAGGCTCGCCAGGGTGCAGAGGAAGCGAAGAAGCGCCTGGAGGCCTCGGAACACGCCGTCGAGGAGGCGCGAGCAGCGCTCGACGAGGTCACGCGGTCGCAGTACCGCGGCGCCGGCCAGAGCGGCGGGCTCGACATGGCCACCAGCGGTGACGCCCAGAAGGACGTGCTCGACCGTTCGCTGTACCTGCGTCAGCGCAGCGACGAACGCCGGGCGAAGCTCGACGAGGTCGAGCGCGCACGCACCGAGGCAGCCAACGAGGCGTCGATCCAGCGCAAAGCGAGCCAGCTCGCCGAGTCGACCGCCAGCGAGGCGGAGGCCGCGGAGGCCGAGGCCCGCGAGCTGCTCGCCTCCACCAGCGAGGCCCTGGCCGAGCAGCGTCGGGAGCGTGATCGGGCGCAGTCCGAGTTGGACAGCGCTCAGGCGTCGTTAGCCGAGCAGCGCCAGGCGTCGGGATCGGCCCCCCAGACCGATGCGAGCGAGTCCGGTAGCCCGACTGAGGCGGCGGACTCGGGCGAGACGGCGGCACTTGCAACCTCCCAGACGGCTGAGTCGGAGGGGGCGCAGCAACAGTCCGCGCAGGGCCAAGCCGCGCAGCCGAGCATTGAAGCGTCCGCTGCCGCCCCTGAGCAGCAGGTCACTGCTGACGAGATCCCCGAGGACGTGGTGCTTCGCGTCGAGCAGCACGCGGCGGACATCGATCCCTCGGTCGCACAGCTGAGCTCGGAGACGGTCGCGCAAGCCCTCACCAACGCCGCCGCAGCGAACGGGGAGAGCCTGCAATCCGAGCCGGAGGCAGGCGCAGCCGGCGCACCCGACGCGGCAGCGCCGTCCTTCAGCGGCATGTCCAGTGACCTGAACATCTCCGAAGACACCATCGCCGCGGCGGCAGGCATCATCGCCGCCGCCGCGATGGTTGGCGCGACCCAAGCCAACCACACAAGCCTGGAAAGCCCGTACGGCTCCTCGAGCGACAGCGAGGTCATCGCGGCATTCGCCGGCGGGCTGAGCGACGCGCTCGGCGCCGGTGGGGCCGCGCAGGTGAACCAGACCTCGGACGAAGAATCCGCATCCACTGGCACCACTGACAATGTCAACTCCGTGCTCCCGGAGGTCGACTCCGCAGCAACGGTCTCGGACACGATTCAGAGCGCCGTGAGCAAGGCCAGCGGCTCGCAGAGCGCCTCTAGCTCCGGTTCCATCGAGACCGTGATCGCCCGCGCCCAATCCGCCATCGGCACCCCGTACGTGTGGGGCGGCGGTGACGCCAACGGTCCGACCACGGGCGTGGACGGCGGCAGCCAGGCGGGCTTCGATTGCTCGGGCCTCGTGCTCTACGCCTTCGCTGCGGTGGGCATTTCGCTGCCCCACTACACCGGGTACCAGTACCAGCGCGGCACCCAGGTGCCGGCGAGCGAGGCGCAGCGCGGCGACCTCCTGTTCTGGGGTCCGGGCGGCAACCAGCACGTGGCCATCTATCTTGGCGACGGCACCATGATCGAGGCCCCGCAGGCCGGGCAGAACGTGCAGATTTCCCCGGTGCGCTATTCCGGAATGGCCCCGAACGCGGTGCGTTTGCTCTAGGCGGCGAAGCGGTGTGACGCCGCGGATTGCCACCGAACTACCATCAGTGGCATGAAGCTATCTGACTACGATGCACTCCTCGTCCTTTCCTTCGGCGGCCCCGAGGGAAAGGACGAGGTTATTCCGTTTTTGGAGAACGTCACGCGCGGCCGGGGCATTCCCAAGGAACGGCTGGCTACCGTCGGCGAGCACTACTTCCACTTTGGCGGTGTGAGCCCCATTAACCAGCAGAACCGCACGCTGATCAACAACATCAACGCCGAGCTGGAGCGCCGCGGGATCGAGTTGCCCGTCTATTTTGGCAACCGCAATTGGCACCCGTTTGCCGAGGACACCGCGAAGCAGCTCGCCGCAGACGGCGCGCGCCGCGTCCTCGTCTTCGCCACGAGCGCGTGGGGCGGCTATTCCGCCTGCAGGCAGTACGACGAGGACATCCAGCGCATGCGCGAAGTGGCACCCGAGGTCGAGTTCACCAAGCTGTGGCAGTTCTACGGCAACGAGGCGTTCATCGACCAGGTGGCGGCAGGCCTCAAGGACGCGCTCGCTCAGGCACAGGGGAAGGACTACCGGGTGCTGTTTACTGCCCACAGCGTGCCCACGGCGGCCGATGTCGCCTCGGGCGGCCCCGATAACGCAAACCTCTACTCCCGGCAGGTCGCGGAGGCCGCGCGGCTCGTCGCGGAGCGCGCTGGCGCGCCCGACTACGAAGTGGTCTGGCAGTCCAGGTCGGGCAACCCGGCCACGCCGTGGCTCGAGCCGGATGTGGTGGACCGGGCGGAGGCGCTTGCCGACGCCAACGTGCAGCACCTCATCTGCGTCCCCATCGGGTTCATTACGGACCACATGGAGGTCGTGTGGGACCTGGACACTGAGCTGCAGCACGCCTGCGACAACCGCGGGGTCACGCTGGACCGCGTCGCGACCGTCGGGCTGACCCAGGAGTTTGCGTCCATGGTCGTCGACATCGCGGAGGCGGTCGCCCGGGGCGAGCAACCAGCGAGCCTGTCGACGCTCACCGTCCAGGGCTGCACCCGCAACGGCGCCCCGTGCTGCGAAGGGTGCTGCGAGCCGCAGAAGCGGCCCGCCCGCGCGCTCAACGGCTAAGCACCGCCGGTGGACCCCGCGTACTCGCGCTGGTAGTCCACCACCGCGTCGGCGACGCCTGCCATGCGGGCGGTGCGGATATGGCGCCACAGCGCGAAGAGCTGGGGGTCGAAGGAGTGATCGTCCAACCGGTCGGTCACTGTCTCAATGATCGCCGCCACCCGGTCAGCACGGGCGAACAGCTTCGCCGCGCGCGGCGTGACACCCGCGGGCAAGCCGGGTGTGTCGTAGAAGTCCGCGAGCGTCCCCACAGTCAGGCGCGGGTGGGGGAGTTCGCGAAGTACTTGGTTTGCGGGGTTGGCGGAGCGGGTGGCGTCGATAAGCACTGCTGCCTGGTTGGTTGCCTGGGACAGGAGCGCGTCGGCCTCGCCGGGGCTGAGCCACGCGGGCTCCGGGAGCCGGCGGGACTCCTCGAACCACCGCCAGTGCACGGACGCGCCCGTGTACTCGGGGACGAGGATGTGCGATTGGTCCGCGCCACGGACGACGATCGCGCCGGCCGGGGTGAGAGCTTCCATAGCGGGGCTGCCTGCGATGAGTCCGGCGGCCTGGCCCGGTCCCCAGAGGATGAGGCGGACCGCTGGACCCGGGGTGTCCAGGTCGGCGGCGGCGCGGACGTCGCGAAGCAGCGGCAATAACGGTCCGCCGAGGTATTCGTGGGTGCCGCCGAGGTCGCGCAAGGCGTCCATCGTTTCGTCGCTGGATTCGACGTTATACAGCCATGCGGCGAGCCACACGGCGGTGTTCTGGAGCGGTGAATAGACCTCGGCACGAGTTTGCATCCGGGGTATCCTAACAGGAACTGGGGGTTGGGGAAGATACACTCTGGTCACTATGAGCTATGACGACCGCTACGGAGCAGACATTTTTCAGGGTCATGCGCGACGCAAGCGCCCGACCTACCCGGAGATGCCGGCAAAGCCCGGGATCATCGTCGAGATCGTGGGCAACGACTTCGTTGGGGCCGTCATCGGCTTTGAGCGCACCTACGACGGCGACTTCGTCCGCCTCGAAGACCGCTACGGCACCGAACGACTGTTTAAGATGCTGCCCGGCGCGTTCATGGTGGAGGGACAGCGCGTCACGCTCACCCGCTACGTGCCCAAGCAGGACTCCGGGCCGAAGCGCTCCAACTCGGGGTCCCGAAAGGTTGAAAATGTCCGCGCGAAGGTGGCCATGCCGAGCCGGATCTGGGTCGAGGGCATTCACGACGCCGCGATTGTGGAAAAGGTCTGGGGCCACGACCTCCGCGTCGAAGGCGTCGTCGTGGAGTACCTCGAAGGGTTGGACAACCTCCAGGCGCGCCTAGACGAGTTTCAGCCGGGGCCTGGGCGCCGAATCGGCGTGCTCGCAGACCACCTCGTCGAGGGCACGAAGGAGTCGCGCCTGGTCCGCAACGTCGGCGAACACGTGCTCGTGACGGGGCACCCATACATCGACATTTGGGCCGCGGTGAAGCCGGAGAAGCTGCGAATCCCCGCCTGGCCAGACGTGCCGTACGGGGAGGACTGGAAGACGGGCGTGTGCAAACGCCTCGGCTGGTCGGACCCGAAGGATGGGTGGCGCCGTGTGTACTCGGCGGTGGAGACGTTCCGCGATCTCGACTCGACCCTGATCGGCGCCGTAGAACGGCTCGTCGACTTTGTCACCAATCCAGAGTTGTCCAAAGAGGATCTGTAAGCTCCTGTAACCTTGAGCACGTGGGAGCACTCGTTTGGTTTGTCGCAGCAGCTGTCCTCGCCGGCCTTGAATTGGCGGTGGGTGAGTTCACGCTACTCATGCTCGGGGCCGGCGCACTCACTACCGCCGGGGTGGCACTGGCCGGGGTTCCGCTGTGGGCGGAAGTCCTCGCGTTCGCCGCCTCCTCGGCGGCGTTCTGGTTTTTCTTGCGGCCTTACCTGCACAAGCGCTACCACCAGCCGAAGGTGTACGACGATTCCCCGCGAGCCCTGGTGGGGCAGCGCGCGGAGGTGCTCGAGGCCTTCGGCCCCACCGGCGGCCAGGTCCGGATGGACGGTTCCATCTGGTCCGCGAGGTCGCTGGATCCGGCGGACACGATCGTCGCCGGCGATATTGTCACAGTGGCAGACATTGACGGCCCTGTCGCGGTCGTCTGGAAGGAACGTTAGATGGGCCCAACTATTGTCCTCGTCGTCATCATTGCGCTGGTGGCGGCGCTCCTCTTCGCATCGGTGAAACTGATTCCACAGGGTGAAGCCGCGGTGATCGAGCGGCTTGGCCGCTACACCCGCACGGTCTCCGGTGGCTTGACCCTCCTCATCCCGTTCATTGACTCCGTCCGCGCACGCGTGGACACCCGCGAGCGCGTCGTGTCCTTCCCGCCGCAGGCCGTGATCACGCAGGACAACCTCACCGTCGCCATCGACACGGTGGTCACGTTTCAGATCAACGATCCCGCCAAGGCCATCTACGGCGTGGACAACTACCTCGTCGGCGTGGAGCAGATTTCTACCGCCACACTGCGCGACGTGGTTGGCGGCATGACGCTTGAAGAGACGTTGACCTCCCGCGAAACCATCAACCGCCGCCTGCGCGGCGAACTTGACGCGGCCACCGGCAAGTGGGGCCTTCGTATCAGCCGAGTTGAGCTTAAGGCCATTGAACCGCCGCCGTCGATCCAGCAGTCCATGGAGATGCAGATGAAGGCGGACCGAGAAAAGCGCGCAATGATCCTCACCGCAGAGGGCAGGCGCGAATCCGACATCAAAACTGCCGAGGGCGAGAAGCAAGCACGCATCCTCTCCGCCGAGGGCGAGAAGCACGCCGCCATTCTGAACGCGGAGGCGGAGCGTCAGGCTATGATCCTGCGCGCAGAGGGCGAACGCGCCGCGAAGTACTTGGCCGCACAGGGCGAGGCACGCGCGATCCAGAAGGTCAACGCGGCCGTGAAGTCCTCAGGCGTCACACCGGAGCTCCTGGCGTACCAGTACCTGGAGAAGCTGCCCAAGATCGCGGAAAACGAAGCGGCCACGATGTGGATGATCCCGTCCCAGTTCGGCGACTCGCTGCAGCAGTTTGCGCAGGCGTTCGCGGGCAAGGGCGAGGACGGCGTGTTCCGCTACGAACCTGCAAACGTGGACGAGGAAACCAAGGAGATGGCGGAGGCGGAAAACACGGACTCCTGGTTCGACACCTCGACCGACCCGGAGCTGGCTAAGGCGCTCGCCGAGGCCCGCGCGGTGGCCAACAAGCATGTCGACGACCCGGATCCGACGCAAGACGCCCCGCAGGTTGCCCCGGGAAGCAGTCGCCGTGAACTCGGTGCGGGCCCGCAGGATCCGCTGCCGGCCGACGAACCGAATCGCCCGTACCAGGGGTAGCGCATTAAGCGCTTTGCGACGCCTGCGTGAGCAGGTTCAGCGCCAGCTTCCACCCCGACTGCTCCGCCTGCCAGCCGGCGGCCTGCAGCCGCTGGCTTATCGCCTGCTTAGAGATGCCTAGCTCCGCAGCCGCTTCGTTCTGATTGAGGCCACCTCGCACCAGCGAGGTGGCCTCTCGGCCTTCCAGGGTGCGCTTGTGCAGCACATACCCCAGGAGCGCGAACGTCGCCTCGATGTCGTTTGCGGAGGTGCCCGGGTCCGGCGTGTCCACTACGACCTTCACCTGCGCGGGTCGCGTGCCCACCGCATCTGTCGCCGCGAAGACGGCGCGTCCGTGTCCCGTGATCCCCAGGCCGATGGCCCAGTCGCCGTCGGAGAGTAGCGCCATGATCACGTTGAGCGCGTGCTCGGGCCCGACGACATCGGCGCGGATGTCCTCCACGCTGCACAGTTCAAACTCGCCGACGCCAGGCAGCGTCGCGAGCGCCTCAGCCGAGCGCCGCACGACCTCGGCGCGCGCCTTATCCCTTCCCCGGTACCTCGCGTGGACTGCAATCATGACCGAGATGTTACGCCTGGTCTACGTTCAGGCCTTTACTCTTCGGGGTGGGCGTGTCGCGGGTGGGCAGGGTGGCGTCGATAAGCAAGCCCCCGACACCCAGCACTGCTAACACGACAACGGCGACGATGACCCACGGGTTGGCGTGGCCCGTGAGCGTGTCTCCGAAGACTGCGACGAGCACGGTGTTGGGCGCTGAGCCGAGGAGCGTGGCGATGGCGAAGGGAAGGACGCGTACGCGGGTGAGTGCTGCGGCATAGTTCATGATGGAGAAGGGGACTCCAGCGATCATGCGCAGGCTGGTCACGGCCAGCCAGCCGCGCTGCTCCAGGCGCGCGTTGATCTTTTGCACGGCGGGGTGGGTGAGGCGGGGCTCGACCCAATCGCGCAGCAGGAATCGCACGATGAGGAGCGAGATGACCGCGGCGACCGTGGTCGCCGTCAGCGAGAGCGCGATGCCGAGCCCGGTGCCGAAGAGGATGCCCGCAGACAGTGTCATGACCGTCCGAGGGATGGGGAACTGCGTGATGAGTACGTAGAGCAGCCAGAAAACGAGCGGGAACCAGGGGCCGGTCGATTCCGCCCACGTGCGGAGCGTGGGGAGGGAGGGGACGTCCAGGAGCCACCACGCGGCTACGAACCCCACCGCAGCGAGCGCGAGCAGCGCGATCCGACCGGTTGAGGGGCGCGCTGTAGGGTGACGCTTCGCCACCGCCAAACCTCCTTGTACAAAAAGAAAACCGGCCTCCATCGTAGGAGGCCGGTCGGTTGTGCCCGAGGGGGGACTTGAACCCCCACGTCCGTTAATAGGACACTAGCACCTCAAGCTAGCGCGTCTGCCATTCCGCCACCCGGGCCGGGTGTTTCAGCCTCTCGGCTGGGCACTTGAAACACTATAAGGTGCACGGCGTAAAACACACAAATCGCCTGCACAACACCGCTTTTTAGGGTGCAATGGACACAATTGCGCTTCCAAACCACACCCTTGGCATTCTGCCGCTCCCGCCCATCACGCATCACGCCGTGTTCCCACAGAACTTTTAGTGAAAATCATGGCGAAAGTCACAGCGCTGGGGTAGAAATATCTGTATGACTGCTTCCTACGTTTCAGACCGTTTTCCCGGCCCGGACCCGTACGCAGCGTTGAAGGACCTGCCGTCGTTCCCGCTTAGCTCCACCGACTTCGAGGACGGCGCCGAGCTGCCCGACTCCCTGGTCGGCGACGATGCCACGTCGCCTCAGCTGGCCTGGTCCGACCTTCCGGAGGGGACCAAGTCCCTGGCCATTACGTGCTACGACCCAGACGCGCCGACGACCTCTGGCTTCTGGCACTGGGCCGCGTTCAACATTCCGGTGAGCACGCAGTCCATTGCGACCGGCGATGCGTCCAAGGAGGACTTGGGCGTCGGTGCGATCCAGCTGGTTGGTGATTCGGGCGCGCCTGGCTTCTACGGCGCGAACCCGCCCGTGGGGCACGGCCCGCACCGCTACCTGTTCGCGGTGCACGCGGTCGACGTGGAGGAGCTGCCGGCGGACCAGATCGCGAACCCGACGCAGCTCGGCTTTAACCTGTACTTCCACAGCGTGGGCCGCGCGATCGCGTGGGGCTGGACCGAGACCAAGTAGACCGATCCGTCATGGCCCCGCTTCAACTTCGCGTCGGCGGAGCGTTTATCACGCTCGCCGCCGCGCTCTTCCTCTTTACTATTCTCTCGGTCTTGCGTGGTGAGGAGCTCTTTGCCCTCACACTCCAAACCCTGACCGTCCTCATCGCTGCGGTGATCATCGGCGCGTTCGCTACGGTGAGCACCTCGCACGAGGGTTCGCGCACGCAGGTCGCCGCGCTTATTATCGCGCTCGTGCTCATCGGCTTGGGCGTCGCGTTGCCTACGCACACGCTCTTCTACACGCAGACGTACTGGCCCGCCCTGTGGGGCGTCGCAGCGTTACTCTGCGCCATCGTGCTGCGACGCACTACACGCCCACGGGCGTAAGCGGGGGAGCGACTACCGCAGGTAGGGCAGCTCGCTGCCCACCGCCTGCGCGATGTTTTCCAGCCCGTGGGCGCGCACCTGCGCCGCGATCCCGCGGTGAATACGGCTGATCCAGGCCGGACCGCCGTAGATGAACCCGGTGTAGCCCTGGAGAAGGCTGGCGCCTGCGGCGATGCGCTCCCACGCCTGCTCCGGCGTGGAAATACCCCCAACGCTCATGAGCGTCAGCTGGTCGCCCACGCGCGCGTGCAGCCGGCGCAGGACCTCAAGGGCGCGATCGTTCAGCGGCGCGCCTGAGATGCCACCGGCGCCCATCGCTTCCACCTCATCCGCGGGGGTGCGCAGGCCCTCGCGCGAAATGGTCGTGTTGGTGGCCACGATGCCGGCGAGCCCCAGCTCCACGGCCAGGTCGGCGACCGCGTCGATGTCCTCGTCGGAGAGGTCCGGGGCGATCTTGACCAGCACCGGAGTGGCGGTGGACTCTGCAACGACGGAGAGGATCGGGCGCAACTCCTCAACCGCCTGGAGGTCGCGCAGGCCGGGCGTGTTTGGCGAGGACACGTTTACCACCAAGTAATCAGCGTGCGGCCCCAGCACGGTGGCGCCGGCCCGGTAGTCCGCCACCGCGTCGGTCGCCGTCTTGTTCTTGCCGATGTTGATGCCCACAATGTCGTCCGACTTCCGGGCGTCCAGGTTCAGCGCGGCGGGCAGGGCGCCGTCGTTGTTGAACCCCATGCGGTTGAGGATCGCTTTGTCCGCGGGGAGGCGGAACAGGCGCGGAGCCGGGTTACCGGGCTGCGCCTTCGGCGTGACCGTCCCGACCTCCGCGTAGCCAAAGCCGAGCGCGCCCCACGCGTCGAGGGACGACGCGTTCTTGTCAAAGCCGGCGGCAAGGCCCAGCGGCGCGGGGAAACGAACGCCAAAGCACTCCTGCTCGAGCGCGGAGTCGTGCACGCGCACGACGCGCTCCGCGAGTCGGTTCACCGGGCTCGCCACGTGCAGCGCGCGCAAGCCTGCGTTGATGATCCCGTGGATGCGCTCGGGCGGAAGGAGGAACATCGCCTTCAGCGCGGCGGCGTACGCCGCGTCGTAGGCCGCTTCGGAAGCCTTCGTCAGTTGCGTACCGTCGGGCAGGGAGTGCATTGCTTTTTTGAGAAACGTCATGATTAACCCTCGTTGTGCTGGGAGGAAGGAGACTGTTGGGTCGGGGCGTCGGCCGCTGCGGTCGCCGCCGGCAGTTCGTCGAGGTGGAGCTCGTCCGGCTCAACGACCTGGAGGCCGCCGCCGGAGGCGGAGGCGATGAGCAGCGTGGCGTCGTCAAGCGTGGCAATGCTCTGCGCATCGCCCACCGTGGCCAGCTCACCCCGCTGAAGCGGAACGCCGCGCGAGATGTCGTAGCCGGTGGCGGTGTTCGTCGCCGTCGAGGTGACCCACGCGACCTGGTTGCTGTTGTCCCAGGCGGCGTCCCACGGGCTCTCCGGGACCGGGGCCATCTGGTGCAGACGGATGATGTCGTCGGTGGTGTAGACGAGGAGCTGGTCGCCCGTGGCGTCGGCGGCAAGCAGCAGACCATTCGCCCCGGCGGCGATCTTGCCCACACCGAGACCTGCGCGCAGTGTGCCGCCCTGGCGCCCGTTGCCCCAATCGATGTCCTGGACGGTGGTGTCGAAGCGGTTGGTACGCACGACGCTGTCCGCCTGGCCGTCGACGGGTACGGCCTGGAGCTGGTCGGTCTCGCGCGCCACCGAGAAGGTGTCCGCGAGCTCACCGTCGCGGTAGAGCCAGACATCGCGCTCGCTGTTGCTGCCGGCGAGCACGTCACCACTGGAAGTCACCGTCGCGGACGTTACGCGCTCATCCACATCGAGCGTGTCCGCCTGCCCGGGGTCATCGGCGCGCACCAGCATGATCGAGGTGCCGCAGCCCAGCGCGAACGTGCCCGCGTTTGCAGAGACATCGCCGCACTCGCCGGAAAGCGGGTGCGCGGCGGCGCTGCCGTCCCGCAGCTGGTCGAGGGTGCCCACCGTGAGTGCATTGGCGGTGCGGACGGCGATCACGCCGTCGGTGGTGTCGAGGTCTTCGATGGCGTCGAAGGGGAAGACCGTCCCGGCGGGGTCCGCGGCCTGCGGCGACGGATCGGGCGTCGCGTTGCCCATGCTTTCTTCCAGCTGGTCACCCGTCACATCCGAACCGCAGGCGACGAGCGCCAAGGACGTCGCGGCCGCGAGCGCAACGGCAAATCTCTTTCCGTATTTCACAACCCCTAACCCTAGCAACCTGCCAGCTTCGCTCCGGCCGTGTGTGTTCGGTCCCTGCAGCCACTCGCGGGTAGTGTGTTCTGCCATGACTGATCCGACACAGTTGGCCGAATCCATGTCCTGGGTTCAGGTCATCGTCCTCTCTATCGTGCAGGGGCTCACCGAGTTCCTTCCGGTCTCTTCGTCCGGGCACCTCCGCATCGTCTCGCAGCTCTTCTGGGGCGAAGACGCCGGCGCGAGCTTCACCGCCGTCATTCAGCTGGGGACCGAGCTCGCGGTCCTGGTCTACTTTGCCAAGGACATCTGGCGCTACCTCTCCGGCTGGTTCGTCGGCCTTGCAAACAAGGACAAGCGCGGTTTTGACTACCGCATGGGCTGGATGGTCATCGCCGGCACCATCCCCGTCGCTGTGTTGGGCGTCCTGCTCAAGGACCTCATCCGAGACAACTTCCGCAACCTCTGGATTACCGCGACGGTGCTCATCATTTTCTCGCTCGTCTTCATTCTTGCGGAGCGCCGCGGCACCAAGACCCGCGGCTTCGAGGACCTGACCATGAAGGACGCCGTGCTCATGGGCTTCTGGCAGTGCCTCGCGCTGATTCCGGGCGTCTCCCGCTCTGGCGGCACCATCTCCGGCGGCCTGTTCCTCAACCTCGAACGCGAGGTGGCCACCCGCTTTAGCTTCCTGCTCGCCATTCCCGCAGTGCTCGCGTCGGGCCTCTTTTCGCTTCCCGACGCCTTCAACCCCGAAAGCGGACAAGCCGCCAGCGGCAGCCAACTCCTCATTGGTTCCGCCATCGCGTTCGTCCTTGGCTACGTCTCCATCGCCTGGCTGCTGAAGTTCGTGTCCAACCACTCCTTCGCCTGGTTCGCCGCGTACCGCATCCCGCTCGGCCTCGTGGTCATGCTGCTGCTGGGAACCGGCGTGATGGCGGCAGGCTAAGAGCCATGGGGCCAGCGCACAGCGTCGATTAGCGGAGCCCCCGGCAGCAGTGGGTAGGGTAGTGGCCATGCAATCCTGGCCTACTCCTCATGTCGCTGCTGTTGCTGGCATCCCTCGCCCCCTGCAGCTGTACGACACCGCGGATCAACACGTTCATGCCGTCGACGTCTCGCCGAACGCCAACGGAGAGGTGGGCATGTACGTCTGCGGCATTACCCCGTACGATTCCACGCACCTCGGGCACGCCGCGACCTACCTGACCTTTGACCTGGTGCACCGACAGCTGCTGGCCAACGGCCACAAGGTGCACTACGTCCAGAACGTCACCGACGTGGACGACCCCCTCTTCGAGCGCGCGGATCGTGACGGCGTGGACTGGCGCGAGCTCGGCCGCAGCCAGATTGCCCTGTTCCGCAGTGACATGGAGGAGCTCTCCGTGATCCCGCCGCGCGACTTCATCGGCGCGATGGAAGCTGTCGACGAAGTTGCCGCCATGGTGCAAACGCTGCTGGACAACGGTTCCGCATACCGCCTCGACCAGGGCGACGTGTACGCGTCCATTCACGCCACCGAGCAGTTTGGCTACGAGTCCAACTACGACCGCGCGACGATGGAAACCTTCTTTGCAGAGCGCGGCGGCGACCCCGACCGCGAAGGCAAGCAGGATACGCTCGACGCACTGGTGTGGCGCGGCCCCCGCAAGGGCGAGCCCGCGTGGCAGACCAAGATCGGCCCGGGGCGCCCCGGATGGCACGTCGAGTGCTCCGCAATTGCCACGAACCGGCTGGGGCGCACCTTTGCCATCCAGGGCGGCGGTTCAGACCTCGCTTTCCCACACCACGAGTTCTCCGCCGCGCACGCGGAGGCGGCCTACGCGGAACCGCGCATGGCGGGCCACTACGTGCACTCGGGCATGATCGCCCTCAACGGCGTGAAGATGTCCAAGTCGCTGGGCAACCTCGTGTTCGTGCACAAGCTGACCGCGCAAGGGCACAGCGCCGCCGCGATCCGACTCGCCGTGTTTGCCGGGCACTACCGCGAGGACCGTGACTTTTCCTACCGCGGCCTCGAGGCCGCAGAGCAGCGCCTGGCCCGCTGGCAGGAGCGACTCGCGCAACCCGTCACGGAGGCGGAAGCACTGGCCAACGTCAACGAGCTGCGCACCGCGCTGGCGGACGACCTGGACACCCCGCGCGCCCTGCGGGTGTTGGACATGGCCCGCGGCGACCACGACAACATCCTGGTGAACGCGATCGACGGCCTGCTCGGGGTGCGCGTTTTCGCGTAGTCGATCACAATGGGAAGCATGACGCAACCAGAGACCTCGATTCGCGCCCGACTGCAGCCGGACGTTGACCAGTTCATCGATGACCTCCGCACCTTTGCCACCGGCTCCTACCTGCAAGAAAGCGACAAGGAGCTGTGGGAGCAGCCGTTCGACCCGGAGGCGCTGCCGGAGCTCAAGCAGATCATCGAGATGTTCCTTGACGCATTCGACCTCATTGAGTCATCGCCGGACGGAGAGCGGTTAAAGGCCCTCGTGCAGCCGTTCTACGACAACCTGGAGCAGTTCAACGCCAAGCACGAGTACGCGGTGCTCGAACCGGAGGAGAAGTCGGAGCTTGCGGACGTGGTCCGTCGCGCCGCAATCGCGTCCGGCGCGGACGATGAGGCCCTCGGGGAGCTGCCCGACTTTGAGTAGCGCGATCGCCGCTCCAGCAGCCATCTTCTGGGACATGGACGGCACTCTCATCAACACCGAACCCCTCTGGGCGGAGGCCACGTTCGAACTCTCGGAGAAGCTCGGACGCAGGCTGTCCCCTGAAGAGCGCAAGAAGACTGAGGGCGCGAGCTTCGCGGAATCCCTGGGTATCTGCGCGCGGTGGGCGGGCTACGAGCTTGCCAACGGCGAGCAGGACGAGCTCCGCGCCTGGATGTACCAGCGCATGGCCGAGAAGTTGGCCGGCGGTATCGAACTCAACCCGGGCATCCGCCCCCTGCTCGAACAGCTGCGCGCTGCCGGGGTGCCCATGTTTGTCACAACGAACACGGAGCGCACTCTGGCGGACCGTTGTATCGCGGCCATCGGCGCGGCACTGTTCACGGACTCCATCACGGGCGACGAGGTCACCCGCCCCAAGCCGGCACCCGACATGTACGAAGAGGCAGCGCGCCGGGTTGGTGCTCCCACCGCGGAGTGTCTCGTCGTGGAGGATTCCTGGACTGGCATGTCCGCCGCCGCGGAGTCCGGGTGCCGCGTCCTCGGGCTCGGCGACCCGGTCCCGAGTGGGGTCTACCAATTCGACCCGGCTCGCTTTGTCGGCGCCACCGCGGAGGATCTCTTTTCCTGGTTTGCCACGGCGGCGCGCGAGGTCCGCTAAGGTTTGAAGGCGTGAAATCCTTCGATGACCTTTTCGCAGAACTGACCCAAAGGACCGCAGACCGCCCGGCTGGGTCCGGCACGGTTGACGCCTTGGACAAGGGCGCGCATTTCATTGGGAAGAAGATCATCGAGGAAGCCGGCGAGGTCTGGATCGCCGCCGAATACCAGTCGGACGAGGAGCTGGCCGAGGAGATGAGCCAGCTGCTCTATTGGACGCAGGTGATGATGCTCAAGCGCGGCCTCACCCCGGACGACCTGTACAAGTACCTCTAGATCCCCAGCGGAGAACCACCCATGGAGAAATCGTTGATCAAGCTCGCCGTTCCAAATAAGGGTTCGCTCTCGGAGCACGCGCTGCAGGTGCTCAAGGAGGCCGGGTACAAGGGCCGCGGCGCGAACAAGGCGCTCAATATTGTTGACGAGCCCAACGGCGTCGAGTTCTTCTTCCTCCGCCCGAAGGACATCGCCATCTACGTTGCCCAGGGCCACCTCGACCTGGGAATTACCGGCCGCGACCTCGCCGCAGACTCCCGCGCGCAGGTCGAGGAAGTCCTGGACCTCGGGTTCGGCTCCTCCACCTTCCGCTTTGCCGCGAAGCAGGGTGAGCAGTGGGCGGTCGAGGACCTCGCAGGCAAGCGCATCGCCACCTCCTACCCACACCTCGTGGAGGACTACCTCGCCCAGCGCGGGATCACCCCCAGCCAGGTCATCCGCCTCGACGGGGCAGTGGAGATCTCAATCAAGCTCGGCGTCGCCGACGTGATCGCGGACGTCGTCTCCACGGGCGCCACCCTCCGCCAGCAGGGGCTCGCTCCGTTCGGCGAGCCGATTATTTCCAGCGCGGCGGTCGTCGTGAAGCGCCAGGGCATGCAGCTTGACGACGCCCACGTGAAGGTCCTCAACCGCATCGAGGGCATCCTCAACGCGCACAACTACCTGATGATCGACTACAACGTCTGCCGCGATAACCTCGACGCGGTACTGGCGCTGACCCCGGGCATCACGGGGCCGACGGTCTCGCCGCTGTCGCGCGAGAACTGGGTTGCGGTCCGCGCGATGGTCCCGCGCGCGACGGCTAACCAGATGATGGATCAGCTGGCTGAGCTGGGCACAGAGGGCACGATCGCCACTGAGCTGCGCATCGCGCGCCTCTAGTTTTCACCCCCGAAGCGGGCAAATGATGAGCGGTAAAAGTCCGTTCCGTACGATGGTCCGCATGACGACTCGCAAAGAAGAAGACCTGCTCGGCACGATGGACGTCCCGGCGGACGTCTACTACGGCATCCACACCCTGCGCGCCATGGAGAATTTCCAAATCTCCGGCGAAACGATCAATGATGTGCCCGATTTTATTCGCGGCATGGTGCAGGTGAAAAAGGCTGCGGCGCTGGCCAACCGCCGCCTGCACGCGCTGCCCAAGGCGAAAGCGGAGGCGATCGTGTGGGCCTGCGACCAGATCCTGGAAGAGGGGCGCTGCATGGACCAGTTCCCGATCGACGCGTTCCAAGGCGGCGCCGGCACCTCGGTGAACATGAACACCAACGAGGTCGTGGCGAACCTTGCGCTGGAGCACATTGGCAAGGACAAAGGCGAGTACAGCGAGATCAACCCGAACGACGACGTGAACATGTCGCAGTCGACGAACGACGCGTACCCGACCGGCTTCCGCCTCGGCTTGTACTACGCCGTCCAGGGCCTCATCGAGGAATTCGACCTCTTGCAGAAGGCGTTCCGCGCCAAGGGCGATGAGTTTGCGGACATCATCAAGATGGGACGTACGCAGCTCCAGGACGCCGTCCCGATGACGCTGGGCGAGGAGTTCACCGCTTTCGGCGAGAACCTGGGCGAGGAGAACCGCACGCTGGTCAACGCGGCGAACGTGCTCCTGGAGATCAACCTGGGTGCGACCGCCATCGGCACCGGCATCAACACGCCGAAGGGCTACCGCGACCAGGTTGTTGCGGCGCTGCGCGAGGTCACCGAGCTGGAGATCCAGGCGTCCCCGAACCTGATCGAGGCGACCTCGGATACCGGCGGCTACGTCATGATGCACGGCGCGATCAAGCGCGCTGCGATGAAGATGTCCAAGATCAGCAACGACCTGCGCCTGCTGTCCTCCGGGCCGCGCGCCGGCCTCAATGAGATCAACCTGCCGGAGCGCCAGGCCGGCTCGTCGATCATGCCGGCGAAGGTGAACCCGGTCATCCCCGAGGTAGTCAACCAGGCCTGCTTCAAAGTGTTTGGCAACGACCTCACCGTCTCCATGGCGGCGGAGGCCGGCCAGCTGCAGCTCAATGTGATGGAGCCGGTGATCGCGCAGTCACTGTTCAGCTCGATTTCGCTGCTCTCCAACGCGGCGCGCACGCTGCGCGAGAAGTGCGTCACCGGGATCACCGCCAACACGGAGGTGTGCGAGGCCTACGTTGCCAACTCGATCGGCATCATCACCTACCTCAACCCGGTGATTGGCCACCACAACGGCGACCTGATTGGCAAAGAGGCCGCGGCGACCGGCCGCGGCGTCCGCGAGCTCGTCCTGGAGAAGGGGCTGCTCAGCGAGGAGGAGCTCGACGCGGTGCTAAGCAAGGAAAACCTCATGCACCCGGAGTACCGCGGGAAGCTCTACGTCGACGAAGACTAGGCCGACAACGAGCACGCCACATTGATCGGGGGTGCGCGGGTGCCGGTGGCGTGGCGTCGATAGGCGCAGGCACCCGCGTTGCAGGGGAGGGGCACGCACCGCGAGTTGGAATGGTCGTACCATCCGGGCGATAATGGTACGCGATTTATATTCGTTGAACTCGTGAGGGGAATGGTCTGTGTCGCTGCTGCTCGTCGTGCACATCATCATCCTGTTCGGCGCCATTGTGCTGGGCGCGCGGATGGGGTCCATCGCTATCGGTTTCGCCGGCGGGCTCGGGGTGCTGCTCCTCGGCGCGACCGGCATCCCGGTGAGCGCGGAAGCGATCCCGTTCGACGTCATCGGCATCATCATGTGCGTGATCGCGGCGATCTCCGCCATGCAGCTCGCCGGCGGAATGGACTATCTGGTGTACCTGGCGGAGAGGTTCCTGCGCAGCAACCCGAAGCGGGTGACCGTGTACGCGCCGGTGGTCACCTGGCTGATGACGGTGCTGGCGGGCACCGGCCACACCGCCTTCTCTACGCTCCCCGTGATCGTTGAGGTGGCGAAGGAGGGCAAGGTGCGTCCGTCGCGGCCGCTTTCTGTCGCGGTCATTGCCTCGCAGATGGCTATTGTGGCCTCGCCGATCTCCGCGGCCGTCGTGTTCATGGCCTCTCTCCTGGAGGATCACGGGGTGGGCTATCTGCAACTACTCGCGGTGATGCTCCCGGCGACGCTGCTGGCCATCTTCCCCACGGCGTGGCTGGCCAACCGCCTGGGCAAGGATCTCGAGGACGACCCCGTGTACCAGCAGCGTGTGGCTGACGGGCTCGTCGCGCAGCCGCAGGCGTCCGCGGAGTTCGCACCGAAGGCGGGCGCGAAAACCTCGGTGGGCATCTTCGTCGCCGCGATCCTCATCGTGATGGCCTACGCCACGTTGATCTCGGACCAGATCGGGCTCATTCCGAACCCGACGGTGCCGCGCAACGAGGCCATCATGGCGATCATGCTGTCAGCCGCCGCCATCATCCTCTGGGTGACCAAGCACGCAGCGGCCGAGGTGCTCACCACCCAGGTGTTCCGCTCCGGGATGTCCGCCTGCGTGTGCGTCCTGGGCGTGGCGTGGCTCGGCACGACGTTTATCAACTACTACATCGACGACATCCAGGCGGTCGCCGGCACCGTTTTGCAGGCGCAGCCGTGGCTGCTGGCCGTGGTCCTCTTCTTCGCCGCGTGCCTGCTGTACTCGCAGGCGGCAACGGCGAAGGCGCTCATGCCGGCAGCGCTCGCCATCGGAGTGAGCCCGCTCACCGCCGTCGCCGCCTTCCCGGCGGTCTCGGCGCTGTTCGTGCTGCCGACCTACCCGACGCTGCTCGCGGCGGTGGAGATGGATGACACCGGCAGTACCCGCATCGGCAAATACGTTTTTGACCACCCGTTTATCGCCCCCGGCGTCGTCTGCATCTCCACGGCGATCCTGCTGGGGTACGGCATCGGCGCGCTCGTGCTCTAACGACACATCGCACGGGGGGTGGCGTCCCTGGCACCGGGTACTGTGGTGGTATGTCAGACACCACAGCAACGCAATCTGCGTCCCAAAACCACACCCCGAAATCCGACGTTGAGATCGCGCAGGCGCACCAACTCGCGCCCATCTCGGACATTGCGGCGAAGGCCGGCGTTTCGGCCGACGCGCTCATCCCGTACGGCACGCACATGGCCAAGGTCGACGTGACCAAGCACCCGGGTCAGCCGAAGGCGAAGCTTGTCCTGGTCACCGGCGTGTCCCCAACCCCCGCCGGGGAGGGCAAGTCCACGGTGCTCATCGGGCTTACCGACGCCCTCTCGCTCCTCGGCCACAACGCCATGGTCGCGCTGCGCGAGCCCTCCCTTGGCCCCGTCATGGGGATCAAGGGCGGCGCGGCCGGTGGCGGCTACGCGCAGGTCGTGCCGATGGAGGACATCAACCTCCACTTCACCGGTGACTTCCACGCCATCACCTCGGCCAACAACACGCTCGCGGCGCTGATTGATAACCACATCCACCAGGGCAACGAGCTGGGCATCGACCCACGCCGCGTCACTTGGCAGCGCTGCCTGGACGTCAACGACCGCTCCCTGCGCAACGTGGTCACCGGCCTCGGCGGGCCGACCAGCGGTGTTCCGGTGCAGACCGGGTTCACCATCACCGCCGCCTCGGAGATCATGGCTATCCTCGGCCTGGCCACGGACCTGCAGGACCTCAAGCGGCGCCTGGCCAACATCACCGTTGGCCTCACCTACGACCAGAAGCCGGTCACCGCGGGCGACCTCGGCGCGGAGGGGGCGATGGCGGCACTGCTCAAGCAGACGATTCACCCGAACCTGGTACAGACCCTCGGCGGCACGCCCGCGTTTATCCACGGCGGCCCCTTTGCCAACATTGCGCACGGCTGCAACACGCTGCTGGCCACCCGCACCGCGATGCAGTACGCAGACATCGTGCTCACGGAGGCCGGCTTCGGCTCCGACCTGGGCGCGGAGAAGTTCTTTGACATCAAGGCCCGCTACGGCGACCTGGACGTCGCCGGTGCAGTCGTCGTTGCCACCGTGCGCTCGATCAAGTACAACGCCGGCATCGCGCGCGAGGAGCTCAAGCAGGAAAACGTGGACGCGCTGGAGCAGGGGATTGCCAACCTGGAGCGCCACGTGGACAACATCCGCAAGTTCGGCGTGACCCCGGTGGTCGCCCTCAACCGCTTCGACACGGACACGCCGGCGGAGCTTAAGTGGGTCCGCGACTGGGCGGAGCGCACCGGCGTGGCCATCGCGGAGGCCGACGTGTGGGCCAAGGGCGGCGAGGGGGCCACGGAGCTGGCGACCACGCTGCTGGACAACTTGACCGAGGGCACGTCCACGCAGCTCTACGACCCGGCCAACGGTATAGAGGCCTCTATCGAGACCATCGCGCGCGAGATCTACCGTGCAGACAACGTCCAGTACTCGGCGGCCGCCCTGCGCGACCTCAAGATGCTCAAGGACAACGGCTTTGACACGCTGCCGGTGTGCGTGTCCAAGACACAGTACTCGTTCTCGGACGACCCGCAGCTGCTCGGCGCCCCGGAGGGACACACGCTGCACGTGCGCAACCTCGTCCCGCGCACCGGTGCCGGGTTCGTCGTCGCGCTGACCGGCGACGTCATGACCATGCCTGGCCTGCCGAAGAAGCCGGCGGCGAACAACATCGACGTCGACAGCGAGGGTCGCGTCTCCGGGCTGTTCTAGTCCTGCGACGCCTCCTCCGCCGCGGGGCCGTCTACCGCGCGGCCGTCCGCCGCGGAGCCCGGCCAGCCCGGGTACTTCGGCGGCGTCCCACCGAACTCCGGGCACAGGTCCTGGAATGCGCACCAGCCGCACAGCTTGGACTTCTTCGGCCGGAAGTGACCGTCCTTCCCGTCCGCCTCGATCTTCGCCCACAGGTCCGCGAGGTCGCGCTCGAAGTACTCCAGCTCCTCGCGCGACGGGGTGAGGATCATCGAGTCCATAACCTTGAGGTACATCAGCCGCAGCTGGGTGGGGATGGTCTGGAACAGCCGCCAGTACACGAGCGCGTAAAACCGCATCTGGAACTGCGCGTCCTGCGAGTAGCGGGGCAGTGGTTTCTTCCCGGTCTTATAGTCCACCACGCGAACCTCGCCCGTGGGCGCGATGTCCACACGGTCGATGAATCCGCGCACGGGCACCCCATTGGGCAGGACGGTGTTCACGTACATTTCCTGCTCGTGCGCGTCGAAACCGAGCGGGTTTTCCATGTGGAAGTACCCGCGAAGCAGCTCGCGTGCGGCTTGGAAGAGCGCCAGTTCGTTGTCAATCGGCTCCGCGCAGCTCGGGTCCTTCTCGCACATTTCCTCCCACGCCGGTTTGATGCGCTTGACGGCGGCCGGGAACGTGCGTGCCTCGCGCGGCCAGCCGAACATTTCCTCGAGCACCGCGTGCACCAATGTGCCTTTGACCTGTGCTTCCGTGGTCGGCTCCGGAATCTTGTCAATGGTGCGCAGCCGGTATTGCAGCGGGCAGCGCTGGTAGTCGGAGGCGCGGGACGGGGAAAGTGCGAGCGGTCGTGGAGTCATCGTGTCCCACATCTTAG
The DNA here is from genome assembly GCF_946902955.1 of Corynebacterium sp. Marseille-P8863. Classification (NCBI taxonomy): domain Bacteria; kingdom Bacillati; phylum Actinomycetota; class Actinomycetes; order Mycobacteriales; family Corynebacteriaceae; genus Corynebacterium; species Corynebacterium sp. Marseille-P8863. The sequence goes on along the minus strand of NZ_CAMPQC010000004.1, from coordinate 72,655 downwards.
AGTGGAGGTATGCACGCTCGCTTCATCGACTTCCTCCACACCAGCCCCAGCGCCTTCCACGCCGCGTACAACGTCGCGCAGGCACTCACCGCGCAGGGCTTTTCGCTTATCGACGCCACGTCGCCCGCCCCCGCCGACCCGGCGGCACCCGGCGGCCACGTCCTGGTCGACGGCGGCGCCGTGCTCGCGTGGTGGGTCCCCGAGCACCCGCGCCCGCGCTTCCGCATCGTCGGCTCCCACACGGACTCGCCGGGCCTGATGGCCAAACCGCAGCCGGACTTCCAGCGCGAGGGCCTGCGCCAGGTGGCGGTGGAGGTGTACGGCGGACCAATCCTGCAGACGTGGCTGGACCGAGACCTGCGATTTGCCGGACGGGTGGTCACCGATGATGGCGCGCAGCATCTCGTGGATACCGGCGCCGTCGCCCGCGTGCCCAACCTGGCAATCCACCTCTACCGCGCCGACGCGCCCACCGTGGAGCGCCAGGCGCACACGCCGCCGGTCCTCGGCGGGGATCGACCGCTCATGGAGCTCGTCGGTGAATCTGCCGGCGTGGACCCGCAGCGCATCGTGTCCCACGAGCTCATCACCGCCGACGCGCAGCGCGGCGAGCTGCTCGGGGACATGCTCGCCGCCGGGCGCCTGGACAACCTTTCCAGCGTGTGGGCGTCGCTCGAGGCGCTGCTGGCCGCGAAGAACGCTGCCCAGGACATCCTGGTGCTCGCCGCATTCAACCACGAGGAGGTCGGCTCCGCGTCGACCACCGGTGCCGGCGGCCCGCTCCTCGAGCGCGTGCTGACCCGCATCGCCCGCGAGGTCGGCGAGCCCTTCGACGTGTTTGCTGAATCGTTCCAGGTCTCCGCGGATGCCGCGCACGCCGTCCACCCGAACTACCCGGAGAAGCACGACCCAACGCACCGGCCGCGCCTCAACGGGGGGCCGGTGCTCAAGATCAACGCGAACCAGCGCTACGCCTCGGACGCGGTCACCGAGGCGGAGTGGCTCCGCGCCTGCCGCGCGGCCGAGGTGCCCTCGCAAACCTTCGTGGGCAACAACAGCGTGCCCTGCGGATCCACGATCGGGCCGATCTCGTCGACGCGCATGGGCATCCGCACCGTCGACGTAGGCGTGCCGCTGCTGTCGATGCACTCAGCGCGCGAGCTGTGCGGCGCGCGCGACATGGAGTACTTCGTCCGCTCGCTCACCGCGTTTTACGGTGCGCGAGCCGAGTAGGGCATACTTAGGCGCATGTATTCAGGCCCGTTCCAAGCAGGAGACAAAGTCCAGCTCACCGACGCGAAACGCCGTCATTTTACGATCCAATTGGTCGAGGGCGGCCAGTTCCACACGCACAAGGGCATCGTCATGCACGACGACATCATCGGTGCGGACGAAGGCTCGGTGGTCAAATCCACGCTTGGCAGTGACTACCTGTGCTTCCGCCACCTCCTGGTCGACCACGTGCTGTCCATGCCGCGCGGCGCCGCGGTGATCTACCCCAAGGACGCCGCGCAGATCCTGGTGGAGGGCGACATCTTCATGGGCGCGCGCGTGCTGGAGGCGGGCGCGGGCTCAGGCGCGCTGACCATGTCGCTGTTGCGCGCGGTCGGCCCCGAGGGCCGGGTGTTCTCCTACGAAATCCGAGACGACCACCTCGCCTTTGCCAAGGACAACGTGGCCGATTACTTCAACGGCACCCCGGAGTGGTGGACCCCGCGCTTGGGCGACTTCGGCGAGATCACCACCGAGGACCTCGACGGCCCGGTCGACCGCGTCATCCTGGACATGGTCGAGCCCTGGCACTTCATCGACACGGTGAAAAACGTACTCATCCCCGGCGGCGTGTTCATGACGTACGTGGCCACCGTGCCGCAGCTGATGAACATCATGGAAGCGATCCGCGAGGCGAAGTGCTTCACCGAGCCGCGCGCCTGGGAAACGCTGCTGCGTGAGTGGAAGGTGGAGGGCCTGGCCACCCGTCCGGAGCACCGCATGAACGCGCACACGGCATTTCTCGTGTGGACCCGCAGGCTTGCCGACGGCGTCACGCCGCCGCGCCCGCAACGCCGGGCACGCAAGTAGCTGTTACCGGCACCCACTAGTGTGGTGGGTATGGCTGGCAACACAATCAACGACGACGCATTCGGCCCGGAGCTGCGGGAACTCAAGCGCGAGAATCAGGCGATGAGCTCGCGGAACAAGAAGTTGGCGGAGCTGCTTAAAGCGAGCCGCGACAAGCTCAACGACCTGTATGCGCAGGTGGAAGCACTCGGCGAGCCGGCGTCGACGTACGGGGTGTTCCTCGAGGGATCCCCGCGCGGCCACGAGGCCGAGGTGTTTACCTCCGGACGCCGCATGCGCGTCAAGGTCGCGCCGACCGTGTCGCCGGACGCGCTGCGCCCGGGCACGCTGGTCCGCCTGGCCGACGGCGCCATCGTCGTCGAGTCCTGCGGGTACGAAGCCGTCGGTCAGCTCGCCACCCTGTCCGAGAAGATCGGCACAGAGCGCGCCATCATTGCGGACCAACAGGGTGCCGAGCACCTGGTCTACCTCGCGCAGCCACTCCGGGAGCACGCACGCGCAGGCGATACGGTCCTGGTGGACACCCGCGCCGGGTACGCCTTCGAGCGCATCCCTAAGACCGAGGTCAACCAGCTTTCCCTCGACGAGGTTCCGGACGTCACCTACGCCGACATCGGCGGACTGAGCTCGCAGATTGAGATGATCCAGGACTCGGTCGAGCTCCCGTTCTCGCACCCGGACCTCTATCGAGAGTTCGACCTCACCCCGCCGAAGGGGCTTCTGCTCTACGGTCCGCCCGGGTGCGGCAAAACGCTGATTGCCAAGGCCGTGGCCAACTCGCTGTCGCAGCGCATCGGCGACGGGGGACAGGCCCACTTCATCAACGTCAAGGGCCCCGAGCTGCTGAACAAGTTCGTCGGTGAGACCGAGCGACGCATCCGCCTTATCTTCGAGCGCGCCCGCGAGCTGGCCGAGGGCGGCCGCCCCGTCATCGTCTTTTTCGACGAGATGGAGTCCATCTTCCGCACCCGCGGCTCCGGGGTCAGCTCCGACATGGAAACCACCGTGGTGCCGCAGCTGCTCACCGAGATCGACGGCGTCGAGGGTATCGCCAATGTGATCGTCATCGGCGCAACCAACCGCGAGGAGCTCATCGATCCCGCCATCCTGCGCCCCGGACGCCTGGACATCAAGGTCCGCGTCTCGCGCCCGAACCGCGCGGAGGCCGAAGACATTCTCGCCCGCTACATCACGCCAGCTATCCCGCTCGCTGCGGCACCCGAGGAGCTCATCGCCGCGGCCGCCGACGCCATGTTCGCCCCGCGTCCGTTTGTGCGCTTGGAGCTTGTCGACGGCACATCGCAGCTCCTCCACTATTCCGACTTCATCTCCGGCGCGATGATCGCCAACGTGGTGGACCGCGCGAAGAAGCTGGCGATTAAGGACTGGATCGGGGCGGTGGGCGTCGATAAGCAGCCCGGCGCGGTGCAGAAGGGGATTACCGCGGAGCATCTCCGGGCGGCCGTGCGCGCTGAGCAGGACGAGAGCGAGGATATGCCAAACACGGCGAACCCCGATGAGTGGGCACGCATCTCGGGCCGGCAGGGCAAGCGAGTGGTGGCCGCGGAGGTCGTCGGGTAGCAATCGGGCGAAACGCCCAAAAGTGTGCGCGGTATCACTTATACTCACCCATATTTCGTTATGCGGAATTTCATCCCACAGAGTGAGTAGGAGTTCGCCATGAGCACACAGGAAGATCGCTCGGCAGCCATCGCCGTCGCCGCGTTCCCGGCCTTTATTCTACTCGGTTCGGTGCTCGCGTTTGTCGCGCCAGGGCCGTTCCTCCCGCTGACCAGCTTCATCACGTACTTCCTGATGATCATCATGTTCGGTATGGGGCTCACGCTGACCATCCCGGACTTCAAGGAGGTGGCGAAGCGGCCCGTCCCGATCGCCATTGGCGTCGTCGCGCAATTCGTGATCATGCCGCTCGGCGCGGTCGCGGTGGTCAAGCTCCTGGGCCTGAGCCCTGCGCTCGCAGTGGGGCTGCTCATGCTGGGCTCGGTTCCCGGCGGCACCTCCTCGAACGTGATCGCGTACCTGGCCAAGGGCGATGTGGCGCTATCCGTGGCGATGACGAGCGTTTCCACGCTGCTCGCCCCGTGCGCGGTCGCCGCGGTACTGCACAACATCACCGGCGCGATCTTCGCCTGGGCGGTTCGCCGGAAGACGGGAGCCCCTGCCGGCGAGCCCCCGCGTCGCGCTGAGGTCGCGGCCGCAGGGGGCTGAGTCAGGCGGTCTTTCCCTGGTGGATGGCCCCGAGCGCGTACTCGAAGTCCTCATCCGTCAGGTGCGAAAAGCTCAGGACAAGCCCATCCCCACCGCCCGACCACAGGCTGGACTCGTGGCCGCACTCCACGCCGCTGGCGGCAAGTTGGTCCTCGAACTGTTGCCGCAGTGCAACGGTGGGAAACTCGGCGGTGACGTCTGCGCCGCCTGCTTCCGGCACGGTCACTCGCGCGCCGCGCGCTTCCAGGGCGGGGACCACCGTGGCGGCAACGGCTTTGCGACGTCGCGCGAGCCGGTTGTGCGCTGCACGCGCGTTCCGGCGCACGTAGCCGCGGTCGAGGAGGTGCGCGATGGCGCGCTGCGTCACCGTGGCCACCGGCATTCCCAGGAGCTCTCGGGTCTCCCGCAGCGCGGGAGCGAGCGCGGGGGAGGCCACGACATACCCCGCGGCGAGCTTGCGGGAGAGGAGCGTGGAGAACGTGCCGAGCGTGAGCACGTCGGCCCCCGGCGACAGCGCCGCGAGCGGGGGCTGCGGCGAGATGAGGTAGCGCAGCTCGGTGTTGAAGTCGTCCTCGATGAGCTCGGCGCCGGTCCGCGTCGCCCAGTTGAGCAGTGCGGAGCGGCGCGAGGCGCTCATCGCACCGCCGAAGGGGTACAGGTGGGACGGAGTGACCAAGAGCGCGTTGAGGCGGTCTGAAAGCTCGCCGACGACCACCCCACCGGGATCGGTGGCGCAGGGGACCACCTCGTGTCCGCCGAGGGGGATCACGCGACGCAGGCCGGGGTGGCCCGGGTCTTCAACACCCACGCGCAGCCCCGAACCCAGCGTGTACAGGATGAGCTGCAGCCCTTCGCGCGATCCTCCGGTGACCACCACGTGTGCGGGGTCGACCTGTATGCCGCGCGCGAGGCGCAGGTGCTCGGCGATGGCGGCTCTGAGTTCTGGTTCTCCGGTCTTATCCAGGCTGGCACCGTCCGCGTTGAGGGCGTCCCTCCAGGCCTTGCGCCACGCGGCCGGTCGAACTGCTCCGGCGCTGCCCGCAGACGGCCGCAATGAGACCCGGGCCCGGGGTGTCGTCCTTGGGCGCGTGTCGCGCTGCGGCCCCTGCGCCGGTGGCGCAAGCGTGAGCGCCGGGTGGATCCGCGTCGGTGCGCCCTGCGCGGCGAGGAGGAAGCCCTCACTGATGAGTTGGTCGTAGGCGGTAACGACCGTGCCGCGGGAGACTCCGAGCTGGCGGGCGAGTGCGCGTGTGCTGGAGACCGTGTCTCCGGGCTGCAGCGTGCCGTTGGTAACCGCGAGCCGAATCTGCTGTGCGATCTGCGTGGGCAAGGGGATAGGCAGCTCGGGGGAGACGCTGAGGAGCACATGATCACCAACTGGTACAAGGAATGAAAATGATACTGGACCTTGGAATCTACCAGTTGCGCCCAGACAATGGAGCACTATGACAGATTTCACCAAGTTTGCAGAACTCACCAACTCGTTCAAAGGCGGCGTGATCATGGACGTCGTCACGCCGGAGCAGGCGAAGATCGCCGAAGCGGCCGGTGCCGTGGCAGTCATGGCGCTCGAGCGCGTTCCCGCGGACATCCGCGCCGAAGGCGGCGTTGCCCGCATGTCCGACCCCGACCTCATCGAGGGCATCCTGAACGCCGTGAACATCCCGGTGATGGCGAAGGCCCGCATCGGCCACACCATGGAGGCGCGCGTCCTCGAGCACCTGGGCATCCACTACATCGACGAGTCCGAGGTGCTCAGCCCCGCCGATTACGCCCACCACGTGGACAAGCGCGCCTTCGACGTCCCCTTCGTCTGCGGCGCCACCAACCTCGGCGAGGCGCTGCGCCGCGTCAACGAGGGCGCCGCGATGATCCGCTCCAAAGGCGAGGCCGGCACCGGTGACGTCTCCGAAGCCACGAAGCACATGCGCGCCATCCGCAGCGAGATCGCAGCGCTGCAAGCCACCTATAACGCCAACCGCGACGAGCTCTACGTCGCCGCAAAGGAGCTCCAGGCACCCTACGAGCTGGTGTGCTACGTCGCGGAACACGGCAAGCTGCCGGTACCGCTGTTTACCGCCGGCGGCGTCGCAACGCCTGCCGACGCCGCGCTGATGATGGAGCTCGGCGCCGACGGTGTCTTCGTCGGCTCCGGCATCTTCAAGTCCGGGAACCCGGAGGCACGCGCCAAGGCAGTGGTCAAGGCCGTGCGCAACTGGGACGACATCGCCGTCGTCACCGAGGCGTCCCGCGGCCTGGGCGAGGCGATGGTGGGCATCAACGTTGCTGACCTGCCCGCGCCGCACCGCCTGGCAGAGCGCGGCTGGTAGCGCACGCCCCGCTCGTCGCGGCACTGAGGTAACGAGGAAAGCCGGCCCCAAGGGGCCGGCTTTCTTGGTTGGGATGGGGACGCGGTGGCGTCGTGAAGCGAGGCGCGCTAGCGCACGTCGACGAACTTCTTCAGCACCCAGCGACGAATCGAGATCAACACTACGCCAAGCACAATGGTGATCACCGACAGCGTAATGAAGAACGTCCGCTCGGCGGAGGCATCATCAGGGTTGTACAGCGAGCCGAGCACGCCAGATAGCGCCGTGCCCATAGACAGCGACATCAACCAGGCAGCAAACAGCCGAGATTTAAACGCCTCAGGTGCTACCTTCGTTGCCAGCGAGTTGCCCACAGGAGACAACAGCAGCTCGCCCATCGTGAACATAAAGAGGATAAGCACCAAGACCAGCAGCGGCGTCGACTTCGGACCACCACCCGCGTACGGCAGGAAGAAGAAGAGCGCGCTACCTGTAACCAAGTTTGCCACACCAAACTTCACCGCAGATGACCACTGGCGCTGCCCCAGCGCAGTCCACATGGCTGCAAAGATGGGGGAGAAGACCACGATGAAGAAAGGGTTAAACGCCTGTACCTGGGCCGGCGTGAGCTCCCACATCAAGAAATTCAGGTTAGCGCGCTGATCGGAGTAGACCGCGACCACAGTGAATTGGGATTGAAAGATCGCGAAAAACGCCACAGAACCAAACAGGAGCGGAATGTAGCCGGTTAGACGCGACTTCTCAGCAGGGGTAACTTCATCAGAGTGGAACATTTCCCACAACAGGTAAATCGTGGCGATAAGAGCGATAGCAAACACGATCCACGACAGCGATCCGAGCGGAACAATGCCGGTGACCAGCAGCGCGACTACGACAACAACGACAGCAATTGCACCAATCGCCCACACACCACGCCGCTCGCGCGGCAGTGGATTTGGAACTTCAGATCCGACAGCGCCGATGGAAGACTTCCGCATGATGATGTACTGCGTCAGTCCCATTGCCATTCCGATCGCGGCAAGCCCAAAGCCCCAGTGGAAACCGGCCTTGCCCCACACTAGGCCAGTCAACGCCGGGCCAAATAGGGAACCAATATTGACCGACATGTAGAAGATGGAGAAGCCAGCGTCTCGGCGGGGATCCTCACGCGAGTACAAATCGCCGAGCACCACCTGCGAGGACGTTTTGACTCCACCGGAGCCTATACCGATGCACACCAAGCCAGTGGCAAGGCCTAGACCGCCAGGCACAAGGGCGAGGACGATGTGTCCGACCATCACCAGGATCGCGGAGTAGAACAGTGTGCGCTCCGCGCCAAGCAACCGGTCACCCACAAACGAGGCGACCAGCGCCATCATGTAGACGAAGCCACCGTAAGCGCCCACGAGGTTAAGCGCCGTGGTCTGGTCAATGCCCAGACCACCTTCAGTGGTGGAGTAGTACATGTAGAAGGCCAGGAGGGCCTGCATGCCGTAGAAGCTGAAGCGCTCCCACAGCTCAATGCCGAAGAGGTTAGCGAGTCCCCAGGGCTGACCGAAGAATTTACGTTCCTTCGGCACTACACCTGGGTCGCTTGCGAGGGTCTCAGAACTCATGTAAATAAAATACGCCAGTATGCATTTTTCACACAAATAGGCATACCAACGAGTACGGTAGTTCAGTATGACACGTTACATGGGGACCGAGACCGAGTACGGGATCACGACCCCGGACGACCCGTCGATAAGCCCGCTGCTCACTTCGACGCACGCGGTGGTGGCGTATGCCGCGATGAATACGGCCGCCCGCTCCCGCTGGGACTACGAGGAGGAAGCACCGCTCAAAGACACCCGCGGGTTCGATCTGCAGCGCTACCGCACGGTTCCCGTGGTGGACCCGAACGCGATGGGCGTGGCCAACGTGGTGACCACCAACGGCGCGCGCTACTACGTCGACCACGGCCACCCCGAGTACTCCTCGCCGGAGGTGTCCAACGCATGGGACGCGATGATCTATGACGCTGCCGGGGACTACGTCCTCAACAAGGCCGCTGCGGACATCCGCGAGCTGTGGGAGCAGCAGGTCAGCGTGCTGGACAAGACCGCGCCGTGCCCGCCGCTGAAGTTTTACAAAAACAACGTTGATGGCAAAGGCCAGTCGTACGGCAGCCACGAGAACTATCAGTACTCCCGCCAGACGGACTTCTCGCGGCTCACCCAGGCGCTCGTCCCGTTCTTTGTCACCCGCCAGGTCATCATCGGCGCAGGCCGCGTGGGCATTGGTCAGGAGTCAGAGCGCGACGGCTTCCAGATCTCGCAGCGCGCGGACTACTTCGAGCAGGAAGTCTCGCTGGAAACCACGCTCAACCGCGGCATCGTCAACACGCGCGACGAACCGCACGCACTGGCCACGAAGTTCCGCCGCCTGCACGTCATCGTTGGCGATGCGAACATGAGCCAGTTCTCCAACTTTCTCAAGTTGGGGATGACCAAGCTCGTGCTCGACTGCATCGAGGCTGACGTCGACTTCAGCGACCTGCGGCTCGCCAACGCCGTCGACGAGATCAAGCAGGTCTCCCACGACCCAACGTGCACCCATCGCCTGTTGCTTGTCGACGGACGCCGGCTCACCGCAATCGAGCTCCTCCGCGAGTACCGCGAGCGTGCCGCAGCGCTCCCGGACCTTGACGAGGTCGATGCAAAGGTCCTGCGCCTGTGGAGCGAGGTGCTCGACGACCTCGAGCGCGACCCGCTGTCTACCGCGGACCGCCTCGATTGGACGGCGAAGTGGGCCCTCATCAGCCGGTACCTGGAGCGCGGCGTACCCATCTCGGACCCGAAGCTCAAGCTGATTGACATCCAATACGCCGACATTGACCCCGCGAAGTCGCTGTACCACGCCCTCGTGCGCAAGGGACAGATGCGCACGCTCGTGGACGAGGAAGTCATCCGCCGCGCCGTGACCGTGCCGCCGGAGGACTCCCGAGCGTGGTTCCGCGGCAAGGTGAGCGAAAAGTTCGGCGAGGTCATCATCGCGTCGAGTTGGCAGTCCGTCCTCTTTGCGGTGGGCGACCAGCCGATCCGGTTCCCCATGGACGAGGTCGACGGCTTGACCAGGGCGGAGGTCGGCGAGCTTATCGAGCGCGCCGAGACCGTCGAATCACTACTGAAAGGATTAGAATCGCACCATGTCTGACATGTCTAAGCAGCAGTTTGTACAAGGTGGCAACCAAGGCGACGACGGCGCGGACGAGGGCGCCGTTGATGCCGGGCAGGCCCAGCTGAACACCTCTGGCACCGACGACATCCTCGACGAGATTGACGCCCTGCTGGACACCAACGCCGAGGAATTCGTGCGCTCGTTCGTGCAGAAGGGCGGGCAGTAACCCGCATGGCCACCGTCTACCCCCGCCGCATCATGGGCGTGGAGACCGAGTTCGGCGTCACCGCGTTCGAGCGCGGCAAGGCCGTGCTGACGCCCGAGGAAATCTCCCGCTACCTCTTTCGCCCGGTCGTCGCCGAGCACCGCAGCTCCAACATCTTCACCGACAACGCCTCGCGCCTCTACCTCGACGTTGGCTCGCACCCCGAGTACGCCACCGCCGAATGTGACTCGATCACCCAGCTGCTCAACTACGACAAGGCTGGCGAGGTCATCTTCAGCGACCTCGCCACGCAAGCAGAGCAGGCGCTCGAGCGGGACCGTGTGGGTGGCAAAGTCTTCCTGTTCAAAAACAACGTGGACTCGAAGGGCAACTCCTACGGCACGCACGAAAACTACCTGATCAGCCGCGAGCTCGCCCTGAAGTCGTTCGGCATGCAACTGCTGCCGTTTCTCATCAGCCGCCAACTTCTCTGCGGGGCCGGGATGATCAAGAAGGGGCGCTTCGTCCTCTCGCAGCGCGCGGACCAGGTGTGGGAGGGCGTCTCCTCGGCCACCACCCGTACCCGGCCGATCATCAACACCCGCGACGAACCCCACGGCGATTCCCACCGCTTCCGGCGCATGCACGTCATCGTCGGCGACTCGAACATGGCGGAGCCCACGTTCGCGCTCAAGGTCGGCTCGACACTGTTGGTCATTGAGATGCTCGAGGCTGGTTTCGACCTCCCGGATTTCACGCTCGACAACGCCATCGATCACATCCGCGACATCGCGGCGGACCCCACGGGCCAGACGCCACTCGCGCTCAAGAGCGGGGGCACAGTCACCGCGCTCGAGGTCCAGCAGGCCACGTTGGATGCCGCACGGCGCTGGTTGGAGTCCCGGCCGGACGAGGGCACGCCGAACGAGGAAATGGCACGCGTCATTGACTTGTGGCAGCGCACCCTGGACGCGATTGCGTCGCAAGACTTCTCCGGCGTGGACCAAGAGATTGACTGGGTAATCAAGCGAAAGTTGTTGCTCCAGGTCAAAGACAAGCTTGGGGCTGAGTGGGACCATCCAAAGCTCGCGCAGATCGACCTGACCTACCACGACATCAACCGCGAGCGCGGGCTGTTCTACCTCCTGGAGCGCAAGGGCCTCGTGCGCCGGTGGACCACCGACGAAGCGATCTCCCACGCCGCGACGGCACCGCCGGAGACGACGCGCGCGTCGTTGCGCGGCCGGTTCCTCAGCGCTGCGCGCTCGGCGGGGATGGACCACAATGTGGACTGGGTCCACCTGAAAACCAACCGCCCGGAACCCCGCACCTTGGAGCTGCTCGACCCCTTCGCTACCGAGGACCAGCGTGTCGACGAGTTCATCGCACAGATCCGCGCGATGGGCGCCGCCGACTAGCCGGACCGGGGACGAGGGAGAAAGGCAGTTACGTGGCAGAGCTCGAACCGGAAGTCCGGCAGGCGAACCTGGCCTTTGCCATGCTGGGGTCCTCGCACGACCGCGAATCGGAGTGGGTTGCCCGCAACGTGGACGGCTACCAAGACCTGGAGACCGAAGCGCTACGCGTGAAGATCCGGCGCGATGTTGAGGCGCTGCGCCGGGCAGGAGTGCCTATTTCGTATTCCGGCGGGACCCTCACCATGGACCGGGACCGCTACGAGCTGGAACCCGTTGACCTCACCGAAGAAGAGGCAAGCGCCGTGGGCTTGGCGGTGGATCTCAGCACCGGCGGCTCTCTCGGCGCGTTTGCCCGCTCCGGCTGGACCAAGCTCGCGGCATCCGGCGCGACCCGCGTGTTTGACAGCGCGCCGTTGACCTCTGCGGCCGGCGACGCCAACCGGATCGACCCGCAGGCATTCCACAACCTCCTCGCCGCGATTGAGCTGCAGAAGCGAGTCTCGTTCGACTTCACCCCAGCCGGCGGAGGGCACCCGCAGCGCCGGACGTTGGACCCGTGGGACATCGTCTCGCTGAACAACCGCGCCTACCTCGTAGGATGGGACATCGAGCGCGACGCCGACCGCATCTTCCGGCTGGTCCGCGTCGCCAACGTGACCCTCGTGCGCGAGACCGAAGACTTCCACCAGTCGCCCGAGAACACCGGGGAGCTGGTTCGCGACGTGCTGCGCGGACCTGTCACCGACGCCATCGTCACCGTACGCCGCGGCACCTGTGAGGAACTCGCCGCCGCCGGCACTCGCGCGCCGGGCGCCCGGGGCGACTCCCGTGCGGACCGCGACGAGATTCGTCTGCACGACGCCGAGTTCGACTGGGTGGTGCGCACATCGGCGGCCCACGCCGCCGACCTGGTCGCCGTGCAGCCGGAAGCGGTCCGCGAACAGGTCATCGCCCTACTCAAACAATCCGCCACGCCCCACGACGCCCCGCTCCGCAGCGCAACGAGCGACAAGGCCCCGTCGCCGGAGGAATCGGGGAGCAAGCACCCCGCGGGTCACGCAAACTCCACCGGGTCAACCAGGCTCGTCCGCCTCCTCAACCTCCTGCCGTACATCACGCGGCACCAGGGGAAATCGCTCATGGAGATCGCTCGCGACCTCGGGTCCAGCGTGGACGAGGTCCGCGACGACCTCAACCGGCTCCTGCTTTCCGGGGTCGGGCGCGGCCCGGGCGAGATGTTCGACCTCGAGCACACCTGGCGCGGTGTGACCGTCCTGGATGACCAGGGTCTCACCGCGCCACTCCACCTCAAGCCCACCGAGGCCCACGCACTGCTGCTCCTGCTCGAATCGCTCGAGACGCTGCCCGGCCTGGTCAACGTCGACGCCGTGCGCTCCGCCGCGGACAAGATCCGCCGCGTCAACCGGAAGCGCGGGGTAGCGGACGTGGACCAGGTCGGCGGCCTGGGGTCCGTCACGCAGGAGATCCGCCAGGCAATCGACGCCGGCAAGCAGCTCGAGCTCCGCTACTATTCCGCTTCCTCGGACCGGGTGACCGAGCGAACCGTTTCCCCGGTCGGCGTGTTTCAGCGCGATGAGCAGGCGTACCTGCAGGCGCTCGACGGCGACCGCGTCAAGTCCTTCCGGCTCGACCGAATTCGTGAGGTCAGGCAGGGGGAGGGGGACGCGGAGGCGTCGATAAGCGTCGCGCCCCTTGACCCCGACAACCCTTTCGGACTGGCCGATGCGCCACTCGCGCAACTGCTGGTGCGCAGCGACGCGACGTGGATGGCCGACTACTGGGAACTGGAGATCGACGAGGTGGGCGGCACCGGAGCGTGGGTGCCTGCGACGTTTCGCTTTGGCAGTGAGGACTGGCTGGTGAGGTTCTGCCTGGCCCACGCGGACCGACTGCGCCTGGTGGAACCGGAAAGCTTGGTGGACACGGTGCGCGAGCGTTCACTTCGCGCGCTCGACGCGTTAAGATGACGCGTTAGATATTCAGAAATTCAAACATTCGATGTCGATGTTTTCGTTGCAGGGCATCGCCGATACCCGTGGAAAGAGAAACCATGCCAAACATTGGTTGGACCGAGCTCCTCATCATCCTGGTCATCGTGTTACTGCTGTTCGGCGCAAACAAGCTGCCGGACCTCGCGCGATCGATGGGTCGCTCCGCGCGCATCTTCAAGTCCGAGGTCGATGAGATGAAGCACGACGACGCGGGCGAGGCACCCAAGGCTCAGCCGAACGCGATCGAGTCCGGCCGCAACGCGGAGACCCAGTCCGTTGCGCAACCGGAGAGCTTCTGGGACAAGCCGGAGCACCAGCGCAACCAGACCCCGCCCGCGCAGCAGTAACCGCTCGCGACAGAGAGGGGAAAAGCGTTGGCGCTGAAGCTCAAGCGCGCGAGGAAGCCGAAAAACCCGACCGGTGAGATGAGCCTGGTGGAGCACCTCCAGGAGCTACGCCGGCGCGTCATGGTGTCCATGGCCGCAATTTTGGTGGGCACTATTGTCGGCTTCATTTGGTATCAGACCGCCCCGCCGGGCATCTTTCCGTTGGGCGAGATCATTCGCGGCCCCTATTGCAACCTGCCCAGCGAACTGCGCGTAGACCTGGCCGGCGACGGCGAGTGCCGCCTGCTTGCCACCAGCCCGTTCGAGATGTTCATGCTGCGCCTGAAGGTCGGCGCCCTCGCCGGTCTCGTCCTGGCCTCCCCGGTGTGGCTGACGCAGATCTGGAACTTCATCACCCCGGGGCTGCACAAGAACGAGCGCCGCTACACCTTTACCTTTGTCACGCTGGCGGTCGCGCTGTTTGTGGCTGGCGCTGTGCTCGCGTACTTCGTGCTGGACAAGGGCCTGTACGTGCTCATGTCCATCGGCACCGAAGTGCAAGTCGGCGCGCTCACCGGCGGCAACTACTACAGCTTCCTGCTCGCGTTGATCGTCATCTTTGGCGTGAGCTTCGAGCTGCCGCTCATCATCGTGATGCTCAACCTCGTCGGCGTGCTGCGCTACGAGCACGTCGCGGGCAAGCGCCGCCTGATCATCGTGCTCATCTTCATCTTCGCCGCCATCATGACCCCGGGGCAGGATCCGTTCTCCATGGTCGCGCTCGCGCTGTCCATCACCGTGCTAGTGGAGATGGCCTTCCAGTTCTGCCGCATTCATGACAAGCGCACGAACCAGTCGCGCCCGGAGTGGATGGACCTTGACGACGAGCAAGCGTCCGGCCCCGTCACCTCCTCCGGCTCCATCGGGCGCGCACAGCCCGTCGGCGCGACTTCCCGGCCAAGCGCGCCGTCGAGGGTTTCCCCGTCGGCACCGCCGGCGGCCCCGAGCGCCCCGCCCGCCCCGGGCCGCGGTGGCTCGCACACCTACGGTCACGGAGATCCATTCAACGACGTACTGTAAGGGGCATGGATTCCAGCGTTACCCCCTCACAGTCAGACAACCAAAGTCTTTCGGAGGACAACACCGCCGAGACCACAGGGGCCACTGAGGCTTCCGCCCCCGTAGCGTTTCTGCCGGAGTTCCGCGACGCTAAGCCCTTCCCACTCGACGACTTCCAGGTGGAGGCCTGCGCAGACATCGAGCGCGGCCACGGCGTCCTCGTGTGCGCACCGACCGGCTCCGGCAAGACGATTGTTGGCGAGTTCGCCGTTGCGCTGGCCCTGCACCAAGGCACGAAGTGCTTCTACACCACGCCCATCAAGGCGCTGAGCAACCAGAAGTACCACGACCTCGTCGCCGAGCACGGCGAGGACGCCGTCGGCCTCCTCACCGGCGACACCTCAATCAACGGGTCCGCCGAAATCGTCGTGATGACCACCGAGGTGCTACGAAACATGATCTACGCGGACTCCCGGCAGCTTGACCGGCTCTCGCACGTGGTGATGGATGAAATCCATTACCTCGCCGACCGGGACCGCGGCGCCGTGTGGGAGGAAATCATCCTCAACCTGGACGAGTCCGTCAGCCTCGTCGGGCTGTCCGCCACCGTGTCCAATTCCGAGGAGTTCGGCGAGTGGCTCGACGCGGTGCGCGGTGATACCCGCGTGATCGTCTCCGAGCACCGCCCGGTCCCGCTGAGCCAGTACATGATGGTGGGCCGCAAGATCTTCCCGCTGTTCGAACCCGACACTGGCGGTACCGATGACACAGAGGGCGGGAAAGTGAACCGCGCCCTCGTCCACGCGATCGAGCGCATCGAGTCCGGCTCCCGCGACGAGGGACGCAGCGACTTCAAGGAGGGTCGCAGCTTCCGCGCCCGCTCGACCGGCCGCCGCAGCGGCGCCCAGCGCGCCCAGGACAAGGTCAAACCCGTCGGCCGCCCGCAGGTCGTCGCAGCGCTGGGAAGCCGCGACATGCTCCCGGCCATCGTCTTCATCTTCTCCCGCGCGGGCTGCGACGGTGCCCTCTTCCAGTGCCTGCGCACACGGAAGGAGCTCACCACCCCGGAGGAGCAAGAGGAGGCAAGGGCTATTATCGACGCCGGCGTCGAAGGCATCCCCGACGAAGACCTCGACGTGCTCAACTTCCGCCAACTCCGCACGGCGTGGCTGCGCGGCTTCGCCGCCCACCATGCCGGCCTGCTCCCCGCGTTCAAACACATTGTGGAGCAGCTGTTCGTCCGGGGTCTGGTCAAAGTAGTTTTCGCCACCGAAACGCTTGCGCTGGGTATCAACATGCCGGCGCGCACCGTCGTGTTGGAGAAGCTGGTCAAGTTCAACGGCGAGGCGCACGTCGACCTCACGCCGGGGCAGTACACGCAGCTCACCGGCCGCGCGGGCCGCCGCGGCATCGACCATATCGGCAACGCGGTGGTGCAGTGGTCTCCGGCGATGGACCCGCACGAGGTGGCAGGCTTGGCATCCACGCGCACCTACCCACTCATCTCGCAGTTCCAGCCCGGGTACAACATGGCGATCAACATGCTGGGCATGAACGGTTACGACGACTCCATCCGGCTCATCGAGCAGTCGTTCGCCCAGTTTCAGACCAACCGCTCCGTGGTGGGCGAGGTGCGTGACATCGACCGCCTGCGCTCCAAGGTACGCAGCCTGCGCGCGCAACTGGAACGAGACGTGGCCGGCTTTAACCCGCCGGGCACGGACCCGGCGGCGGCCCTGGAGGAGTACCTGCAGTTGCGCCGCGACCTCTCCGAGGCTGAGAAGGACGCGCGCCGCCACGCGCTGGAAAACCGCCAGGCGGAGACGGAGACGATCCTGGGGCGGCTGCGCGTCGGCGAGGTCATCGCCTTGCCGGGGAAGAAGAAGCCGGAGCTAGCCGCCGTCGTGCAGGTGGCGGGAAAGAAGCGCGATCCCCGCCCGTGGGTGACCACGGAACGCGGCTGGTCCGGGCGCATCGACGCCGGCTCGTTTCGCAACGCGCCAGTCGTTGTTGGGCAGATCAAGGTACCCCGCCACGTGCAGGACCAGCCGCGCAAGCACACCCGCAAAGTGGTAAACATGCTGCACAGCGGGAGTTTCAACGCGCCGCGCAAGCTCAAGGACAAGGTGCGGGTTCGGCCCAGCAAGAAGGTGACCGCGCTGCGCGAGGCCATGCACAACCACCCGGTGCACGCGTGGCCGCCGCATGACCGCGAGGTGCTCGCGCGGGTCGGGGAGGAGCTGGTGCGCAACGAGCGCAAGCTGCGCCGGCTGACCAACAGCGTGGATCGTTCGACCGATTCGTTGGGCCGCACCTTCGAGCGCATCATCGGACTGCTCACGGAGATGGACTACGTCGAGCTCATCGGCGGCGAGCCGCGCGTGACCGACGAAGGCGAGCGCCTGGCGCGCATCCACAACGTCTCCGACCTGCTCGTCGCGCAGTGCCTCAAGCGCGGTATTTGGGACGAGCTGGACCCCGCGGAGCTCGCCGGCGTGGCGTCCATGGTGGTGTTTGAAAACCGCAAGGCCACGCACGGCGAACCGGAGGCTGCCACGGACCGAATGGCGGAGGCGATGGGGGAGACCATGCGCGTCTACGGCGAGCTCTCCTTTGATGAGCAGCGCCACCAGCTGCCGGTGACCCGACTCCCGGATCCCGCGTTCTCGCTCGCCATGCACCAGTGGACCGCCGGCGCCCCGCTCGGGTACGCACTGGCGGCGGCCGCGGAGTCCGGCACCGAGCTGACCCCCGGCGACTTTGTGCGCTGGTGCCGCCAGGTCATCGACCTGCTCGAGCAAGTAAAGAAGACCGGGTACAGCGACGAGGTCCGCGACAGCGCCAACCGGGCCATTGACGCTATTCGACGCGGCGTCGTCGCCATCGGCAACTAGCAGGCGGCCCGTGCCGCCTCGATGGCGTCGCGCACTTCCTTGTTCAGCAGGGAGACGGTGGCGATGTGCAGGTTGACGCGCCACGGGTCGAGGATGAGGGACTGGACGCCGGCGAGGTGGGCGTCGATAAGCACTGGGCCCCCGGAGTCCCCCTTGATCGCGGGGGCGGCGTTGGCGACGATGCCCGCCGGGCGCACGATGGTGCGCATGCTGCGCGAAAAGGCGAGCGGAAGCGTGATGAGGAATCGCCCGTCGCGGGCCGCGGGGGAGGTGGCGCCGCCGCCGAATCCGAACGTGACCGTACGTTTCAGCGCGCTTCCAAGCAAGCGCGCCGGCGGGGCGAGGGGCGGGTACGGTCCAGGCGGCGCGTCGTCGGCGGTGCGGACGCGATTGAGCGTGATGAGAGCCACGTCGGTGCCTTCGAAGATGCGCACCTCGCGGGCGCGACGGCGCGTGCCCCGCAGGCGCACCGTAATGCGGGACGGGGCGGGGCGCTCTGGGAGCAGGAAATGGGCGCAGGTGAGCACCGTGTCCTGAGCGACGAGGATGCCCGAGCAGTAGCGCGCGCCCACGGAGCACCGGACGAGCAAGTCGGGGTAGCAGGGGACAGGGTCGGTCACGCGCTCGAGTGTAACTGGCCTATCATTGCCAGCATGACGCGTATAGATCAGTCCACGTTCGCACACCGTCGATCCCGTGCCGCCGAGCTCGTTGCGGCGCACAAGCTCGGGGGCCTGGTTGTCGGCACCGGCCCGGAGTTTGCTTACCTCACCGGCTCCTGGGCCTCCTCGCACGAGCGGCTCACCGCCCTGGCCATCGGCCCTGACGGGCGGGCCGTCCTCGTCGCTCCGGTGACGGACATTGGCAGCCTGGGCGTTGCCGGCGACGATGTGGAAATCCGCGGCTGGCAGGACGGGCAGGACCCGTACCAGCTGGCAACTGAGGCGCTCGATGCGTCCGCACCCGTGGCGCTGGGCAGCTCGCTGACCGCAAACCACGTCTTCGCGCTGCAGGCCCTGCTCCCGCAAACCCGTCTGGCGACGGACACGCTTGCTGAGCTGTTTATGGCTAAGGAACCGGCCGAGTTGGCAGAGCTCAAGCGCGCCGGCGAGGCAATCGACCGCGTCCATGCCCGCGTGCCGGAGTTCCTGGTGGCGGGCCGCACCGAGGCGCAGGTGGCCGCCGAGCTGGACCGCCTGATCATGGACGAGCACGAGTCCGTCGACTTTGTCATCGTCGGCTCCGGCGAAAACGGCGCCAACCCGCACCACGACTTCTCCGAGCGCGTGCTGGAAGACGGCGACGTGGTTGTCGTGGACCTGGGCGGCACGCTGGATTCGGGTTACCACTCGGACTGCACCCGCACCTACATCGTGGGCGGCGACCCTGCGAAGGCGGATCCCGAGGTGGTCAAGGCCTACGAGATACTGTTCCGCGCCCACCAGGCGGCGGTCACCGCGGCACGCCCCGGCATCACCGCCGGCGAGCTGGACGCGGTGGCGCGCGGCGTGATCGAGGAGGCCGGGTACGGCGAGTACTTCACGCACCGCCTGGGCCACGGCATCGGCCTGGCGGGCCACGAGGACCCGTTCATCATCGCCGGCAACGACACCGCATTGCAGGCCAACATGGCGTTTTCCATCGAGCCGGGCATCTACCTGCCGGGCAAGTGGGGTATGCGCCTGGAAGACATCGTTTACCTGGACGAGGACGGCGCAGTCTCGCTGGATAACGTCTCCCGCGACCTCCGCTAAGCCCATGTCTCGACCCATCCGCGGCGGGAGGACCGCCGAACCGCCCACCACCGGCACCGTGCTCGTGCTCGGCGGCACCAGCGACATTGGCACCGCCATCGCCCTGCGCGTCTGCTCCGGGCGGAGGGTCGTGCTGGCCATGCGCGAGCCCGAACGCGCTGACGCTCGCGCCATCGCGGAGTGTCTGCGCGAAGCCGGTGCCGCCAGCATCGAGTGCATCCGGTTCGAGGCCACGGAGCTCGAGTCCCACCGCCGGATAGTGGAATCCGTGCACGCCGCGGAGGAGATCACCACCGCCGTTGTCGCGTTTGGCATCCTCGGCGATCAGGCGCGTGCCGAGCGCGACGAGTCCGAGGCCGTCCGCATCGGCAGCGTGGACTACCTCGCACAAATCAGCGCGCTGACCGTGCTGGCGGACGTCATGGGTCGCGGCAACATTGTCGCATTCTCATCCATCGCCGGCTGGCGGGCCCGCCGCGCGAACTACGTCTACGGCTCCACCAAGGCGGGGCTCGACGCGTTCTGCCAGGGCCTGGCGGACCGGCTCCACGGCTCGGCGCTGCACTTGATCACCGCGCGCCCCGGGTTTGTTATCGGCTCGATGACGGAGGGGATGACGCCCGCGATCATGTCGGTGACTCCGGACGAAGTCGCCGATGCGGTCGTCGACGCCGCCCAGCGGGGCCGCAGCACAACCGTGTGGATCCCGCGCCGCCTCGCCGCGCTCGCGCTGGTCATGCGCCTCGTCCCGCGCCCGATCTGGCGTCATATGCCGAGGTAGGACGCATGTTTCCTCTCACCCGCACAATCGCGGGGCTGCTTCTCGACGCCCTCCACGACCCCCGCCGCACCGAGCCGGAGCACACCACGCCGACGTGGGTGACGGGCATGACTCCCGGATCCCTCCTCAACGCCCGCGAAATCAAGGCCGTAGGCCTGACCAAGCGTCTCAACCCCGCCGACGTTTGGGGGATCGACTACGTTACTGCGGACGAGGACGGCCGCGCCCTCACCGCCACCGGGGCGGTCTTCCGCTCGCGCACCCCTTGGCCGGGCCACGGCCCGCGCCCCACCATCGCGTTCGCCCCCTCCACGCAGGGCGTCGCCCCGCGCTGCAATCCCTCGTACTCCTGCACCGTCGGCCTCGTCCCGCGCCGCGCGCCGTGGGACCTCATCGCCGCCTACGAGCAGCCGGCGATCAACCTGCTGCTCGCGGCGGGCGCCAACGTCGTGCTCACCGACTACCCCCGCAACCCGGCCGAGAACGTGCAGCTCTACTGCGACCACGTTGCCGCCGCGCAGTCGCTCATCGACGCCACCCGCGCCGCCTCATCCCTCTCCGTCGACACCACCGTGCTCGGCCTGTGGGGCTTCTCCCAGGGCGGCGGGGCAGTGGGCGCCTGGCTCGAACGCCCGGAGTACGCCCCGGAGCTCCAGCCGCAAGCCGCCGTCGTCGGCGCGCCCCCGGCCGCGCTCGTGCCGATGCTCGACCACGTCGACGGCGCCATGCCCTCCGTGGTGATCCTTTACGCCGTCGCGGGACTCATGGCGCACCACCCGGACCTGGCGGATGAGATCCTGCCGCACCTCAGCCCCGAAGGCGCCGCGACGATCCTGGCGGACTCGGACCTCTGCGCCGTCGGGGCATCGCTTCGCCGCCCCTGGGCGCACACGACCCGGTGGACTCGCAGTGGCCTCAGCATGGCGGAGCTCCTTCACGCCCTCCCTGGCACCTCCGAGCACCTCGAGTCGATCGCGCTCGGACGCAGGCGGCCGCTGCGCATCCCGACCCGGTTCTGGGGCTCGCTCCACGACGACATCATCCCGTACCCGCAGCTCACCGCGCTCGCGGACGCGTGGGAGATTCCGTTGCAGACGCGCCGCATGCCGCGCGTGCCGGGCAGGACTGGCGTCAACCACTATGGCCCGTATTTCCAACATCTGGCGGGTGACGTCAAATGGCTCGTGCGACAGCTGGACAGGTAGTCTGGCCGCATGCCGCTGTTTATTTTCGCCTACTTTCTCATTGAGGCACTCGCGTTCTTCGGCGTTGCCAAGCTCATCGGCGTCGGCTGGGCACTGCTCGCCATCTTCGCGCTGATGTTTCTCGGTGGTGCGCTCGCCAGCCTCGCGCTGCGGGGCACGCTGGTGAACGCCGCCGAGGGGCGCTCGTCGCTCGGCAGGGTAGCGGGGGACTCCGCCCTGTTGATGACGGGATGGCTGCTGTGCATCATTCCCGGCTTCGTCAGCTCCCTGCTCGGGTTCCTGCTCGTCTTCGGCCCCACCCGCGGGTTCCTGCGCCGCTTCATCAGAACGCGGACGATCCGGAGCATGGAAAACTTCGGTGTCCGCGTGTACAACACCTCGCCGCTGTCGCAATTCCAGACCAGCTACGGCAACTTCGGCACCGGCCGGCAGGCAGGCCGCCACCAGGCGCACGAGCAGGACACGGAGCACGACGTCATTGATGCCGACGAGCTCGAGGCCATGTTCCGCGCCGAAGGCCCGAAGGATGATCGTGGCGACGGGGACGGAGGGGCGTCGACAAGCAAAGAGCCCGACGGCGGAAAGGACAAGTAGGTGCGGGGAGTGCTGCGACTGCTGCTGGCTGCGGGGGCGGGCGCGCTGGCGTACTTGTCCTACGAGCCGCACGGGCTCTGGTGGGCGGGCGTCCTCGCGATGACGCTGCTCTTTGGCGCGCTCGCGCCGTGGGGGAGCGCGCGGCCAGGGGTGTGGACGGGCGCTGGTCTCGGCCTGGTCCAG
This sequence comes from Corynebacterium sp. Marseille-P8863, assembly GCF_946902955.1. Lineage (NCBI taxonomy): Bacteria > Bacillati > Actinomycetota > Actinomycetes > Mycobacteriales > Corynebacteriaceae > Corynebacterium > Corynebacterium sp. Marseille-P8863. Next base: position 50,445 of record NZ_CAMPQC010000004.1, on the reverse strand, counting down.
GCGCTGGTGTGCTACCTCCTGCTGCTGCCGTGGATCGGTGAGTTCGTGGGCGCAATGCCGTACGTGGCGCTCTCCGTCTTCCTTGCGCTGTACGCGCTGGCCACCGGCGCCTTCGGCACGCTCGTTGCCCGCTGGCGCTACGGCTTCGCCGCATTCGCGCTGGTCTACGTAGCCGTGGAGTTCTGTCGCTCCTCGTTCCCGTTCGGTGGGTTCGCCTGGGTGCGGCTCGCTTGGGGGCAGATCGGCGGTCCGCTTGGCAACCTCGCGCACTTCGGCGGGCCTGCGCTCGTGACGCTGTCGGTGGTGCTCGCCGGCGCAGGGCTGGCGGCGCTGGTGGTCGCACGCGGGCGCGCACGCGCTGCGGGCGGGGTCGCGGTCGTGGCGCCGTTGGTCTTGGGGCTGGCGGCGTCGGCTGCGGTCAACACGCCCGCCCACGAGGTTGGGACGGCCCGCGCGGCGACAGTGCAGGGCAACGTCCCGCGGCTTGGGCTGGATTTCAACGCGCAGCGCCGCGCGGTGCTGAGCAATCACGTGGAGGAGACCAAGCGGCTGGCGCAGGACGCGAAGGATCAAGGCCAGCCGCTTGACCTGGTGATCTGGCCGGAGAACGCCTCGGACGTCAACCCGTTTACGGACCCGGAAGCGGGCGCGCTGGTCAAGGAGGCCGCTGCGGCCGTCGGCGTCCCCGTCCTAGTGGGCACGCTCACGCGCGACCAGGTCGGGGAGCGCAACACCATGGTGGTCATCAACCCGGACGGCTCGGTGGGCGAGCGGCACAACAAGCGCTTCCTCCAGCCGTTTGGCGAGTACATGCCCATGCGCGACTTCTTCCGCAACTTTTCCGACATGGTGGATCTGGCCGGGGACTTCAAGCCCGGCGATGGCCCGGGCGTGGTCCGGATGGGAACGACGGTCGTCGGCGTGGCCACGTGCTACGAGGTCGCGGAGGATCCGGCTTACCGCATGGCGGTGCGCAACGGCGCGCAGCTGCTGGCCACCCCGACGAACAACGCGACCTTCGGCTTCACCGACATGACCTACCAGCAGCTGGCCATGAGCCGCATGCGCGCGATCGAGACCGACCGCGCCGTGGTCGTCGCCGCGACCTCCGGGGTCTCTGCGATCGTGCACCCAGACGGTTCCGTCTCCCAACAAAGCGAGATTTTCCAGGCCGCGCACCTGCAGGAGGAGCTCCCGCTCAAGGACTCCATCACCCCAGCCGTGCGGTTCGGCCAGTGGCTAGAGTGGATGTTAGTACTCGGCGGTGCCGCGGTCGCGCTCGGTGCCGTGGCGCGCCCCAAGCGCGAGTATGCTGCTAAGAGTCCCGCGGAGAAGGAGCGTATGGCTTAGCGACGCCCACGCGGCCCTACCACAGGCCCGCACCCACTTCCGCGAACCGAAACGAATACCCAACAAGACGTATCTGCAAAAGGAGTCAATCGCCCATGGCGAACGCAACGCTGGTGATCATCCCCACCTACAACGAGCTGGAGAACATCCCGCTGATTACGGAGCGCGTACTGACGGCGAACCCGGAGGTCGACCTACTGATCGTGGACGATAACTCTCCGGACGGCACCGGCGACAAGGCTGATGAGCTGGCGGCGAAGCACGATGAGGTCCACGTCCTGCACCGCGCCGGCAAGGAGGGCCTGCTCGCCGCCTACCGCGCCGGCTTCCGCTGGGGCTTGGAGCGTGACTACGCCGTGCTGTGCCAGATGGACGCGGACGGCTCCCACAAACCGGAGGAGCTTCCGCGCCTGCTCACCGCGATTGAGCGCGGCGGCGACCTGGTGATCGGCTCCCGCTACGTCGAGGGCGGCGAGGCGAAGAACTGGCCCCGCCAGCGCTACCTGCTGTCCAAGCTGGGCAACCAGTACATCTCGCTGGCGCTCGGTGACGACGTCGCCGATATGACCGCCGGCTACCGCGCGTTCCGCCGCGAGGTCCTCGAGGCCATCGACCTGGACGCGCTGTCCAACAAGGGCTACATCTTCCAGGTGGACCTGGCGCACAAGGTCATCGATGCCGGCTTCGACGTGCGCGAGGTGCCCATCACTTTTGAGGACCGCACGCTGGGCGAGTCCAAGCTGGACGCTAGCTTTGCCGGCCAGTCCCTCATCGAGGTAACGAAGTGGGGCGTGAAGGAGAAGTCCTGGAAGGTCAGCGAGATGGCCACGGAGGGCGGCAAGCTGCTTCAGTACGAGCTTGATAACTCGAAGCTCTCCCGCCTCGGCGCGAAGGCCGACCAGCTGCCGGAGCAGGTGGTCAACATGATCGCCGAGGGCGCGAAGCTGGGCAACTACGAGCTGAGCAACAGCCCCCTGCGCAAGGTGCCGGGCAAGGTCACCGACATAGTGAGCCAGGCGACTGAGATGATCAGCGAGGGCCTCGGTCTCGTGCGCTACGAGGCGACCAAGAAGCAGCGCTAAGCACCAACGACCAACGGCCCGGACCACAGTGGACTCACTGTGCCGGGCCGTTGCGTATGTTCGGGGCTTACTTCTCGCCCTGCTGCTCCTTTGCCAGTCGCGCGGCGGCGCGGCGGCGCTTGCGCAGGTGCTCGAGGCGCTCCTCGAGCAGGACGTCAAGCTCCTCGATGCTGCGGCGCTCCCGCAGCATGTCCCAGTGGGTGCGCGGTGGCTTGGCCGGCTTGGACTCCACGCCCTCACCCTCAATCAGGGTGCCGAGCTGGCCGTTCTTGCACATCCACTCCTCGGGGATCTCCGCATCATCAGCGAAGGGGACCTCAAAAACCTCCCCGTCGGGGGTACGGTACTTTGCCATCTGACGCGGGGCCAGGTCGTGGTCCCTGTCGGTTTCGTAGCTCACTGCACCCATGCGGCTTCCACGGAGCACACGATCAGCCATGCTGTATCAATCCCTTCATTGCGAGTCACTGCAAGCCATTGCAAGCATTCCCAGTCGATACAGTATAACGGTCAACCTGCCCGCATTGTTCCCGCGGATGGGGTTTGGCGCGGCGCGTGTATTAGGCTTGCCGTGTGGCTAGCGAAGGAAAGCAGGCGCCCACTTGCGCCTGGTGCGGAGGGCAGATGCCCGAGCAGCAGGGTAGGGGCCGCCGGAGGAAGTTCTGTAACGCCTCGTGCAAGCAGCGCGCGTACGAGCAGCGGCACTCGCTCTCCGGCACCCAGATCCCGGCGGACGCGGTCATTCTCTCGCCGAAAAAGGTTGCTGACCTGCGCGATCAGCTATATCAGCTGCGGTGCGCGGCGGAGGACGTCCAGACCGCGGCAAGCGAGGGCGCAACCCCGGAGGAATTACGTCACTTATGTGACGAAATGGTGAATCTGTCCCACAGCATCGAGAGGTTAAGGTAACAGGTATGCACAACGGCACTGAAGCTGGCAAAAGTTTCGACGAGGCCGCACTGAAGCGCAGGCGGACGCTGCTCATCGTCGCCGGGTCGATCATCGTGGTCATTCTGCTTGCGGTCGCGTTCGTCCCGCTCGCGCTCGGGGGGCTGTTTGGAAACGGCGTGAAGACCGAAGGCATTGATGAGTCGCGCCTCAAGGCCGCCGATACGCCTCTCGACGGACACTGGGAAGTCTCGTCTCGCCCGGGCCCAAACGGCTCGTCGGCGGGCTTTACGTTCTTTGAGATCCTCCCGGGCCAAGAGAAGGTCACCTCGGGCTCAACGGAGGGCGTGAGCGGCTCGGCGGATATTGAGGCCGGCACGCTCACCGCCGGCGAGATCACCGTCGACATGACCAACCTGACGAGCGATAGCGACGTCCGCGATTCCAACGTCCGCCGCAAGATCCTACACACGGACCAGTTCCCGGAGGCGACGTTCCGCGTCACGGAGCCGGCGGACGTATCCCAGGTGCCGGATGACGGCTCCGTGGCCAAGGTGGAGCTCACCGGCGAGATGACCATCCACGGCGAGACAAACACGGTGACGCACGAGTTCGACGTCGCGCGCTCCGGCTCGTCGCTGATCGTCGCGGGCGATGTCCCGATCAACCGGGCGGATTACGGCGTCGAGTCGCCGGAGTTCGTGGCGGCCAAGATTGACGAGCAGGGCGAGGTCAACATCCGCCTCAACATGCACCAGTAGCCGTCCTATATTACGTCACTTGACGTAATATATATGCGTATTTGTCCGATAATGTACATTATGTCAACTAACGCGCGGGCCCACGCTTGTCGACGCCACCACGCCCCTCAATCTACCGCCGCCCCCGCCGGTTCCGCGCCGTGAGCGTCAGTTGCGTGAGATCAATCATCCGCAGCTCCGCGAGCGCCTGACGCAGCGCGAGCTGCCACACCCACAGTCGCCGGTACACCGGATCGAACCCGTCCGCGGCCGCGTCACGCAGGTGCGAATCAAAGGTGGCTCGCTGCAATCCCAGCGACGTCGCCAGGTGCTGAGGCGCGTGCGTCTCCGCGATGATGCGCAGCCCGGTCTTGCGGTCCACAATCCGCGCCAACGTCTCCGTGGATGCGTAGCTCAGGCCCGGCCACACGTACGCCCTCAGCGAAGCCAACGCCGCCCGCGCCGCCTTATTCATCTCCGGCCCTGCCACGATCGTCTGGATCGCCACCTTGCCACCCGGCGCAACCGCAGACCCGAGCTGCGTGAGAAACTCGGCTTTGTCGTCGTCGCTCAGCGTCTCGAGGTGCTCGAGCGACACCGCCGCGTCGTACCCGCGCCCGAGCCGCTTGACCCTGACCTGACCCGGTACGCCCGCGAACGTGAGCTGCTCGCGCAGCGCGTCCGCGGACTCCGGCGAATTGGTCACGCACTCGACCTTGTCCCCGGCCGCCAGCGTGACCGCGGGTCCGGACGCCGGATACTCCAGCACGCGGGACCGGTCGCGCACACCAGCCGCCTGCAGGAGCATTGCTACGGATCGCGCCTGCGCGTCCGCCAAATCCGAGCGGGTCGTCCCCTCGTCCTGGGGCGCGGCGATCTCGGTCACGTCCACGAAGTGTCGCGCAGGCTCGTTGCCATGCCCTGCGCCACGCGCGTACGACTTCACGCGCACCCGCTCCCGCGTCGGCACGCCGGTGGCGAAGTGGCCCTGGAACGGGCTCACGCCGTCGCCCGCGTAGTGCTGAATCAGGCTGGGCGGCACTTCCCCGCTCTCGTGCGACCTCGCCGGCGCGACGCGCAGCGTGGACGGCACGTAGCCGGACTGGACGAGCTTGCGCAGCACCTGCACGAGCCGCTCAGAGTCCGGCGTGTGCCACTCCCCGGCCAAGTACCCCTCAGCCAGCCCGACCCAGCCGTTGGCGGCGACGCGCTGGAACACCTCCGCGTAATCCACCACGACGTCCGGGGCATCGCCGTCAACGCGGATGCCGGCGTTGGCGCACGCCGCCGCAAAACGCGCCTCCGCCCGCCCGGCCCGCCACCTACCGAGTCGCCCTCCGGGGACTGCGGCCACGCTTGGCCACGCGGTGGCGTCGATAATTGCCAAATGCTCGGGGACGCTGGACGCGTTCATGTCGTGTGGGGAGGTCACTCGGCTGATGGTAGCGGGTGCGCGCCGGATCCCGGCGATGCCACGTCGGCACCCGCCTGTGGAGCTTCAGGGAATTCGGCGTAGTATGTGCAGGGGAAATTTCCAGACTTGTCTTTAAATTAGGTACAAGGAGTCTTACCTATGACAGAAGCGCCGTACCGTCCCGCAGGCAACCGCCACCACGTCGTCATTATTGGCGCTGGTTTCGGTGGCCTGTTCGCCGCCCGCGAGCTCGCGGATGCGGACGTGGACATTACGCTGATCAACCGCACGAACTACCACCTCTTCGCCCCGCTGCTCTACCAGGTGGCAACCGGCCTGCTTTCCAGCGGTGAGATTGCCACCTCGGTCCGCCAGATCCTCGCGGGCCAGGACAACGTGAGCGTCGTACGTGGCGACGTCACCGACGTCAACGTTGAGGGCCAGACCGTTACCGCCAACGAGGGCGCGTTCACCCGCACCTACGCGTACGACTCCCTCGTCGTCGCCGCGGGCGCCGGCCAGTCCTACTTTGGCAACGACCAGTTCGCCGAGTTCGCTCCCGGCCTGAAGACCGTGGACAACGCCCTCGAAATCCGTGCCCGCCTCGTCTCCGCCTTCGAGCGCGCAGAGCTCGCCGAGACCGAGGAAGAGCGCAACGAGCTGCTCACCTTCGTCATCGTCGGCGCAGGCCCGACCGGCGTCGAGCTGGCTGGCCAGGTGGCCGAGATGGCCCACCGCTCCTTCAAGGGCCAGTTCAAGAACTTCGTTCCGTCGCAAGCAAAGATCGTGCTTATCGACGGCATGCCGCAGGTCCTCCCGCCATTTGGGAAGCGCCTGGGCAAGAAGGCGCAGCGCGAGCTGGAGCGCAAGGGCGTCACCGTCGTCCTCAACGCCCTGGTTTCCAACGTGGATGCCGGCAGCGTCACCTACAAGGACACCAATTCCGGCGAGGAGACGACGCTGCGCGCGGCGACCAAGATCTGGTCCGCAGGCGTGCAGGCGTCCCCGCTGGGCAAGCAGATCGCCGAGCAGGTCGGCGTCGAGGCAGAGCGCAACGGCAAGGTTCCGGTCAACGCGGACCTCACCGTGGGCGACAAGGACAACCTGTTCATCATCGGCGACATGATGAACCGCAACCGCCTCCCCGGCGTTGCTCAGGTGGCGATCCAGTCCGGCGAGTACGTCGGTCGGATCATCAAGGAGCAGGTCGAGCACGACGTTGCGCCGTCCGCCCGCGACGAGTTCGAGTACTTTGACAAGGGCTCTATGGCGATCGTCTCCCGCTACAACGCCGTGGTGAAGATGGGCAAGGTCGAGGTCGCAGGCTTCCTCGGCTGGATGATGTGGCTGGCAGTTCACGTCTCCTTCCTCGTCGGCGTGCGCAACCGCCTGGTGTCCATGTACACCTGGACCAACAACGCGCTCACCCCGAATCGCTACAACCTCGCCACCACGCTGCAGCAGCAGCACGGCCGCAACGCGCTGGACAAGCTGCGCGCCAACGTCGACGGCGCTGAGGACACCTTTGAAGAGGTTCGCGATACCAACGGCGAAAACTAAGCACTCCCCCCGTCGGGTGCAGTAGCGTACCCCCGCCTACACCCGCGATTCGAGGCCCGGTCCACACGACCGGGCCTTTTGCTGTGTCGGCGGGGGTAATTCACCCCCGGTGGCCAAGGTCACACGGTTGAAAGTAGCGGGTTCGCAATGGTCTCACCTTATAATTGGGACACAACGATGGTAGCGCTTCAAATCATCGGCCGGAACGACTTCCGGTGGCAGATGTTGAACGGGAACCTGGGAAAGTGCTAGCGCGTCCCCATCGTGGAAAACCCTCGAGACTAGAAGGATCGTTTTTCAAAGTGACTGCTACAACTGCTGCATCGCAGAACACCGCATGGGACGGCTTTGCCGAAGGCCCGTGGACCGACGAGATCAATGTTCGCGATTTCGTCCAGCGCAACTACACCCCCTTCGACGGCGATGCATCGTTCCTCGCCGGCCCGACGGAAAAGACCCTCCGCGTTTGGGACACGCTGGACAAGAAGTACCTCTCCGTCGAGCGCGAGCGTCGCGTCTTCGACGTTGACACCGAGACCCCGGCAGACATCGACGCCTTCCCGGCCGGCTACATCTCTGAAGACGACAACGTGATCGTCGGCCTGCAGACCGACGTCCCGACCAAGCGCGCGATGATGCCGAACGGTGGCTGGCGCATGGTCGAGCAGGCCATCAAGGAGGCCGGCAAAGAGGTCAACCCGGACGTGAAGAAGATCTTCACCTCCTACCGCAAGACCCACAACGACGCTGTCTTTGACATCTACACCCCGCGCATCCGCGCGGCCCGCTCCTCCCACATTGTCACCGGCCTGCCCGACGCATACGGCCGCGGCCGCATCATCGGTGACTACCGCCGCGTCGCCCTCTACGGCGTGGACAAGCTCATCGAGGACAAGCTCGCCGCCAAGGACGCTTCCCTGGACAAGGGCTTCTCCGAGCACTGGGCACGCTACCGCGAGGAGCACGCTGAGCAGATCAAGGCGCTGAAGAAGCTCAAGAAGATGGCAGCCGACTACGGCTTCGACATCTCCGGCCCGGCGACCAACGCTCACGAGGCCGTGCAGTGGACCTACTTCGGCTACCTCGCCTCCGTGAAGAGCCAGGACGGTGCCGCAATGTCCATCGGCCGCCTCTCCCCCTTCTTCGACATCTACTTCGAGCGCGACCTGGCCAACGGCACGCTGACCGAGGAAGACGCACAGGAGATTATTGACGCCCTGGTGCTCAAGCTCCGCATCGTCCGCTTCCTGCGCACCGAGGACTACGACCAGATCTTCTCCGGCGACCCGTACTGGGCAACCTGGTCCGACGCTGGCTTCTCCTCCGACGGCCGCCACCAGGTCACCAAGACCTCGTTCCGCCTCCTGCAGACCCTGCGCAACCTGGGCCCGGCACCGGAGCCGAACATCACCATCTTCTGGGACCCGGCGCTTCCGGAGGGCTACAAGGAGTTCTGCTCCGCCATCTCCATCGAGACCTCCTCCATCCAGTACGAGTCTGACAAGCAGATTCGTGACCAGTGGGGCGACGACGCCGCCATCGCATGCTGCGTCTCCCCGATGCCGGTGGGCAAGCAGATGCAGTTCTTCGGCGCCCGCGTCAACGCGGCGAAGTCCCTCCTGTACGCCATCAACGGCGGCCGCGACGAGGTCACCGGCAAGCAGGTCACCGAGGGCCACACCCCGATCACCGGCGACGGCCCGCTGGACTTTGACGAGGTCTGGCAGAAGTACGAGGAGATGCTGGATTGGGTTGTCGGCACCTACGTCGAGGCCCTGAACATCATCCACTACTGCCACGACAAGTACGCGTACGAGGCCGTCGAGATGGCGCTGCACGACTCCGACATCGTTCGCACCATGGGCTGCGGCATCGCCGGCCTGTCCATCGTCGCCGACTCGCTGTCCGCCATCAAGTACGCGAAGGTCACGCCGATTCGCGACGAATCCGGCCTGGTCGTCGACTACAAGACCGAGGGCGAGTTCCCGTTCTACGGCAACGACGACGACCGCGCTGACGACATCGCCGCCACCGTGGTCCACACCGTGATGCAGAAGATCAAAGAGATCCCGATGTACCGCGACGCGATCCCGACCCAGTCCGTCCTGACCATCACTTCCAACGTGGTCTACGGCAAGGCCACCGGTGCGTTCCCGTCCGGGCACAAGGCCGGCACTCCGTTCGCACCGGGCGCAAACCCGGAGAACGGCGCCGACAACCACGGCATGGTCGCCTCCATGCTGTCCGTGGGTAAGCTCGACTACAACGACGCGCTGGACGGCATCTCGCTGACCAACACGATCACCCCGTCCGGCCTCGGCCGTAACAAGGACGAGCAGGTCAAGAACCTGGTCGGCGTCCTCGACGCGGGCTTCATCATGGACAACGCGGACGCAGAGATCCACCCGGCATAAACCCGGGCCCGCCCGGTCGGCCCACCGGCCGACCGGCAACGGACAACTCAATACCCCACTAATCACCACTTCCCCGAAAAGGAGCACACCACAATGTCTACCCACACCTTCGAAGACCGTATGGCTTCCATGAAGTCCTCCCGCGAGGCCAACAACATGAACTCCGGTCTGTACCACGCCAACATCAACGTGCTGGACCAGAACACCCTCGAGGACGCAATGGAGCACCCGGAGAACTACCCGAACCTGACGGTTCGCGTGTCCGGCTACGCGGTGAACTTTGTCAAGCTCACCAAGGAGCAGCAGCGCGACGTGATCTCGCGCACCTTCCACCGCGGCGCATAACCAGCGGCGTAACCAGGACGTAGCGCCCCACTGACTCGCCCTTCGGGGTGGGCGGTGGGGCGCGTCGATAAGCACACAGCACAGGAGGCCAGCCATGGCGCAAGATGGCACAACCGGCGTAGTCACACTCGAACCCCAGCAGGGCGAACGCATCAGAGGCGTCGCCGCGGGCCTTGGCGGCACCGCCGACGCCGACATGGAAATCACCCGACCCGAGCTGCTCGAGGCGCGGCGCACCGGCGACATCGGGCTCGTCCACTCGTGGGAGCTCGTCACCGCCGTCGACGGCCCCGGCACCCGCATGACCATCTTCCTGTCCGGCTGCCCCCTGCGCTGCCTGTACTGCCACAACCCCGACACGATGGAGATGAAGGAAGGCACCCTCGAATCCGTCGAGTCTGTGGCGAACCGCGTGAAGCGCTACAAGCGCATCTTCGACGCCACCGGCGGCGGCCTCACCCTCTCCGGCGGCGAGCCGCTGTTCCAGATCGCGTTCACGCGCCGCCTGCTGAAGATGGTGCACTCCGCGGGCATCCACACCACGATCGACACCTCCGGCTACCTGGGCGCGCGTCTGCGCGACGAGGACCTGGACAACATCGACCTGTTCCTCCTCGACGTGAAGTCCGGCGACGAGGAGACGTACCAGCGCGTGACCAAGCGCCAGCTGCAGCCCACCATCGACTTCGGCGACCGCCTCAGTGAGAAGGGCAAGCGCGTCTGGATTCGCTTCGTTGTCGTGCCCGGCTACACCGACTCCGAGGAGAACGTGAACAACGTCGCCGACATCGTCGCCCGCTGGACCAACAACGTCGAGCGCGTCGAGGTCCTCCCCTTCCACAACATGGGCGCCGACAAGTGGAAGAAGATCGGTATGCCGTACGAGCTCGACGACGTCACTCCGCCGTCGCCCGAGCACGTCGAGCACATCCGCGACATCTTCCGCTCGCGCGGCCTCGAGGTTCACTAGCGCCCCGGGCTCGTCGCTTATCGACGCCACGTCTTCCCCTCCGCCGCGAGTTCGCGCTCGCGCGGAGGGCGTAGTATTTTTTAAGGGCTTCGCTTCGGCCAAGCCACGATCTGCCCGTTGCAACCGGCCCGGCCGGTTCGTCACACGAAGGGAGGCTGCTATGCCGCCTCGGATTCCACTTCCACGTCAACGGCCGAAGAAGAACTTCGCACCAGTTGCTCAACACGTCCCGGTGCCGATAGAACGCTCGATTGATTTCTGCCGCATCTTCGTCGACGGCAAGCGCCAGCCCGGCAACGCGCGGGTGGCGCAGGCGCTCGAGCACGTCAACCAGCATGACAACGCCTTCGTGTGGCTGTCGCTCAAGGAGCCGACGACGACGCAGATGGAGCGCATCGCGGAGCTCTTCGACCTGCACGACCTCATCGTCGACGATGTCATCGACGCCCACCAGCGCCCCAAGGTGGAGCGCTACGACGACCAACTCTTCCTGGTCATCCGCACCGTCTATTACCGCGACGACGAAGAGGTCTCCGACGCCCGCGAGATTATTTCCACCGGCGAGGTACAGATCGTGGTCGGCCCCAATTTCGCCATCACGATTCGCCACAATGCGCCCCTCCCCGACCTGACCGGCCAGCTGGAGGAGGACGAGGAGCTTGCCATCCTCGGCCCCGCGGCCGTGGCGTGGAAGGTCTCCGACTACGCGGTGGACAACCACCTGCGCGTCGCCCAGGCGCTGAGCATCGACGTCGACGACCTGGAAAACGAGGTGTTCACTCCGCGGCGCGACATCAACATCGACAAGATTTACATGTACAAGCGTGAGGTTTTGGAGATGCGGCACGCCATTGACCCGCTCGCGCCGGCGCTGAAAAACAGCCTTGTCAGTCACAAGGACTTGCTCCGCAAGACGCTGCGTTCGTACTTCCGCGACGTCGTCGACAACGCGACCATCGCCAGCGACCACCTCTTCGGCTTCGACGAGCGCCTCTCGTCGCTTCTCGACGCCTCCGTGGCCAAAGTCAGCATGCAGCAAAACAGCGACATGCGCACCATCTCCGCCGTCGTCGGTATGGCCGCCGCCCCGACCATGATCGCCGGCATCTACGGCATGAACTTTGAGAACATGCCCGAGCTGAGCTGGGCGTACGGCTATCCGGTCGTGCTCATCGTCATGTTTGCGTCGATGGCCATCATGTACTGGTGGTTTAGGCGAAATAACTGGCTGTAGGTGTTACGTGGCGTCGACAAGCATGAGCTTGAGGTTCGTCACCGCAACCAGCGTGTCGCCGTTGCGCTGCTCCACGCGCCACAGGTGCGTGCGCTTGCCGGTGTGCACCGGGCGCGCGACCGCTTCGATCCGCCCGCCGGAAACGCCGCCCAGCAGGTCGGTGTAGTTACTCATCCCTAGCGCCGGGCGGCCCGCCGCCGCGATCGCTGCCATCGAGCCGATCGTTTCGCCTATCGACGCATACACGCCCCCATTCACCACACCCGTGAGCTGCAAGTGCTGCGGCCCCACTTCGACGTAGCCCTCGGTGCGCTCCGCCGAACACGCGGTGATGACAAGCCCGATGTGCGGGCCGAACCCGATGTCGTGCGCGTTGAGGTCGCGCAGCTCGTCCGCGCTCAGCGGCTCGACCAGCGGCTCTCGGGCAAAGCGGCTGCGGTAGTCGTGCGTCTCCATGTGCACACTCTACCGCCCGCCCGTACGCGGCGCGTAGAATCGGGCGCATGACTGATGCATCCCCCGCTACCGGACTCGCCCAGATCGGCGTCGTTGGCATGGCCGTCATGGGCTCCAACCTCGCCCGCAACTTTGCCTCCAAGGGCCACACGGTGGCCATCTATAACCGCTCGCCGGAAAAGACGCGCGCCGTCATGGCTGAGCACGGCGCCGAAGGGAATTTCGTCCCCTCGGAGACCATCGAAGATTTCGTGGCTTCCCTCGAGCGCCCGCGCAAGGCCATCATCATGGTCCAGGCTGGCGCCGCGACCGATGCGGTGATCGACCAGCTCGCAACCGCGATGGATGACGGAGACATCATTATCGATGGCGGCAACTCTCTGTTCACCGACACGATCCGCCGCGAGAAGGAGGTCGCCGCGCGCGGCCGCCACTTCGTCGGCGCCGGCATCTCCGGCGGCGAGGAGGGAGCGCTGCGCGGCCCGTCGATTATGCCCGGCGGCCCGAAGGAATCCTGGGAGACGCTCGGTCCCCTGCTCGAGGACATTTCCGCGAAGGTCGACGGCTCCCCGTGCGTCACCCACATCGGCCCCGACGGCGCCGGCCACTTTGTCAAGATGGTCCACAACGGCATCGAGTACGCCGACATGCAGGTGATCGGCGAGGCCTACCATCTCCTCCGCTACGGCGCCGGCCTCACGCCCGCCGAGCTCGCGGACATCTTCAGCACCTGGAACGAGGGCGACCTGGACTCCTACCTCATCGAGATCACCGCCGAGGTGCTGCGTCAGACCGACGCGAAGACGGGCAAGCCGTTCATCGACGTCATCCTGGACGCCGCCGGCCAAAAGGGCACCGGCCGCTGGACCGTCAAGGAGGCGCTCGACCTCGGTGTGCCGGTCACGGGGATCGGGGAGGCGGTGTTTGCGCGCGCGTTGTCGTCGGCAATTGCCCAGCGCGAGGCCGCCCAGCGCATCGGGCTGCCCGCTGGCGAGGTGACCACGCTCGATGACCTCGGCGTGGACAAGGACGCCTTCGTCGAGGACGTGCGCCGCGCGCTCTACGCCTCCAAGCTCGTCGCGTACGCGCAGGGCTTCGACGAGATCAATGCTGGCTCGCAGGAGTACGGCTGGGATCTCGAGCCGGGCGCGCTCGCGCGCATCTGGCGCGGCGGCTGCATCATCCGCGCGAAGTTCCTCAACCGCATCACCGAGGCCTACGAGAACGACCCCAAGCTGCCCTCCCTGCTGCTCGACCCGTACTTCAAGCAGGAGCTCGAGGGCGGGCTTATCGACGCCTGGCGCCGCGTCGTCATCACCGCCACCCAACTCGGCCTGCCGGTGCCGGTGTTCGCGTCGTCGCTGTCGTACTACGACTCGCTGCGCTCGAACCGCCTCCCGGCAGCGCTGATCCAGGGCCAGCGCGACTTCTTCGGCGCGCACACCTACAAGCGCGTCGACATGGACGGCACCTACCACACCACGTGGTCGGGAAGCCGCGAAGAAATCGACGCGTAAGCAAAACCTAGTTAACGGGCGGGCCGGTAGCCGCTGTGGTGGCCAACCGTTTTGCGCGCACCCACGGATCGCCGTGGTTTCTGCCCCGGGGCGTGACGTAGCCTCCGGGGCTTTTCCATACGATCTGCCCGTCGACGCGCTCCATCCGGCCGCGGTGCGGGCGGCCGTTTTGCCGATTGTGGTACGTGCACAACCAGCAGAGATTGTCAATCGTCGTCGTCCCGCCTTTCGACCACTCGTGGATGTGGTGCGCCTCCGAGAAGTCCGCGGGCTGGTTGCAGTCTTTCCACGCGCAGGTGGGCGCATCCGCGCTCATGAGGAGGCGCATCTCGCGGGACGCGTGGCGCAGCGTGGTGCCGTAGAGGTTGATCGGCCCGTCGGTTGGCGAGATCAACGCGATGTACCCAGACTCCCGCAGCTTCCGGTTGATCAGCTCCGCGCCGGTGAGCCATTCGCCGTTGGTGAGCTGCACCTCGATCTCGTCGGTGCGCTCGGGGTGCTTGCGCCACTGCGCAAAGTCGCCGATGTCCATGTTGAGCACCGTGGTCAACGCCGCCGCGGGGGCCGCGGTCGCGCCTCCGCCCTTCGCCCAGCCCGCCGGGTCGCCCTTCGCCGCCTCAAACAGCGGCAGCACGTCGCTGGTGCGCGCGGTGAGGTGCATGGTGGACCAGCCCTGGTCGTGGAACGTAATGGTCGCCTTCGGCTCCCGCGGCCGCGCCGGCTGCAGTTCCTTCTTCAACGCCCTGGCCCGCCGTGTGATCGCGCGGAGGTCGCCGCGCGTTTCGCACAACTTGGTGCGGTATTTCCACCGGTCCGCGTCTGTCTCCAAGCTTCTCGACGACCGCGCAATAAACGCCAGCGTCTCCAACCGGTGCTGATTTTCGCGCGCCGCCGCGACGCACGCGTCCTGCGCCCGGCGGTTGCGCACCTGCCCGAAGTAGACCTCGGCCGCGCCCATCAGTTGTTCGGCGCGATCGCGCTCCATCCCGCGGTCGACCAGCGCGTCGACGCTCGACTCCGCCGCATCGGCGATGATGGCAATGCCGTTGCGGTCGTGGTGGATGAGGGCGTCGATAAGCGTCATGCCCCAGAGCATAGCCGCACCACAACGCGCTGACCAGCGTAAACGGCAAAGTGTGAGAAGTCTTCCAAAACCTGACGCGGAGGGAACCGCAGGCCCGCCGCGTGCGTCTAATAGGGTTTGGGGTTTTCGCGCGCTAAAGTGGTCGCAATGACATCGTCGACACCGTCTCCCACAACTTTCGCCGAACTCGGCCTGCCACAACCCGTGGTCACAGTGCTCACACGCCAGGGCATCGAGCACCCGTTCCCCATCCAGGAGGCGGCGATCCCGGACGCGCTCGCCGGCCGCGATGTCCTCGGCCGCGGCCCCACCGGATCCGGCAAAACATTCACGTTCGGCCTGCCCATCCTCGCCCGCCTCGCCGGCGCTCCCAGCCGCCCGGGCCATCCACGCGGCCTCGTGCTCGCGCCCACCCGAGAGCTCGCCGCGCAGATCCGCGAAAGGCTTGACGACGCCGCCGCAGCTCTCGGCCTCCGCATCCTCGAAGTCGTGGGCGGCGTCAACGTGAACAAGCACATCCGCGCGCTTGCCGCCCCCGTCGACCTGCTCGTGGCCACGCCGGGGCGCGCGCAGGACCTCATCGGCCAGAAGAAGCTCTCCCTCGACGCGGTGGAAATCACAGCGCTCGACGAGGCCGACCAGATGGCCGACATGGGCTTCCTCCCCCAGGTACGCAAGCTGCTCGACCGCACGCCCGAGAACGGGCAGCGGCTGCTGTTCTCGGCGACGCTTGACGGGGACGTCGAGAAGCTCGTGGCCCGCTACATGCACGACCCGGTGACGCACTCGACCGCGCCCGTCGAGGCGGCGGTGGACACGATGGAGCACGTCCGGCTGCTCGTCGGCGGCCGCGAGGAGCGCAACGAGATCGTCCTCCAGATCGCCGCTCGCGACGGCAAAACGATCATGTTCATGCGCACGAAGCACGGCGTGGACCGCCAGGTGAAGAAGCTGCGCCGCGTCGGCATCAACGCGCAGGGCCTGCACGGCGACAAGGGCCAGGGCGCGCGCACGCGGGCGATCGAGGGCTTCGGCGACGGTTCCACGCCCGTGCTCGTGGCCACAGACATCGCGGCGCGCGGCATCGACATCAACGACGTCTCGCTCGTCGTCCACGTCGACCCGCCCGCCGAGCACAAGGCGTACCTGCACCGCGCCGGGCGCACCGCCCGCGCGGGCACGTCCGGCACCGTCGTCACGCTCGTCATGGACGACCAGCGCCAGGAAGTGGAAAAGTTGCTCAAGAAGGCGGGTGTCGACGCGCGCGAGGTCCGCGTCACCCCGATGTCTGAAGCGTTAGTTAAGATCACGGGTGCACGCAAGCCGGAGGGCGCTCCCCTGCCGCCGCCGGGACAACCTGCGCGTGGGCGTCGTCAAGCGAAGCCCTCCGGCCGCAACAAGCGGCGCGGGAATCGAACACGAAGGAGTCACGGGCGCTAACGCGCAACCATAATGGACATACTCATATCCATCCTCTCCCTTGCGGGTTTCATACTGCTCACCGCCTCAACGGGCCTGTTCGTGGCGATCGAGTTCGCCATGACCGGGCTGGAGCGCTCGGCGGTCGACGCACACGTGAGGGAAAAAGGTGACAAGCGCGCCAAAGCCGTCGCGCGCGACCACGCCAACCTCTCGTTCGCGCTCTCGGGCGCACAGCTCGGCATCACGCTCACCACCCTTGCATCCGGCTTCCTCGCGGAGCCGGTGCTGGGCAAGTACTTCGCCCCGCTGCTTGAGCTGGTGGGCTTGGACAAGGACGCATCCGGCGTCGTGGCGATGGTGCTCGCGCTGATCGTCGCGACGCTGCTGTCCATGGTGTTCGGTGAGCTTGTGCCCAAGAATATCGCGATCACCAACCCGCTGGGCACCGCCCGGTTCGTGGTCCCGCCGGTCAACGCGTTCAACCGTTTTTTCCGTGGCTTCATCAATTTCCTGAACAGGTCGGCGAACTTCGTCGTGCGCAAGCTCGGTATGGAGCCTGCCGATGAGCTTGCGTCGGCGCGCTCCGGCCAGGAGCTGACCGCGATGGTGCGCAGCTCAGCCGAGGCGGGCGGCCTGGACGCCGAGACCGCCGCGGTGATCGACCGCTCGCTGCAGTTCGGCGACACCACCGCCGAGGAGGTCATGACGCCGCGCTCCACCATCGACGCGCTCGATGCCGACGACACCGTTGCCGACCTCATCGCCTTGGCGCGCCAGTCCGGCCACTCGCGCTTCCCGGTGCGCCGCGGCGACCTGGACGACACCATCGGCGTGGTGCACATCAAAGACGCGTTCTCGGTGGACAAGGCCGACCGCGCAACCACGAAGCTGGCTTCCCTCGCCCGCGAGGTGCCGTTCGTGCCGGGCACGCTCGACGGCGATTCGGTGCTCAACCGGGTCCGCCAGGCCGGGTCGCAGGTCGTTCTCGTCGCCGACGAGTTCGGCGGCACGCAGGGCTTGGTCACCATCGAGGACGTCGTGGAGGAGATCCTCGGCGAGGTCTACGACGAGTACGACGACAAGGAGCAGGAGCGCGACTTCCAGCGCATCGGCACCTCGTGGGAGGTTTCGGGGCTCGTGAGGCTTGACGACGTCACCGCCACCACCGGCTACACCGCGCCGGAAGGCCCGTACGAAACCCTCGGCGGCCTGATCATGTCCGTGCTGGGGCGGATCCCCAAGCTGGGCGACAAGGTCGTGCTGCCCAACGCCGCGGAGAACTTCCAGGAGGGGTTCGAATCCGGCGGCGCCGGAACGTGGGTCGGGCGCGTGTCCGCCATGGATGACCGCCGCGTGGACCGGGTGCTGCTCAGCCCCGTCTCCCCCGCGCAGGCTGAGGAAGTTGCTGGAGGTGAGCGTCGATGAGCATTTGGGTCGCAATTCTGCTGATCATTTTCCTCCTCGCGGCCAACGCGTTCTTTGTCGGCGCCGAGTTTGCGCTGGTGTCGTCGCGCCGCGACCGCCTTGAAAACTTACTCGCCCAGGGAAGGAAGGACGCAAAGGGCGTGCTCGACGCCACCGAGCACCTGTCGATCTACCTGGCGGGCGCGCAGTTCGGCATCACGATCGCCTCGCTGGTGTTGGGTAAGGTCGCCGAGCCGGCGATCGCGCACTACATCGAGGTGCCGTTCCTGGCGCTCAACCTGCCCGAGAACCTGCTGCACCCGGTGAGCTTCGCCATCGCGCTGGTGATCATCTCCTACCTGCACATCCTGCTTGGAGAGATGGTGCCAAAAAACATCGCTATCGCCGGCCCCGAAACCACGGCGATGTGGCTCACCGGCGCGATGACGGTGTGGATCAAGCTCACGCGCCCGGTCATTGAGCTGCTCAACTGGATCGCCCGCAAGACGCTTGCGGCGTTCGGCATCGTGCAGCGCGACGAGCTGGATTCCACGGTCGACCAGGAGCAGCTCGCCAACATGATCCAGGAGTCGCGCGAGGAGGGCCTGCTCGACGCCGAGGAGACCGCCCGCCTGGCCAAGGCCCTGCGTTCCGAGACCCGCAACCTGAAGGAAGTGATGATCCGCCTGCCGGATCTGAAGACCATCACGCTGCAGCCGTCCGGCATCCGCCTCTCCGCCGTGGAGGAAGCGGTGCGCGATACGGGGTACTCCCGCTTCCCCGTCCAGACGGAGCCGGGCGTGCTGGTCGGCTACATCCACGTCAAGGACATCTTGGACCTCATGGAGTCCGACGACGCCGATCCCTTGGTGCCCAAGAAGCGCATCCGCCCCCTCTCCATCGTCGACGGTGCGCAGACGCTTGACGACGCCCTCACCTCCCTCCACCGGCGCTCCGCCCACATGGCACAGGTCCGGGACAACGGCGAGCTGGTCGGCGTGCTGGCGCTCGAGGACCTCATCGAGGAGTACGTGGGCACCGTCGCAGACTGGACGCATGAGGACGAGTAGCCCGGAGGTGCTCCAGCCGCGCGAGTACGAAGCGCTCATCGCGGCGCACGAGGCCCGCGCGGACCGGTGGATCACCCCGCACCTGGAGCGCCGCACGCACGGCGTCGCGCACCCGGTGTGGGACTTCCTCTTCGAGTACTACCCGCTCCGCCCCGCCCACCTGCGCCGGTGGCACCCGGGCGTGGGGCGCACGCTTGCCGACGCCACCGCCCTCCCCCACGCGACCTGGCGCGATTACCGCGTCAACGCTGATGGCACGGTTGGCGTGGACGTCGAGGCGTTTGTTGCCCACCGCGGGAGGGACGCGGAGGCGGTTGGGCGGGTGCTCGGGGGCGTCGAGAAGCGTCCCGCGCACTTTGACTGCTTCGGCCTGCACGAATGGGCAATGGTCTACCGAACGGACACCCCGCGCCACGCGTTGCCGCTGCGACTGGGGCGCGCCGGGACCGATGCTGTGGTTGAGGCGCATCAGCTCAAGTGCACGCACTTTGACGCGTACCGATTTTTCACGCCGCCGGCGCGCCCGCTGAACCTGACCGTGCTCACGCGCGAGGGGCAGGCGGCGAACGACCAGGCAGGCTGCGTGCACGTGGCGATGGACCTGTACAAGTGGGCGACCAAGCTCGGCCCGCTCGTCCCCGGCGAGCTGTTGCTGGACACGTTCGCGCTCGCGCGCGAGGCGCGGAGGCTGGACATGGAGGCCTCGCCGTACGACTGCCGCGAGCTCGGGTTTGGAGTCGTGCCGATCGAGACAGCTGAAGGCAAGGCGGAGTACGTCCGCCGGCAGCGGAAATTGGCGGAAGACGCCGCGCCGCTGCGCCATCGGCTTGTCGCGCTCTTAGAACGCGTGCAGCACGGATAAGATTGCGGCAAGGCGCTACCTGCGCGCTGCGCATCCAAGCAGACTCGGCTGACAAGGCGGTATACATGGCACGGCATTCCAACGGTAAGAACAACTACAGGCTGTCCGGCGAGGCGCTGATCGCGCTGCTCGTGGTCCTGCTGCTCATCGCCGGGCTGCTGTGGTTCATCTTCGGTCGCGGTACCGACGCCGACGAGGCGCAGGGCGGCGGCGAGTGCGTCGCCGGCGACGTCACGCTCCCGGTCGCGGCGTCGGACCACGCGGTCGCCGAGCAGCTGATGAAGACTTACCAGGAGAGCGCGCCCGTGGTCCGTGACCACTGCGTCAAGCCGCAGCTGGTGGACAACGTTGCGGATGCGGCGGTCTACCTCGCGCCGAACACGCCGGTCACGCAGCAGCAGCTGGCGAACGCGAAGCGCACCGCTGCCGTGTCGGAGCCGGCGATCGTGGCCAACCAGCCGGTCGGCCTGTCCGGAAAGGCCGAGGCGAAGCTTGACCAGGTCGGATTGGACAAGGTGCGCTTCGCAGCGAGCGACGAGCCGTCGGCGTCAGCCGTCGTCGCCGGGACGCTGGCGAAGGGCGACGACCAGGCGGCGGTGAAGGCGCTGACTGATCAGCGTGTCGACTCGCTCGACGGCTTCGACGGTGCTGACGACACTTTCCTCGCGACGTCCGAGGACGCCGTCCCCGAGGGCCTCACGTTCACCCCGATCGATGCCGCCGTGTCCTACGCGGCGATCCCGCTCAACGCGGCCGGCGACGTGACCGAGGACCAGTCGCGGGCGGGCCAGGACTTGGCGCGCTTCTCGGCCGACAAGTTCGATGGGCAGGACCCGCAGCAGCCCGTGATCGCGGAGATGGTCTGGGCCGCGGCGCTCCCCGCGGGTGGGGCCGCGCTTACCGACGGCACCGCAAACGACGGCGCCGGCGCCGCGGGCAGCGACGCAAAGGCGAGCGCGAAGGACGACGCCCCGGAGTCCGATTCCGCGGCCAGCCCGGTGGAGAACACGCTGTTCCTGCTCGACACGTCGGATGGCATGGCACCGTACATCGAGCCGGCGAAGGACGCGGTCGGCGCAGCAGCAGGTGCGGTCGGCGAGCGGGGGAAGATGGTCGGCCTGTGGAACTACTCCTCGCCGCTCAACCCGGGCGTAACCCGCGGGTACCGCGACAACGTCGCTTTGACGGGCAACGCGGGCGACGTCGACCAGGCGGTGCACCGCTTCCTCACCGGCGGCGTTCCGCAGACCCGCGAGGCGGTCCTCGCCGCGGCGGGCGCCGCTGCGCAGTGGGGCGAGCCAGTGCGGATCGTCGTGCTGACCACCGGCACCGCTGACGCCGGAAACGACGAGGAATTTGCCAACGCGGTCAAACCGTTTACGGACCAGGGCGTCGACGTCACGGTGGTGCACGTCGGCGGCGAGCCGCAGGACCAGGGGCTGCGCAATGTCGCATCATCCGACCAGCACGTCGATGGTGCCGAGGGGCTTATCGACGCTGTGAAGTCGGCCGCCGGCGTGAAGTAGACGCGGGGGACGCCCTCGGGCGTAAAAAATCGCGCCCCGGTCAGTGCGGGGCGCGATAGTGGGAGTGAAGCAGAACCTGCTAGGAGGACTTGCGGCGACGGCGCGCGGCGAGCTCGTCGATCCCGGTGACCTCTGCGACCGGTGCGTCATCCTCGGTGATCACGCGCTCCGACGGGAACGCGGAGATGGTGCCCGAAAGCTCCTTCATAATCTGCGGCACGGCGATGCCGAACACGCCCTGGCCTCCGCCGAGAAGGTCGATGATCTCCTCGTTGCTGCGGCATTCGTAGACCGTTGCGCCGTCCGAGACCAGGGTGATCTCCGCAATGTCGTTCACACCGCGGTCGCGCAGCTTCTCCACCGCGAGGCGGATGTTCTGCAGCGAGATGCCGGTGTCCAGCAGGCGCTTCACAATCTTCAGCACCAGCACGTCCTTGAACGAGTAAAGGCGCTGGGAGCCGGAGCCCTTTGCGCCGCGGATTGACGGGCGGACGAGCTCGGTGCGCGCCCAGTAGTCGAGCTGGCGGTACGTGATGCCGGCAACCTGGCAGGCGATGGGCACGCGGTAGCCCACCTCGTCCGATGGCCCGATGTCAAAGAGCGATTCCTGAATGGGGGCGTCGCCGGTGGTGCCGTGTCCGTTGTGTGTAGTCACGTAATTACTCCCATGAAGTTTGGCGTAGTGCCTATGTGCTTTATTAAATGCCAAGCATAGGCTTTCGGTCAACCTTTGCACGCGCAACACGCCGAACTCTAACCCTCAACTTCACGTTGAGACTCTCCTCGCCCCACCAACCACATGCGCCCCACCAGCCACAGCAGGCGCGTGGCGTGCGGATTCCGCGACCGCACGCGGGCCGAACCACGCCCCTCCCCCCGAAATTGGGTAGCGCACAGGAACGCCCCCGCTGCGCACCTGGATGGAGGCGGGCGGGGGCGGTGGCGTCGTGAAGCGCTAGTGGCCCAGTCGGTGACGGAGCTGATTCTTCACCAGCGACGCGTGCAGCGAAACGACGAGCGCGGACATCTGCTGACCGGTCTCCTCGGCCTGCTGCTGCGCGGTGTCCTTGCCGGACTTCGCAATCGGCTCCGCGACGCGGGCGATGAGGTCGACCTGGCGCGCTGCGGCGGTGCGCAGCGTCTTCAGGTGGCGGATGTCCACGCCGAACTCGCCGAGGGAGAGCGCGGTCGAGACCACCTGGACGTCGTCGGCCGTGTAGTGGCCGGCCGCGTCCGGGCTAATCAGCCCGGCTTTGGTCAGCTCAGCGACCGTCGCCGCGTCGGTCTCGGCCTGCGCGGCCACGTCGGTATCGGTGAGCTTGGTGGATGCGGGCGCCCGGAAGTTCTCCGGCGACACCATCGGCGCGCCGCTTTCCGCGTCGGGCGCCATCAGGGCGGCGACCTCGCCCGAATCCATCGCCTCGAGCTGCTCGCGGATCACCTTCAGCGGCAGGTAGTTGTCGCGCTGGGTGACCAGGATGTAGCGGAGGCGCTCCACGTCCGCGTCGGTGAAGCGGCGGTAGCCGGACGCGGTGCGCTGCGGGGTGATGAGCCCCTCGGACTCCAGGTAGCGAATCTTGGAGACGGTCACGTCCGGGAACTCCTCGCGGAGGCGTTCAAGGACCACGCCGATCGACATGGTTTTCGCCTGCTGGGTCGTGCCCGTCGGCTTCAGCGGGGAAGTTTTGCGGAGTGCGCTCACTGGTGGTGGATCTTTCGTTGCGTAAAGAGCGCCCCGTTGTCAGGGGCGCGGGTACGTGGGGGCTCGGGTCGGAGTGAGTCTACTTCTCGTCCGCGATAAAGACGAGGCGGAACTTGCCGATCTGGATCTCGTCGCCCGTGGACAGCTTCTGGGAGTTGCGCGGCTCGCGGTTGACGTAGGTGCCGTTGAGCGATCCCACATCGACGACCTCGAAGGAGTCCTCGGTGCGGCGGAACTCTGCGTGGCGGCGGGACACGGTGACGTCATCGAGGAAGATGTCTGCCTCCGGGTGGCGGCCCGCGGTGGTCGAGTCCTGGTCCAGCAGGAAGCGAGCGCCGGCGTTCGGGCCGCGCTTAACTACCAGCAGTGCCGCGCCCTCGGGGAGGTTTTCCGCGCCGGTGATGCCGTCCTTGGAGGCGGACGCGCCAGACTCCATCTCCTTCAGCAGGTCCGCACGGAACACCGACGTCGTTTCCACCTGGTTCTGCGGGTTACCGGTGTTATCGCTCATCACTTACTCCTGACTATGTGTGAAATCGGCGCGCCCCGCGTGCACGGGCCAGCGAGGCGCACCAATGTCGAGGTTTTCAGTTAGCTGCCTGTCATACTACCGGCTCGAGGCTCCCGCGGGGGTGTTTGCCACCACTCCACAGGATTTCCCCACCTCTCGCCTACCGGAAAATATTGCCGATGCCGGAGATCACGCTGTTGCCCGACCCGGCCAGCGGGTTATCCGAGACCATGTAAGTCCAGGTGGCGCTGGGCCGCTTCCAGCCTGCGTCGGCGAGGTGGGCGCCGTTGGCGTCGATAGGCACCTGCTCGAACGTGTCGACTGCCTGGTCGACGGCCCGGTTGGCCAGCTCCTTGAACTCACGGACGGCGATGCGGTGGTACTCGGTGATCGGGGTTTCTCGGGCGATGGCGCGCAGGTGGATGGACTCGCGCACGTCGTCCATGAGCCCGAGGTACTCCGACCACTCGGTGTCGAGGTGGTAGAGCATGATGTCGCGGGCCGCCTGCTCCCGGACCTCCTGCGGCAGGTGCTCCAGCTCCGCGGCGCGCTGCGGGCTACGCTCGGCGAGCTCGCGCCACGCGGTATCGGTGTCCAGGAGGGCCGCGCGGCGCTGGTCAAGGATGTCGCGGTGGTCGGCGAGCAGCTTGTTGTACTTCCAGGTCTGGGAGTGGATCTCCAGCAGTTGGCCTTCGGTGACGCGCTGACAGTGCTCGACAAACTGCTGAATGCGGTTGGATTCGATCCGGCCGGTCTCGTCCGGGTGGGCGGTGACCTGTTCGTCCGCGCCGCCCGTGGACACGACGTCATCCTCCAGCGAGACGAAGAACAGGCTCAGGCCCGGGTCGCCCTGGCGGCCTGCGCGCCCGCGGAGCTGGTTGTCCAGGCGCGCGGAGCGGTGGCGCGCTGTACCGATGACCGCCAGGCCCCCGAGCGCCGCGACCTTGTCGTGATCCGCCTCGTCCGCACCGCCGAGGCGGATGTCGGTGCCGCGGCCAGCCATCTGCGTCGAGACGGTCACGCGGCCGAGGTCGCCCGCCTCTGCGATGATGCGGGCCTCCTCTGCGTCGTTTTTCGCGTTGAGCACGTTCACGGACACGCCGCGGGCCTCCAGCGCCTCGGCGAGCGCCTCGGATTCTGCGACATCGTGGGTGCCCACGAGCACCGGCTGGCGGGTCGAGTTCAGGTGCGCAACCTCGTCGACGATGGCCTTGTTCTTCTCCTCCATCGTGGCGTAGATGCGGTCCGCCTCGTCGAAGCGCTGCAGCTCGTTGGCCCGGTCAATCACAGCGACGTGGAGGTCGTAGAACGAGCGGAGCTGGTCGGTGGCTTCGACCGCGGTGCCGGTCATTCCGCACACGGTTGGGTAGCGGCGCATCAGCGCTTGGAGCGTAATGGAGTCCAGGATCCGGCCGCCCTCAGAGACGGTGAGGCCTTCCTTGGCTTCCACGGCCGCCTGCAGGCCGTCCGGCCAGCGCTGCAGTTCGGCGACGCGGCCGCGGGAGGCGTCGACAAGCGCGACCTTGCCGTCCTCCACGATGTAGTGGACGTCGCGGATCAGCAGCGCCTTCGCGTGCAGGGCGAGGTTGACGCGCACGAGGGTGTCGCCAATCTGCCCGTCGCCGTAGAGCGAGTCGATGCCCAGCAGGCGTTCCACGTGCTCGGCGCCTTCGTCGGTGAGGAAGACGTTGCGCCCCTCGGCGTCGATCGCGTAGTCCTTGCCCTCGCGCAAGTGGGAGACGGCCTCGGTGATGCGCCCGGTGGTCTGGGTCGCTCCTTCGGAGCCGGCGAGGACGAGGGGGACGAGGGCTTCGTCGACAAGCACGCTGTCCGCCTCGTCGACCAGGGCGACGTCCGCCGGGGCCTGGACGGTCTGAGCGCGCGAGGTGATCTGGTTGTCCCGCAGGTGGTCGAAGCCGATTTCAGTAACGGGCGCGTAGACGATGTCGCTGCGGTAGGCGGCGGTGCGCTCCTCGCGGGAGCTGTTCTCCGTCACGGAGGCGACGCGCAGGCCGAAGAATTCGACGAGCGGGCGCATCCATTCCGCATCGCGGTCCGCCAGGTAATTGTTCACGGTGATGACGTGGACGCGCTTGCCGGTCAGCCCGAACCCCGTGGCCGCCATCGCGCCGACAAGCGTCTTGCCCTCACCGGTGGCCATCTGGATGACGTCGCCCTCGAGCAGACGCAGGACCGCCTGGTTCTGCACGTCGAACGGCAGCAAGCCGAGCGTGCGTTTGGAGGCGACCGACAGGATGGCAAGGAAGCGCTGCTTGTCCTTGATCGCGCCGCCGGAGACGGTGTCTCGGATGGCGGCGGCCAGCGCGGCGTCGTCAAGCTGCTCAATGCTCGGGATCAGCTCGTGGGCGCCGGCAACGATGCCCTTGGATTTCTTGTTGTTGCGCTCAGATGTTGAGCCCATGGCCTTCCAGAACCAGTCGAATGCTCCCATGCGCTTAACCGTCCTTCCTCGTCGCACTGTGATCGCTCTGCATCGCTCTGTCGCCGCAGTATTGCCTCAAAGTCTAGGCGCAGCGGCTTTACCCCCGCGATGCAGGTCGCGGGAGGACTGTTGTTGCTAGCTTATTTGTGCCTTAGATTGTATTGAAGCCAGTCTCGCAGCAGCCTCGAAGCAGCGCGAATCAACCACACACAAGGGGAAGTCCGCGACATGAAATCTCTCAACCTGAAAATTCCGTCCTCCACGGGCGTGGAGCTTGCCGCAACGATGGACCGTCCGGACGGCCCGGCGAAGGCGTACGCCATCTTCGCGCACTGCTTCGCGGGCTCCCGCCACACCCCCGGCGCATCGCGTATTTCCAAGCGCCTGACGGAGCACGGGATTGCCACCGTGCGCTTCGACTTCCCCGGCCTGGGTCAGTCCAAGGGCGAGTTCGCCGAGACCTCGTTTAACCAAAACGTTGATGACATCGTGGCCGTGGCGCAGTGGATGGAGGAGAACTACACCGCCCCGCAGCTCATTATGGGGCACTCGCTCGGCGGCGCGGCAACGCTCAAGGCCGCGACGCGCCCGGAGCTGAAGAAGATGCTCAAGATGGTGGCCACCGTCGGCGCCCCCTTCGATCCCGCCCACTCCGTGTTGCACTACGCCGACAAGATCGGCGAGGCGGACCGCAGCGGCTCGGTGCACGTCACGCTGGGCGGCCGCGACCTGGTCATCTCGCGCCACTTCCTCGAAGACCTCGCGGAGACGAACCCGGAGGAGTACCTGGGCAAGATCCGTAAACCGCTGCTGCTGGTGCACTCGCCTATCGACGTCACCGTGGGCATCGACAACGCCCAGACCATCTTCCAGCTCACCCGCTACCCCAAGTCGCTCATGGCGCTTGACAAGGCCGATCACCTGCTCACGCGCCAGGGCACCGCGCAGCGCGCCGCCGACATCATCGGCTCGTGGGCCCAGCAGTACATCGTGCCGGAGTTCACCCCGGAGCCGACTGGCGATTCCAACGCGATCTCCTACTCCGCCCGCGGCACCAAGTACGGCGATGTGGTGCGCACTTCGAACCGCGAGATCACCACGGACCGCGCGAAGAACGCCGGCGGCAAGGGCCAGGGCGTCACGTCCACCGGCCTGTTCATGTCCGCGCTGGCGGCCTCGTGCTCGCAGGCCATCAGGAGCGCGGCCAAGGGCATGAAGCTTGACGACGTCCGCGTGGAAGTCACCCACGACGCCGACACCACCTTCACCCGCCACATCACGCTCTACGGCGACCTCACCGACGAGCAGGTCCAGACGCTGCGCGCCGCCGGCGCCGCGTCCACCGTCGACGGCTACATTGCCGCAGGCGACATCACGACCACGGTAGATACCGCCACCGTCGAGCAGCGCCGCGAGCGCGACAAGCAGCGCTAACGTGGCGGGCGTCAGGCGGCAACAGCCGCGCATCGCGGACCTGCAACCGTGCCCCTGCGGCACCGGCAAGCCCTACGCGGCGTGCTGCGGCGCGCTCCACCGGGGCGCCAAGGCACCAACCGCCGAGGCGTTGATGCGCTCGCGCTACACCGCCTTCGTGGGCGGCTTCGCGGACTACCTCCACTCCACCTGGGCGAAGGCAACGCGTCCGGCGTTGTCGGAGCTTCCCACCGAGGGCCTTGCGTTCAATCGCCTGCAGATTGTGCGCTCCCAGGGCGGCTCACTCTTCGATTCCGAGGGCGTGGTCGAGTTCGCGGCCTACTCCCCCGACGGCGTGCAGCGCGAGGTCTCGCGCTTCGTCCGCGAGGACGGCGCGTGGGTCTACCTGGACGGCGATGTGCAGTAGCAAGGTTTGCCCGCTGACCTGGCAATTTTCCGTTTCGAGTGACAGTGTTGTAATCTAGCCGAGTTACCGCGAATGCAGTAACGGACGGGCTGTGGCGCAGTTTGGTAGCGCACCACACTGGGGGTGTGGGGGTCGCAGGTTCAAATCCTGTCAGTCCGACAATTTTCTTTACGGGGGTTTGGGGGTTCTGAGTCCCCTTGCGGGAACTGTTTCCTTCCACATGCCGCGGAAACATCCACTG
The DNA here is from genome assembly GCF_946902955.1 of Corynebacterium sp. Marseille-P8863. Taxonomy (NCBI): domain Bacteria; kingdom Bacillati; phylum Actinomycetota; class Actinomycetes; order Mycobacteriales; family Corynebacteriaceae; genus Corynebacterium; species Corynebacterium sp. Marseille-P8863. The sequence continues at coordinate 22,370 of NZ_CAMPQC010000004.1, read as the reverse complement.
CTACGACGCCTGCTGCGTGGCGTCGTAAAGCTCCTCGAGCTCTTTCTGCGCCGCGCGGCACACCTCGTCCTCCTGGCCCTGGGCATTGTACTTCCAGCGACTGATCGAGAGCGCTCCCCGTTCGGTATCCACCTGCGCAGCGCAGCCACCGTTTGCGCCTTCCTTCACCGTATAGAGCCCCGGCATCGTGGAGTCTGGGTGTTCAATCTGGGCACCACCCAGCGACTTGATTGTGTTCTCTCCTACCGCCGAGATCATGATTCGCCGACTCTCTTGCGCTGACGGGTCGGCGGTGGTGCACGACATGACGACGCTCGGGTCGCCAAACTCGTTATCAAAGGCTTCGACGCCGGTAATCCCCGCGGCCGCGTATTCCTCTGCTGAGATACCCGTGCAGGGGTCGAAGAGGTTGCCTTCTACCTCATCTGAGTAGAACTCGCCGATTGCGAGGTCTCCGCTGACAAAATGGAATACCGGTGGCGCATCGGGTGCTGATTGTTCCTCTGTATCGCTACCGCACGCCGAGACGGCGAGGAACGCCGGCGCGATCATGAAAGCTGTGGGTAGTCGGCGATCTTTAGCACTCATCTACTGCTCCTCCTCGTCGGTGTTCACAGCCTTGTATAGGTCTTCAATTGTCCCCCGCGCGACTTGGCAGCTATCAACATCTTCGCTCCCGACTCCCTGGGCGGACATCTGCACTTTCAGTCCGCCCCGTACCGTATCGACTTGTGCGATGCACACGCCAGACAAATCGCTGGTGATGGTGTACAAACCGGGAACGACCGATTCTGGGTACTCCAGGTGGTTTTTCGACGTTCTCTTGTATCCCGCTTCGCTCATGGTCCCGCCGGAAATTACGAGGCGTTGTCCGACCTTGTCCTCGTAGAGACCGGTGTCGCACGAGTTGTATCCGGTGACTTGTTGATCGGCCGGTACCGGCCGCACATCCGGTATGCCAGCCGCCTCGTACTCCTCCGGGGAAATCTCCGTGCACGGGTCGAACAGATTGCCCTCGACAGAGCTGCTGGAAAACTCTCCGATCGCCAACGTCCCGCTTGTGAACTGGAACTCCGGCACCGACGGAACTTCCTCCGACGCACTACACGCGCTCAGCGAGAGCCCGACAACTACCGCGCCCGCGCAACTACCAACCGATGCTCGCACAATCATCTCCTTACTGCCGAGGCTGAACCACGTTCGCACTCAGTATCCCGCAGGAGAGGAAACACCGCCACTTATGTCACACAGGGTCCGCGGGAGCGATCCTCGTCACAACGGCAGCCGGCTACACGCACACCTTCAGCGCACCCGCGTCGACGGAGATCTCCACCGCCGTCACCTCACCCACGGGGTCCCCGTCCACTTCGAAGATTTCCGGCTCTGCAAACGCGGCCCGCGCGTAGCTGCCCCGCGAGTACAGCAGGTCCGCAAATTCCACCACCGCCGGATCAGGCTTCCGACCGCGGAGTTTCGCCGCCTTATTGACCACAAGGTTGAGGCCGATTTTCGCCCACCCGACGGGACCACGCGGCGCCATGCCGACGGCATCGAGGACGCCGTCGTCCGGCCTAGCCTCAGGCAACAACGGGACCTGATTGATCAGCTCTCCGCAGTTACCAAAGATCAGCGTATGCAACCGCTGCGAGTGAGTATGGTCCCCGTCCACAACGAAGGACGCCTTGATCCGGTTGCCGCCGCGCAGCGACTTCGCAATGCCGGAGACGTACGCCAACGGACCGATCTTCTTCTTGAGCCTCTCGTCGGTGTACGCGATCATCTGCGCGTCCAGGCCGACGCCAGCCATCACCACGAAGCCGAGACGCTCGTTGGAGCCGTCGGGGCGTGAAAGTTTGGCGCGGCAGACGTCGATAAGCTTGTGCTCCCCGCGAAACGCCCGCCGCACGGACTCCTCGAGGCCGAGGTCGAGGCGCAGGTTGCGCGCGAGCAAGTTGCCGGTGCCGGTCGGCACGATGCCCAGCGCGATGCCGGATCCCGCAAGCGACGTGGCGATCTCGCGCACCGTCCCGTCGCCGCCGGCCACCAGTACAAGCTCGACGTCCGGGTGGTGCGCCGCGGCCACCTCCGCCTCGCCGGAATCGTCCGGTGTGGTGCGCACCCACTCGATGTGCCAGCCGTCCTGCGCGTAGCGCTCGACCTGGGAGCGCAGCGTTTTCTCGTCGATCTTGACCGGGTTGTACACCACAATGGCCGTCCTGGTCGCGTTGTCAGAGTTCTGCATCACAATGCCAAAGCATAGGGCACCTGGTGCACATTACAGGTCCGACACTGAGCCAAACGGCACGCCGAAAAACGCCAGCTGCGTTCGTGTGGCAAATCCTGCAGAGGTCGTCCGCGACGAATCCACCGTGCCGCCCTGCCAAATGTGCGGGCCGCCGTCCACACGGTAGTGCACCAACGGCGCGTCGCAGCCGTCCCACCGCAGCTCCGTCACGGTGTCTGAAAGCGGCTTTTCCACGTACTCCGCGTCGCAGTGGTTGCGCTCCGCCGCCTCCGCCAGCATTGCCTCGACGGACTCGTACGCCGTGTCGTGGCGCTGGCCGCCGAAGTAGCTCATCACGGAGTCGTTCGTGCCGTGAAAGTCCACGTGCTTAATCGGGATGGAGGAACACCCCTGCGAGACGCGCTGGTAGAACGCCGCCGACACCGACGCCACCGCAGTAAAATCCTGCGGGCGCTGGCAGCCCACGTAGGAGGCGAACCCGCCCCCGTTGGACAGGCCGGTGGCAAACACTCGCGCCTTGTCCACCGAGAATTCGCCTGTCACCTGCTCGCGCACGGCGTCCACGAACGCCAGGTCGTCCCCGCCGGTCGTCCTGGCGTACGGGGCGGGCGCCCACGCCCGATCCACGCCATCCATGTACACGACGATCGCGTCCGCCCCATCGAGCTGCGAGTACTTCCGCATCGACGCCGCGTCCTCCCTGTACCCATGGAACGCAAAGATCAGCGGGAGCCGCGAGCGCTCCCGCGCGCCCGCCGGCAGGCTCAAGAGGAAGCTCCGGTCTCGCTGGCCCACCTTGATCGTGCGCCGTTGCGTCTCCGGCTTGCTCCACGGCTGCACCTCGGCGACCTCGTCCCGCGGAGTGGAGGGCGCGATCAGGTCGGCGTCGACGGCGTCCAGCTGCTCACCGCCCCCACAACCAGCGCTGCTCAGCGCCAGGCCCGCCGCGACGAGCAGCGCCACGAGGCGCCGTGCTGCCATAGTTCCTCCATCCAGATTCGTATCGGTAGATTAGTCCATTATGAAGCCGAGTGGGAAGCAGCAGCCAGCGTTCCGCGACGCACAGCATCGCAGCAGCTCAGCCAGTGCGTTCAACAGCGGTGCAGTGCTTTACGACGCCATCCGGCCCTCCTACCCGCCCTCAGTCCCAGCCCTCATCGCGGACCTTCCCCAGCGCGCCGGCGGCACCCGCATCCTGGACGTCGGCGCCGGCACCGGCAAGCTCACCGAGCTCCTCGGCGCCGGGGCCGACTCCGAATCCACGCGCCGGGTCCTCGCCTGCGACCCGTCCGCGGACATGGTCCGCGTCCTGCGGGACAAGCTCCCCAACGTCCCCGCCTGGCGGGCGACGGCCGAAGCAACCGGGCTAGCCGACGGCGCCGTCGACGCCGTCACTTGCGCGCAAACCTGGCACTGGGTGGACACCGCGACGGCGAGCGCGGAGGCCGCGCGCATCACGAGCCCGGGCGGCAAGCTCCTGCTGTGCTGGAACACCCTTGCCGTCAACCACCCGTGGGTGCTGCGCTTAAGCCGCATCATGCACTCCGGCGACGTCCAGCGCGCCGGGTTCTACCCCGACGTAGCAACCCCGTGGACGCTGGAGGGCGAGGTGCGCGACACCTGGGCGCAGATCGTCACCACCGACGAGTGCTTCGAGCTTATGGCCTCGCGCTCGTACTGGCTGCGCGCCAACGAGAAGACGCGCGCAAAGATGGTGGCCAACCTGGACTGGTACCTCCACGACCGCCTCGGTTTCGAGCGCGGCCAGCGCATCCCTCTTCCCTACCGCGCGGACGCGTTTGTGTACGGGAAAGAGGGGTGAGCGGGGGCGTCGATAAGCTATCGGCCCCTACTTGCGGCGGCGAGGGTTGCGCTCGCGCACGCGCACGGCGATGCGCACCGGCGTGCCGTGGTAGCCGAACTGCTCGCGGAACCTACGCTCCAGGTAGCGGCGGTAACCGGCGTCCAGGAAGCCGGTGGTAAACAGCACCAGTGTCGGCGGGCGGGTGGTCGCCATCGTGGCGAAGAGCAGCTTGGGCAGGCGGTTGTTCTTCATTGGCGGCGGGTTCGCCGCGATCGCCTCGCGCAGCCAGTTGTTCAGCTGGCCGGTGGAGACGCGCTTGTCCCAGTTCTCCAGCGCCTGCGCCATCGCCGGCTCGAGGCGGTGCAGGCCGCGACCCGTGTCTGCGGAGATGTTGAGCTTGGTCACCCACGGGAGGTGCCCCATCATCTCGTCGAACTCGCGGTCAAAGTAGTAGCGGCGGTCCTCGTCCATGAGGTCCCACTTGTTAAAGCAGATGACCATGGCCTTGCCTGCCTCCAGCACCATGGAGATGACGCGCTGGTCCTGCTCGGAGATCTCTTCGGAGGCGTCGATGAGCACCACGCAGACCTCCGCCGCGTCGATCGTGCCGCGGGTGCGCAGGCTGGCGTAGTACTCGTGCCCCTGCGCGTTCTTCACCTTCTTGCGCAGGCCAGCGGTGTCGATGAACTTCCACAGGTGCTCATCCAGCTGGATCATCTCATCCACCGGGTCCACCGTGGTGCCAGCGACGTTGTCTACCACCGAGCGGTGCGACTTGGACAGCTTGTTCAGCAGGCTGGACTTGCCCACGTTCGGGCGGCCCACCAGCGCGACTCGGCGTGGACCGTCCGTGATGGAGGATTTCGCGCGCGGCTCGTCCGGGAAGAGGCGCAGAATCTCGTCCAACACGTCGGCGCCTCCGCGGCCGTGCAGCGCGGAGACGGGCCACAGGTCGCCCAGGCCGAGCCCGTAGAACTCGGCAGCGTCGCCCCACTGGGATTCTGATTCAAACTTGTTCGCCACCAGGATCACCGGGACCGGAGAGCGCTGCAGGTTGCGCGCCATCACGGAATCCGTCTCCGTGATGGCGGTCTGCGCGTCCACCACCATGACGATCACGTCGGCCGTTTCCATCGCGGCCTCCGCCTGGCGGGCGATCGCGCCGTGGATGCCGCGGGCGTTCGGGTCCCAGCCGCCGGTGTCTTGCACCCAGAAGCGGCGCCCGCCCCACTCGGCCAGGTAGCTCACGCGGTCACGAGTCACACCCGGGTGATCCTCCACCACGGCCTCGCGGCGGCCGAGGAAGCGGTTGACCAGGCTGGACTTGCCCACGTTCGGACGGCCGACGATCGCCACGGTGGGCAGGTTCTCCTCCACCACGTTCGGGCGCAAGATGCCGAAGGCCTCTTCGACCTCGGCCCAATCCTCGTCGGTGTAGTCGTCCGTGTTTTCAGGGCCCTCGCTGTCCTCGCCGTAATCGGGGGCTGCGAAATCGGCGTCGTCGAAATCATTGACGTCAAAGTCGGCGTCGTAGAACTCCGCGTCGTCGGCACCTACCTCGGCGGGGTCCAGGTCCTCGTAGCCGGACGCGTCGATCCCAGGCTGAATGAACTGGGTTTCCGGTTCCTCGCGGTGTGTCATTTCGCGCTCCTTTCAATCAGCCCGGTCAGGGCGTCAAGCACCTGCTCGGGGGTCATCTCGGAGGTGTCGATGACCTCCGCGTCCTCCGCGGGCTTCAGCGGGCTGGTCGCACGGGACGAGTCGAGCTCGTCGCGGCGCTGCACGTCCGCGAGCACGGTGTCAAAGTCGGCGTTGCGTCCCGCGGCGATGTCCTGGTCGTAGCGGCGCTGCGCGCGCACCTGGGCCGAGGCGGTCATGAAGGCCTTCGCGGGGGCGTCGGCAAGCACCACCGTCCCGATGTCGCGCCCCTCTACGATGGCGCGGTGGGCCTCGCGGGCCAGCTTGCGCTGCAGCTCGACCAAGTTCACGCGGACTTGTGGAATGGCGGAGACGGCGGAGACGTTGCGGGTAACCTCCGGGCCGCGGATCTCGCCCGAGACGTCCTCGCCGCCGAGGAGCACCTGCTTGGAATCTGGGTCGTCGGAGACTTCGAGCGGCAGATCGGCGGTCGCCGCCACCACCGCGTCGGTGTCGGCCGGGTCGACTCCGGCGCGGAGCACCGCAAGCGTGGCCACGCGGTACATCGCGCCCGTATCCACGTACTTCGCGCCCAGCGACTTCGCCAGCGCGCGGCAGGTGGTGGACTTGCCGGTCCCGGAAGGGCCGTCGACGGCGAGAATGAGCCCGCCGTCCGGCATGTTCGAAAGCTGCGTTGCGTCAGCCATTACATATCCACCACCTTGTACAAGGAGGCCAACTCGGCAGAGTTCAGCACGCGCATGGAACCGGGCTTCATGTCTCCCAGCTGCACGGTGTGCACCTTGGTGCGCACCAGGCGCTGCACCGGGAAGCCGCACTCCTTGAGCATGCGGCGCACGATGTGCTTGCGGCCCTCGTGCAGCTCCACGCGGACGATGGACTGGCCGTTGTGCACGTCGACGATCTGCGCGTAGTCTACAGTCACGGTGCCGTCGTCAAGCACAACGCCCTCCTTCAGCTTCTTCACCAGGTCGCCCTTGGCCTCGCCCAGCACCGTTGCCAAGTAGGTCTTGGTCACCTTGTACTTCGGGTGCGTGAGGCGGTTGGCCAGCTCGCCGTCGTTGGTCAATAGGAGGAGCCCCTCGGTGTCGGCGTCGAGGCGGCCCACGTGGAACAGGCGCTGCCCGGCCGCGGTGCGCTCGGACAGGTAGGAGCCGACGGAGATGCGGTCCATCTCGTCGCGCATCGTGGTGTGCACCCCGCGCGGCTTATTAAACGCGACGTACTCCAACTCCTCGTTGACGTTGATGCGGGTGCCGTCGACGCGGATGATGTCCACATTGGGGTTCACGCGCGTGCCCTGGACGGTGATGATCTTGCCGTTGACCTCCACGCGGCCTTGGTCAATCATCACCTCCGCGTGGCGGCGCGACGCCACGCCGGCCTGCGCGAGCACTTTTTGCAGGCGAATGCCTTCGGACTTCTGCTTCCGGGCCTTCTTGGCACCCGTGGCACCCTTGTCATCGTCGTCCCACCAGTTATCTTCCAACGGGTGGGGCTCGTTCTTGCGGGCGTTCTCGCGCCGCTTGTCCAGTCGGACGTGCTGCTTCTTCGCCGGCTTTGCGTACGAAGGGTAGAACGTTTCGTCCTTCCCCTTGTCCGGTGTGCCGTCTCGGCGAGCGGGAGGAGTCATGCTGAATCCTTTGCAAACGTATTGGGGTTGTACGGGCCACCGAAAACGGTGCGCCCAAGTTCGTGGCAGAGTCTACCAGGACTTGGTGTTCTACCACGCATCCTCGATCGCGTCTACCTCTGGCAACAGCGGCGCCAGGTCCGGCAGGCGCGACAGCGAGTCGAGTCCCAGCAGCTCCAGGAACAGTTCCGTGGTGACGTAGCGGTGCGCGCCAGTGGCGTCATCGGGGTCGACCTCCGCAATCAACCCGCGCAGCGTCAGCGTGCGCATCACCCCGTCCACGTTGACACCGCGCACGCCAGCGACCTGCGCGCGCGTCACCGGCTGGCGGTACGCCACCACCGCGAGCGTCTCAAGTGCGGCGCGACTCAGCTTCGTTTGCGTGCCGTCCAGGACGAACGCCTCGACCGCATCGGCGTTGTGCGGCCGCGTGTAGAGCCGCCACCCCTCCTGCGTTTCGCGCAGCTCGATCCCGCTGCCCCGCGCGTCAAGCTCGCCGGCCCACTCGCGCAGCACCGCGTCCACGTCTTCCCGCGTCGCGTCCAACACCCCCGCCAGGTCTTCTGCCTCGACGGGGTTGTCCACCACAAGCAGGATCGATTCCACGCGCGAGCGCAGCTGTGAGACCATCGGCATGTCCATGTCGCACATTGTAAGGGGCCGAGTGCTTATCGACGCCTCCCCGCCCCCACCCATCGCGCACTACCTAGCACCGCCTAGCTCCAGTTGCTTGCCGCGACCACCGCGGGGTCCACGTCGAGCCCGGTCCACGACACTTCCAGCGGCCCCAGCGCCTCCTCCTGCTTCGTCTCCACGGCGCGCGCCTTGTACAGCTCGAGCAGCGCGAGAAACCGGCCGACGATCTCCATGGACAGCGCGCAATCCTTGGTCAGCGACGCGAAAGAAAGCCACTGCGTCGCCCCGACCAGCTTCAGCGTTTCCAGAATCCGCCCGGCCTGCTCCGGCACAGAGACCTGCACGGCGTGCAGGTGGTCAACGCCGACCTCCTCGGGCGGCTTCGGCCGGAAGACGCTGGCGGCAAGCTCCGCAAAACTGGCCGGGGTATGTCCCAGGCGCACGGGCGGCAGCAGGTCCACGAACTGTGGCTCCATCGACACCGCGCGCGGGTACCTGCGCCTGGCATGCTTCTGCCACTGCGCAAACTGGTCGGCCACTTGCTGGTACGCGCGGTACTGCAGCAGGCGGGCGAAGAGGAGGTCGCGCGACTCCAGCAGTTCGAGGTCCTCGATCTCGTCGGCGTCGCCACGCGGCACCAGGCGCGCCGCTTTGAGGTCCAGGAGCGTGGCCGCGACGAGGATGAACTCCGTGATCTCGTCCAGGTCGGCGGTCTCTCCAAGCGCCCGCGTGTACGCGATGAACTCATCGGTCACCTCTGCAAGCGCCACCTCGGTGACGTCCAGCTTCTTCGAGCTAATCAGGTTGAGCAGCAGGTCGAAGGGGCCCTCAAAGTTGTTGAGCACGAGGCGGAACCCGGTGATCTCGGGCTGCTCGCCCGCCTGCCCACTCGCTTGCGCTCCGTCGCGCGCTTCTGCCCCGGTGTGCGGGTCGCTCACGCCGGCCTACGAGGTCCTGGTTTCGGTGCGCTCCAGCAGCTCCTTGGCCAGGTTGCGGTACTGCTCCGCTCCCTGCGAGCGCGGCGCCCACGTGATGATCGGCTCACCGGCGACCGAGGTCTCCGGGAACCGGACGGTCCGCGTAATCACGGTGTCAAAAACGCGGTCCCCGAAGACCTCCACGACGCGATCCATCACCTCGCGGGCGTGCGTCGTGCGCCGGTCAAACATGGTAACCAGGATGCCCACGATGTCCAGGTCGAAGTTGATGCGGTCGCGCACCTTCTCCACCGTGTCCGTCAGCAGGGCCAGTCCGCGCAGCGAGAAGTACTCGCATTCCATCGGGATGATGACCCCCTGCGAGCAGGCCAGAGCGTTGACCGTGAGCAGGCCAAGGGACGGGCCGCAGTCGATGATGATGATGTCGTACTCGTTGCGCACCGGGCGCAGCGCTCGCGCGAGCGTGTGCTCGCGCCCCACCTCGTTGACCAGCTGGATTTCCGCGGCCGAGAGGTCGATGTTTGCCGGCACGAGATCGAGCCCGCTGACGTTGGAATGGCGAATGGCGCCGTGGATGCTCGTGGTGTTGTCAAAGAGCAGGTCGTAGACGGTGACCTGCTCCTCGTCGTGCGATACCCCGAGCCCCGCGGACAGGGCGCCCTGCGGGTCGAGATCCACCAGCAGCACCTTGCGGCTCTGCTCCGCCAGGCACGCACCCAGGTTAATGGTGGAGGTCGTCTTCCCCACGCCACCCTTCTGGTTGACCATGGACAGCACTGTGGCCGGGCCGTGCTTGTCCAGCGGAGCCGGGTCCGCAAACTCGCGGAACGGACGCCCCGTGAGGAAGGTCTTCTCCTCGGAAGCGTCGAACAGTGCGTCGTCTGCCATTGTCGGTCCTCTCCGTGCCTTTCCGTCGCCTGGCACCGTCTCTGCGCCAATCGAGCCCGTCACGCCGTAACGCTTGACGCGCCCATCTTACAACACTGTTGTTTCGCCGTTTAGGCCCGCGCGCGCCGCCGTACAAAGAACACAATGATCAACGCAATCGCCGCCAGCAGCGCAACCCCGCCGATAATCAGCGGGACAATCGAGCCGCCACCGTTCGAGTCAGTGTTGGGGCCTTGATCGCTTGCCGACGCCTCCCCATACGGATTCTCCCCGTCCCCGCTCGCCTCTTCCGTGGGCGCATTGGTCGCGGTGATCACGGCGACGAACTCGGCCTTGCCGTCCCGCACCACTTCCATAATGAACGGGTTGTCCGGTGTCTCGCCTTCCGGGTACGTCAGGGTCAGCGTGCGCTTCGCCACGTCGACGTCGCGCTTGACCCCCTTGATCACCTGGCCGTTGACGTCCAGGTAGCGCAGCGTTGCGCCCTCGGTATCGGTCTTGGTGTACTTCATCAGGTCCGCAGCGCGCGACAACGGCACCTTCACCACGAGCGTGTTGCCGTCAATCTCGCCGTCGAACTCGAAGCGCTTGGCGCCCGAAGTGTCCACCTCCTCCGCCTTAGTGCGGTCCGGGTGGGACACGCTGCCGGCCGCGCCGCCGTTCCTGCTGTGCCCGCTACCGGCGCTGCCTGCTGAATCCTCTGAGTCCCCTGAGTCTCCTGAGTCTCCTGAGTCCTCCGTATCCCCAGCATCCCCAGCGCTTTCGCCGTCCCCATCCTCGCCGGACCTGCCAAACTCGCGCGCACCGCTGCCGCCTTCGCTGCCGGAAGCATCATCGTCGGCGCTGGCTGCGCCGCCTGCCGACGACGCGTCGTCGGCAATTGCCTCCTCGTCATCGCCCACGGCGACCAGATTGACGGTCGCGTTCATCCCTCCAGAGCTGGCGGGCACGCTCGCAGTGGCGCCAGGGTCATCGGGTGCGGTGACCGAGACCTGAGTGCCGTTGGAAGTGACGGTCCATCCGCCGCCGGAGTAATTCGCATCCACGGGCACGCCGAGGTCCACGGTGGTGGTCTCGCCGGCGCGGACAGTGACCTCGGACGGGATCATCGATTGCACCTCCGCAGGGTCGATGCCCTCGGGAAGCTGCGCTGACGCGAGCGGCGCACCAACGGCGCAGAGCGTGGCGACGCCACACGCGGCAAATGTACGGCGAGCTAGATTCACGGGTCGTGGACCTCCTTGAGTATCGTGCAAAACGCTCAATCTACACGGTTATGCTGGCAACCACTGCCACTGCATCCACAGGCAACGGTGAGATCCGCCCCCGACTCACGCACGCGGATGGGCCTGCCGCCACACCTCGCGCAAATTCTCCGCCGTGACGTGGGTGTAAATCTGCGTCGTGGTCACCGACGCGTGTCCCAGCAGCTCCTGCACCGTCCGCACATCCGCCCCTCCCTCGAGAAGGTGCGTGGCAAACGAGTGGCGCAGCGTGTGCGGGGAGATGTCTTTGTGCACGCCCGCCCGCTCGGCGGCCTGCTTGATCGCCGTCCACGCGCTTTGGCGCGACAGAGCTCCGCCGCGGGTGTTCAGGAACAGGGCGTGAGACTTTCCGGTGGCAAACGACGGGCGCACCCGCACAAGGTATGCCTGCAGCGCGTCCTGCGCGTGACTGCCCACCGGCACCAGCCGCTGCTTATTGCCCTTGCCGGTGACGGTGAGAACCCCTGCGCCGGGCTCGAGCTCGGACGCGTCGTCGACGTTGAGTGCAAGCACCTCGGAGACGCGGGCGCCCGTGGCGTAGAGCAGCTCCAGCAACGCGCGATCGCGCACGCCAACCGGGGTATCGCCCGCGCACGAGTCAAGCAGCGACTCGACCTCCGCGACAGAAAGCGTGTCCGGCAGCTGCTCGCCCTGCTGCGGCGGGGCCACCTCGGCGGCCACGTCGCGCGGCAGGACCCCCTCCGCCACGCCGAACTTGTGCAGCCCCCGAGCCACGACCAGGGCCCGCGCTACCGAGGAGGTGGCCAGCGGCTTCGTCCCGTCGACGCCGCGGCGGAGGTCGGCCACGTACGCCTCGACGTCCAGCGCGCTGACTGCCGCGAGATCGGTGATGCCGGCGCGCTCCAGCCAGGTGAGGTAGCGGTTGACGTCGCGTCGATAATTGCTCTCCGTGTGCGTGGACACGCCGCGCTCGACGATGAGGTGGGTCAACCAGCGCTCGGCGAGGGTGCGAGCCTGCACTAGATGCGCTTCATGTCCGGGGTGATCCCTGCGGCGACGCGGCGCTTTGCCAGCGAGGTCGGGCGCAGCTCGAACGGTGCGTCGGTGCTGCGCGGTGTCGCGCGACCGGCTTGCACCTCGCTTGCTGCGAGCACGCCCGCGATCGCGATGGAGTTGACGATCTCACCGCGAAGCACCGCCTCGCGCGCTTGTTCCAGCGGCATCCAGGTCAACGTCATATCCGCCTCTTCCTCCTCGGCGGGCGGGCGAGGGACCTCGCGGAGCTCGCGGGCGAGGAAGACCCGGACGGCCTCTTCGGCGAAGCCGGGCGAGGTCACCAGGTCCACAAGCACTGACCAGTTGGCGGCCTCGAGCCCGGCTTCCTCGACAAGCTCGCGCTTGGCGCCGGTCAGCTCGTCCTCACCGGCGACGTCGAGCAGCCCGGCGGGGAGCTCGAGCAGGCGGTGGCGCACAGCGTGCCGGTACTGCTTCACCACGGCCACCTCGTTACGATCGTTCAGCGCAACGACGGCGACTGCGCCGAAGTGCTCGACGACCTCGCGCGACGCCTGCGCCCCGCCGGGCATCGTGACCGTGTCTCGGCGCATCGCCAAGATGGGCGATTCCTGCAGCAGTTCCGAGTCAACGACCGTGAACTCGTGCGCGTGCGGCGAAGTGTGTTCCATCTGTTCAGCCATAGGTGTAAGCCTAGGACGTTGCCGAGCCTGCCGCACCAAGCGTCGCGCGGATGCGGCCCGCCTCCGTCTCCACGGCCTGCACAAAGGTCGCGTGCTGGAGCTCCGGTGCGTGCCACGCGTCAATTTCGCGCACGCCTAACACGGTCGGCTCAGTCTTGCCCAGTGCGTCGGCGAAGTCTGCAAGCAGCTGTTGGCCGAATTCGTCCGGGGCGCCCTTGCCTGCGCCCACGCCGCCTTCCTCGTCGGTGTCGTCTCCGGCGGCCCCGGTCACGATCACGATCGCGTCAGCGGGCACAAGGTCGCCGCTGTAGTGCACAAACCCCGCTTGCTTGAGCGCATCGAGGACGAACTGCCGGTCGCCCGCGGGCGCGAGCGGCTCCCCCGTCTCCGCATCAACCAACAGTGCCGCGGACAGCGATTCACCGGCGTGGACGCCTGGCCGTCGATCTTCCACCGACAGCTGTGCCCCGGCGGGCAGGGTGTTTGCGATCAGTGACGACAGCGCGTCCGCCGAGTCCTGATCCGTGAACTTTGATGCCAACTCAAGCTCGCCGGAATCCTTGGCGCCCGCCTTTCCCAGCAGCCAGCGCACCGCCTTCACGTCCTCATCGGAGGCGCCCTCGGTGCGGATCACCGTCACGTGCTTATCTTTCAGCGCGTCTTTCACAATTGCCGCCGACTGCTCACCGAGCAGCGTATCCGAGTTGTCGGCGTACGCCTCCGCGCGCTGCGCCTCCTTCGAGGTCGCGGAGTTGTCCTGGCCAAGCGGCTGGCCGTCGTTATGCATCGCGGGCGCGATGAGCAGCGCGCCGGCGGCCACGCCGAGCGCAATGCCCCACCCCAGGCCGGTCACCACAAGCCCGCTTGTGCGTCCTCCATCAGACATGTTCAGGCTCCTTTACTTGGTCAGGCGGTCGATCAGGTCCTGGAAGGACAGCGCAATGCTGTTCCAGGTATTGACCAGGTTGTCAGAGAAATCCCCCGGCCCATACAGGCCGACGACGAGGACGATGGTCGCGATCGCCACCAGGATCCCCAGGATCGCCCACGCCCACGCGACCCCGCCACTCGACGGCACCGCGTACAGCTGCTCCACCACCGTGGAATCAACCAGCTTGCGTCCCGCCTTCATGCGGGTGAGCAGCGCCTCGGGCGGCGTCGACTCGGGCGCGGCGAAAATCTGGTCAAGCTCCACGACCTGACCAACGGTCACGATCATCTCCGCGTCGTGGAACACCGCCAACAGGATCGCCAGGTCCGTCGGGGATTCCGTCGCCGCCGGAAAGGTCATCGCCCCCACTCCCAGATCCTGGATGCGCTCCAGCCCCGGAGCAAACCCGTCCGGCTCGGCGGGGAGGATGACGCGCGCGCCGCTGCGCAAGCTTTCCGACGCCACGTCAGTCGGATCTCCGACAATGTAGTCAGGTTCGAAACCGAGCTCCACGAGGACGTCCGACGCCTGACCAACGCCCACGATCACCGGGGTGAACTCGGACATGAAGTTCTTGATCCCCTTCAGCCGATCGCGGAGGTCCGGGCAGGGCGACACCACCACGACCTTTCGCTCCGCCATGGACTCGCCAAGGTCCGGGGCGCCGAGGCCGTCGATGAGCAACGGGGCTTCCGCGTGCACGAACTCGATGGTGTTGCCAAAGTAGGCCTCCATCTGCTCGACCAGGTTGCGCTGCGCCTCGGCGAACGTGGCGTCGAGGTCGCCGCGCGTCACAGGCACTGCGGTCCCCGCGGGCTTCTTGCCCACGGTGATGCTGCCGTCCTCGCCGAGGCGGACCTTCTTGCCGTCGCGCAGGGCGCCGTCGCCTCCGGTTGCTTCGAGGAGGGTGACGTTGGCGTCGAGAAGCAAATGCGGGCCGTAGTTGGGCATGGCGCCGGTGGAAAAGCGGGACAGGTTGATCACGGCGCTCGGCCGGTGCGCGAGCAGCGCCTCAGCCTGGCGGCGAGTCATGTCCGCCGAATCAACCAGCGCGATGTCGCCCTCGCTCATGCGGGACGGCCCCTTGCCTTTCGGCCTGCAGTCACGCAACGTGCCCGTCAGCGCGGGCTGCGCGGATTCGGAGTTCCGGGAAGCAACAGTCATGCGTCATATTGTGCACGCGTGACCTGCCCGAACCTGGTAGGCGCGCGGGAGCGCTACTGGCGCAATTCCTCCACTTCGCGCTGCGCCCTTGCGAACAGCTCCTTCGCGTGGGCTTTGCCGGTATCGGAGTCGTCCAGGCCGGCCATCATGCGGGCCAGCTCGTCGATCCGCTCGGCGGAGCTCAGGCTCAGCACGCCCGAGGTGACGGCCTCGTCGCTGACATCCTTTGCCACGTGCAGGTGGGTATCCGCGTAGGCCGCGACCTGCGGGAGGTGGGTGACCACGATGACCTGGTTGCGCGCGGCGAGCCGGGCAAGGCGGCGGCCGATTTCCACCGCTGCGCGCCCGCCGACGCCGGCGTCGACCTCGTCGAACACCATCGTCGCTCCCCCGCTGGTGCCGGACAGCACCACCTCGAGGGCGAGCATGACGCGCGAGAGCTCACCGCCGGACGCGCTCGTCGCCAGCGGCTTCGGCTCGAGCGCGCTGTTCGGGGCAAGCCGAATCTCCGCCGCATCGGCGCCGCGCGGGCCGAAGTCGGTGCTGTCAATGGATACGGTCAGCTGCGCCTTCGGCATCGCCAGGCCGTGGAGTTCTTCGGTCACGGCCTTGCCCAGCGCCGCGGCGGCCTTGGCCCGCGCCTTCGACAACGCGGTGGCGCGGGTGCGCATCTGGGCTTCCGCCTCCGCGACCTGCTTCTTCAGCTGCTCGATGGCCTCGTCGGAGGTGTCGATGCGTTCGAGCCGCTTCGCAGCCTTGGCGCGCCAGGCCAGGACGCCAGCAATGTCGGGGGCGTATTTCCTGGTCAACCCCTTGAGCTGCTGCTGGCGCTGGAGGAGCCGCTCAAGCTCGTCCGGGTCACTCGGGAGCTCCGCGACGTAGCTGCCAAGTTCCGCGGAGACGTCGCCAAGCATGCTCGCCACCTCGTGCAACCTGGCGCCGAGCTCCTGCAGCGCCTTGTCACTCGCGCCGTCCAGCGCGGTCGCCGCGCGGCCGACGAGCGTGGAGGCAGCTTCCTCGTCGTCGCCGTACCCGCCAGCCGCCTCGGCGCCGTCGATGGCTACGAGCGCGGTGTGCGACGCCTCGCGCAGCGCGTCGACGTCCTGGAGGCGATTAATGGTGTCGACGAGGTCTGTATCCTCGCCGTCCTGCGGGGCGACCTCGTCGATCTCCGAGATGGCGAACTGCAGCCGGTCAATCTCCTGGGCCAGCTCCTGTCGACGCTCCGTGCGCTCGCGGAGTTCGCTCGCCGCCTTGCGCCACGCCGTGTACGCGGTGCGGTAGGTCTCCAGCTTGCCGGCGATTTTCGGGTCGAACCGGTCCACCGCCGCGAGCTGCTGATCTGGCGACATGAGGCGCAGCTGGTCGTTTTGCCCGTGGATTGTGAGCAGCTCATTGGAAAGCTCGCCCAGCGTTGCCGCGGGCACCGTCCGGCCGCCGAGGTGCGCCTTCGACCGCCCGGTCGCCTTGACTGAGCGGGAGACGACGTACTCGTCGTTCTCGTCGGCGGCCGCGCCGGCCCCCTCCGCGATCTCCGCGATGCGCACGCGGACGTCCTCCGGAAGCCCGTCGGTGCTGAACGCGCCCTCGACCACGGCCTCCTTGGCGCCGGTGCGCACGCGGGACGCGTCCGCGCGGCCTCCGGTGAGGAGCCGCAGACCGGTGACCACCATGGTCTTACCGGCGCCGGTCTCACCGGTGAGCACCGTGAGCCCCGGAGCCAGTTCCGCAGAGGCGTGCGAGATCACGCCCAGGTTGCTAATGGCAATCTCTGCCAGCATGGCTTCTCCCTTCCCTCACATCCGTCCCGTGCAGCCGCGACTACGAGTAGCGCGGGCCACGCCAGCCAGACACCGGCAGCTGGAACTTGTTCACCAGCCGGTCGGTGAACGGGCGGTCGTCGATACGCACCCACCGTACCGGGCGCGCGCCGCGGATCACTTCCACGCGCGAGCCCGGGGGCATTGCAATCGAGCGGAAGCCGTCCATGACTACCACGGCGTCGCTCGTCGTCGGTTCGGATTCGACGGCAACCGTGGACCGCGGCGAGACCACCAGTGGCTTAGCAAACAGCGCGTGCGCGTTGTTCGGCACGACGAGGATGGCGTCCAGCGCCGGCCACATGACGGGCCCGCCCGCGGAGAAGGCGTACGCGGTCGAGCCGGTCGGGGTGGAGATGAGCACACCGTCGCAGCCAAACGAGGACACGGGGCGGAAGTCGATCTCCAACGTGGCGTCGAGCACCTGCGTGCGGTTCGCGTTTTCAATGCTGCACTCGTTGAGCGCCCAGCTGCGCCCCAGCTCGTTGTCGTCTGCGTCGCGCACCATGACGTCGATAGTCATGCGCTCTTCGACACGGTAGGTCTTATCAATGACGTGCTGGATCACCGCCTCGAGGCTCTCCGACTCGCCCTCTGCGAGGAATCCGACGTGGCCCAGGTTGATGCCCAGCACCGGGATGTCCTGCGCGTGCGCGAAGCTCGCGGCGCGGAGGAAGGTGCCGTCGCCGCCGAGGACGAGGACAAGCTCACAGCCTTTCGCGGCGTCTGGCCCGGGCTGGACGTGGTCCAAGTCGCGCAGCACCGCGTCCTCATCAACAGGGCTGTCCTCCCGCAACGTGAGCAGCCGAACCCCGATGCCGGCGGCGGTGAGCAGGCGCGCCGCGACCGCAGCGGAAGAGATGTTTTCGGGCCGGTAGTAGTGCGGGACGAGCAGGATTGTCCGGTGCGCGGTCTCAGTCACGTGTGTGTCGGTCCTTCCTCAACTGCTGTGTCCACCATGGCCCGCAGCGCCGCAGCATCCAGTGCTCCGGCGCCGCCGTCTTTGACCAGCCATAGGAAGTATTCTACGTTGCCGCTCGGGCCGGGAAGACCAGAAGCGGTGACGCCTTTCACGCTGAGCCCCAGCGACTGCGCGTACGCGGCCACGTCCGCGGTCACCTCGGCGCGCAGCTCGTTCGAGCGCACGACACCGCCATGGCCGAGCCGGTCCTTGCCCACCTCGAACTGCGGTTTCACCATGGGAAGCAGGTCGGCCCCCGGCGCCAGGCAGGCCGCGATCGCGGGCAGCACCAGCTTGAGGGAGATGAAGGAAAGATCGCCCACCATGAGGTCGGCGGGTTGCCCGATCTGCTCGAGCGTCAGGTTGCGGATGTTCGTCCGGTCCAGCACCCGCACGCGCGGATCATTCTGCAGCCGCCAGATCAACTGCCCGTACCCCACGTCCACGGCGATGACTTCCCGCGCCCCGCGCTTGAGCAGCACGTCGGTGAAGCCGCCGGTCGATGCGCCCGCGTCGAGCGCCACTTTGCCCGCCACGTCGAGCCCCTGCGGCCCGAACGCCTCCAGCGCGGACAGGAGCTTGTGCGCGCCTCGCGACGCCCACTCGTCCTCCTCCGCCACATCCACCTTGATGGAAGCGTCGGGTTCCACCACGGTGGCGGGCTTCGTCGCGGGGAAGCCGCCGACGATGACTTTGCCTTCCTTGATCCACATCTGCGCCTGCTCGCGCGAGCGCGCGATTTTGCGGCGGACGAGTTCGGCGTCGAGTCGCCTCCGTCCAGGTGCCACGTCTGAGTCTCCTTCTACTGGTTGCGTAGGGCGTCGCTTAAGACGTCGTGGGCGCGGGTGAGCTGCGACGCTTCGTCGACAAGCGATTGCACGGGCTCGGCGAGAATCTCCTGCACGCGCTGCGTGACTTCGGCGGGGCTGTGCTGCGTCGTGCGCGGGTCGTGTGGCTTCGGCGCGGGCACGCTACCACCACTTCGCCAGCGCGGCCTCGGCCTCCGTGGACGCCGCCCGCACATTCCTCGGCCCGGTGGGCTGCGCCCAGGCGACCTCGAGGGCGGTACGCAGCGCCTGAACGCTTGTCGACGCCTCCTCGCCCCCATCCACGACCAGCTCGTCGCCCTCCATCCGCGCCTGGAAGCCGCCCTGCGCACCGGGCTGCAGCGTGGCGGGATCCGCCGCCAGCGCGCGCATATCTTCGCCGATGTACGTCGGGCGCTGCTGCGGCGGGGCCTGGAGCAGCGCGAGCGGCCCGGAGACGCCGGTGAGCACGTGGAGCGTGGGCATCCCCGCCGCGACGCCGCCAGCCAGGTCGGTGTCCAGGCGGTCGCCGATGCCCAGCGGCGACTTGGCCCCGAAGCGCTCTGCCGCCTGGTGGAACATCGCGGGCTCGGGCTTGCCCGCCGACCGTGGCGTCACGCCGGTGGCTGAGGTGACCGCAGCGATCATCGATCCGTTGCCTACCATCAGGCCCCGCTCCATCGGCAGCGTGGTGTCCATGTTGGACGCGAGGTAGACGGCGCCGGCGCGGATGGCCAACGCGGCTTCGGACAGTTCCGCCCACCCGGTGTCCGGGTTGTGCCCGTGGAGCACAGCCTTCGGTGCGTCGTCGGCGGAATCCGTGACCTGGTACCCCGCGTCACGGACGAGATCCTTGAACGGCTGCGCGCCGAGCACGAGCACCGGATCCCCCGGTTCGAGCACGTCCTCCGCCAGCCCGAGCGCGGCCTGAGCCGAGGTGAGCACGTCGGCCTCGGCGGCGTTGAGCCCAATGTCTTGCAGCATTGCTGCGACCCTGCTCGCCGCTCGAGAGGCGTTGTTCGTGATGTAGATTGCCTTGCACCCGGAGGCGTTGATCGCCTCGACGGCGTTCGGGATCGCCCGGCCGCCCTCCCAGACCGTGCCGTCCAGATCCAGCAGAAGCGCGTCGTGCTGCGCTTGTAGCGTCGTGTTTCCGTCCATGTCTCGTCGCGCTCGTTCTAGCTCAGCTCGCGGACACGCTCGTCCGCATCCGTGATGCCGTCTTCGTCTGCCTTGTCCACAGCGGCGAACCACTCCTTGGCCTCGTTCTCTCGCTGCACGGAGAGCAGCGCATCTGCGTACGCGTAGGCCAAACGCAGCTCGGAGAAGGTTTCAGGATGCAGCGTCGGGTCAAGGCGAGACAGCGTTGCCAGTGCGGAGTCGTGCTGCCCAAGATCGTGGCGCGCACCTGCGAGCACGATGGCCAGCTCGACGCGGTCTTCCGGCTCCAGCTGCCGAGCCTCCGGCGTCCGCCCCAGCTCGAGTGCCTTTTCGGGGCGGCCAAGGCCGCGCTCCGCGTCTGCCATGACGGCCAACAGGCCGGGGCCGCCGCTCATGCGGCGTGCCGCCCGCAGCTCGGAAAGCGCTTCCTTCCATTCACCGGCGTGGTA
The DNA here is from genome assembly GCF_946902955.1 of Corynebacterium sp. Marseille-P8863. NCBI lineage: Bacteria > Bacillati > Actinomycetota > Actinomycetes > Mycobacteriales > Corynebacteriaceae > Corynebacterium > Corynebacterium sp. Marseille-P8863. The sequence goes on along the minus strand of NZ_CAMPQC010000004.1, from coordinate 2,352 downwards.
GGCCACGATTCCGTTGGTCTCGCGCACCACGCCCACGCGGCCTGCGCGGTTCTTCGCGGCACGCGCGTGGCGCAGCGCGAGCTTGGGGTCGTCCTCCAGCATCTCGATCGCCATCACCATGTGCTGCGCTACGCGGTTAGCGTTGTCCTTGGACAGCACGCGCAGGTCCTGCAGCACGGAACGATCAAGCTCATTGATGTCGATGCCATCCGGCAGATCCGGCTCGGAAATCTTCTGCGCCATCCGGTCCTCGCGGAACCCCTGCCGTGACGGGTTCGACCGATCATGCCGGACCTTTTTCTCAAACCTGTCGCCGCGGCCACCGCGACGCTTGTCATCGCGGCCACGCTTCGGCTTGCCACCACGGCCGTTCTGGCCACCACGCTTATACGACCGGTTATCGTTTTCCGACATCAATGCCCTTTCTTTCGCGTTCAACTCATTATAGGGTCTGTTGCTCTCGGACACCGCCAGGGGCGAAGTGCTTATCGACGCCACCGCCACACCAAAGGCCGCGAACCCTCACGAGCTCGCGGCCTTCTACTGAGCCCCTACTCCAGGCGAGGCGAACCTCACTACGGCAGCATCGCCGCAATCTCAGCGGGCAGCATCGGCTTCAGCGAAGGAAGCGCAGCTGCAACGCCGCCCAGCACCAACAGGATCACGCCGGCCGAGACGACTCCGATCCCCGCCCCGTTGAGCTTGCCGTCCTCATCGCTCAGCGCGTTCTTTCCCTCGGCATCTCCGGGCTTACCGCCGTCCTGAGAGCTGGAACCGCCATCGGTGCCCGGAGTCCCCGGCTTTGGCTTCGGCTTGGGCTTCGGCTTGGGTTTCGGCTTTTGCGGCGCATTGGAGCCACCACTGCCCGCGCACTTTTGAAAAGCTGGAAGGAAGGTCTTCTCGTAGGCCTCAACCCCAACCTTGAACAACTTCTCGCGCTCTGCCGCGGCGGCGGGATCGGTCTTCTTCAGCTCCGCAATAGCTTTTCGCTCCTGCGCTTGCGCTGCCTTTGTCTCCTTGATGGCCTTCTTCGCCTCCTGCGGCGTTGTCGTGTTTGAGCTTGGCATCATGTACCGCTCTTGCTCCTGAGCAGTGAAGGTGAAGTGGCAGGTGCCACCGCTCACCTTGACGGATACCGCATTGGCCGAAGGCGCGACAATTCCGGGGGTGATCATGCAGCCAGCAACAACGCTGGCCGCGAAACGCTTATTCAACATAGCTTAAAACTCCAATTGGTAGAGAATGTGTGCTGGCTTCCGACAATCGCATTGTTAACTGACTGTCAATTGTCAATCTACAAAAGGTGCAAGGCGTGTGCGAGACAAATCACGTCTGAATCGATTCAGTGCGTTGCCACACTGCCAATATTGTGAGAGCGCACCAGTGGACGTTGCGTGTAATCCATGCTCTTGAAAATCGGCTGCTTTCCCACTCCGCGGACATCGCAGCCCTTCTTTCAGCTGGGGATGGTGCCGCGTCGGGGCTCTGAGCTTCTCCCGGTGCGGGTGTGACGGCGAGCTGTCGGTCCGGCCCGGTGAAGCTTTCGCGTGTTTGACGAGAATGGCGTGAGTTTGATGGACGCTGTGTGCGGTTGACGAGAAAAGGATGACGAGTTCACGCGGTCCCCCCGGTCTCGCATCTTCGTCACGGAGATCTCGTCAAATAGCCGCCCTACTGACTGCACGCGGGGTTGGGCGGTGCGCCAGCACGCGTGAACCGGGTGGCAACAGCAACGCCCGGCGATCGCGCGGCGAGGGTAACAGCGAAATCTTTGCCCCGGGTGTTTAGCCGAGTTGCGCTCTTGGGCTGGCAGAGTAAAACCACTGGGATCCCCGCCCCCTCACGAAACTCCCCGATCACTCTGCGGTAACAAGTGTTGCGAAACGGTGCCAGGTGTGTGGGTGCGGTGGTTGTAAAACTTCGGCGCGGCGGCTCTCTTTGGAGCTAGCTCTATTTGTACGGTTGCGCCGATAGAAGCCCTGGCCGCATGTGCCCGGTCGGTGGAGATGGAGCTCGCCCCATGTAGACAACCGCCAACGGTAAACCCCCTCGGTCCGGTGTCGCCGCGGGCGCCAAATAGCGCGGGGTGCGTCTCGATCAACAGCCGGGGGGCCAGCAGCCCCCACCCCGCGCGGGAATAGAAAAAAGCGCCCCGCCGGGTATGGACCAACAACAGGTCCCACCCGACGGGGCGCACAAACAGTATTCAATTATTTATAGTTATTGGGTCGGCGGTAACCTACTCTCCCACACCCTCCCGAGTGCAGTACCATCAGCGCGGGCGGGCTTAGCTTCCGGGTTCGGAATGGGACCGGGCGTTTCCCCGCCGCCATCAACCACCGACACACCCAA